>DIWI01000056.1 GCA_002428415.1 Clostridiaceae bacterium UBA6110
CCAGGCGTGCGCCTTCGACCACTCGACCACCTCTCCATATCACATCAACACATTGCAATTGCAAAAAAACATGCATGCGTTAACAACATTGTAATTATAATGGATAGTTTTTTTTACGTCAATAGTTTTTTAAACTGGCATTGTTATGGATCTTACAGCATAAATTACTCAATAATCCATTGGATGGACATTCCTGAAATTGGATTTAGCTGCGAATTTCAAGAATTCCTTCGGAAAATATGCTAAAATCATGACTGAATATATCCTTCTTTACGCCGATAACCATGGGGGTACCTATGAGCGAATACCTTTCGATAAGTGATATGGCAGAGCTACATAACATAACACGCCAAACCCTGATCTATTACGATAAAATAGGTCTGTTCAAGCCAGACCACACAGAAAGCAACGGATACAGGGCTTACGACACCCTTCAGATTCCTGTCCTTCGAGAAATCTGTTACCTGAAGAATGTTGGCATACCTCTGGACGAAATCAGGAATCATATAGGAAGCAGGAGCCTGGATTCAGCATCAAACCTCCTCAAAAGCCAGAAGGAAGCACTTGACAGGGAAATAGCCAGGCTCACCCTGACCAGAGAGTTCATCAGCCACAGGCTCGACTTCTACAGCAACATGAGCAGGTACAAGGAAGACCTGGATAATCCTGCAATCATTGAATTTCCTGAAAGATATGCCGTTTTCGTTCCTTTCGAGAACCCCATATGCAGAAAGGAGCTCCATGTCACTCTGATGAAGGCCTGGAAGATACTATGGAAGCATGACATGCTGTCCTCAGACGGCTTCGGTACGATGATCAGAAGGGGAAGCATCAATGATGAAGAATGGTTCAAGGGAGCTGGCGTAATCGCATTCCTGCCTTATTACAAGGAAGAAATAGACAGCAAAATCTTATTTGAGTCAGGTAAATATATCTGCATGAACAAAAATGCCATGCCCTACGAGAAGGATCCTCTCCTAAGGCTCCTTGAGCATATCAATGACTCTGGATATGAGATGAGCGGAGACATCCTTGACCTCTGCCTTCTTGATACAACGTTTTATGGCGCCGACAGGAATGTAGACTACTGTCAGCTGCAGATAAGGATAAAATGATACAGAGCAGCCACTGAAGCTTCAGAGGCTGCTTTTTTTTCGATAAGATTACCCTGCTAAAAAAATCCTTGACTGTATTGCTGATATACACCTTAGACTGAATTCAAATAAAGAGAGGTGCATTAAAATGTCAAATGAAAAAAAAGCAGCCAATGATCTGCGTTCAGCACTTGAGCTTCTAAAAAGCGTGCCTGGACAGCTGATCGAAACAGATGTCCCCGTAGACCCAAATGCAGAGCTGGCAGGTGTATACAGATACATAGGAGCCGGAGGTACCGTCATGAGGCCTACAAGGATAGGTCCCGCAATGATCTTCAACAAAGTCATCGGCCACGAGGATTCAAGGACTCTTATCGGACTCCTTTCCAGCAGGGAAAGAGTCGGAATAATGCTGGACTGCAAGCCCGAAAGGCTTGGCTTCCTTCTCAATGATGCGGTCAAAAAACCAATCGACCCGATAGTTGTTCAGCATGATGCTGCACCATGCCAGGAGGTAGTCCACTACTCCCACGAGGAGGGCTTTGACATCAGGAAGCTGATACCGGCTCCAACAAATACTCCTGAAGATGCCGGCCCGTACATCACAATGGGGATGTGCTATGCATCGGATCCTGAGACGGGGGAATCCGATGTGACCATCCATAGGCTGTGCCTGCAGTCAAAGGATGAGATTTCCATGTATTTCGTTCCCGGAGCAAGGCATCTTGAGGTTTTCAGACAAAAGGCAGAGATGCTTTCGAAGCCACTGCCGATATCAATCAGCATTGGAGTTGACCCTGCAATAGAGATCGCAGCCTGCTTTGAGCCACCTACAACTCCAATCGGCTTTGACGAGCTTAGTATAGCGGGAGCCATAAGAGGCCAGGCGGTGGAACTCGTCAAGTGCATGACAATAAACGAGCGGGCAATCGCAAATGCAGAATATGTAGTAGAGGGAGAGCTCCTTCCTGGCATCAGGGTGGAGGAGGACCAGAACACCGGAACCGGCAAGGCAATGCCAGAATTCCCGGGTTATACCGGTGGAGCCAACAAATCGCTCCCAATAATCAAGGTCAAGGCTGTGACTCACAGGATTAATCCGATCATGCAGACAGTAATAGGTCCGAGCGAAGAACATGTCAGCATGGCAGGAATACCTACCGAGGCAAGCATACTACAGATGGTCGAGAAGGCAATGCCTGGAAGGCTCCTGAATGTCTATGCCCACTCATCAGGAGGCGGCAAATATATGGCTGTGATGCAGTTCAAGAAGAGCCAGCCAAGTGACGAAGGTCGCCAGGGCCAGGCAGCGCTGCTTGCTTTCTCGGCATTTTCCGAGCTTAAGCATGTAATACTGGTGGACGAGGACGTGGATATATTTGATTCAAACGACGTGCTTTGGGCACTCAATACAAGATACCAGGGCAATGTAGACACAACCTTCATCCCGGGTGTCAGGTGCCATCCTCTGGATCCCTCCCAGAGTCCGGAATACAGCCCTCTTATCAAGGATAAGGGAATCTCCTGCAAGACGATTTTCGACTGTACGGTTCCTTATTCCATGAAGGACAAGTTCCAAAGATCCCAATTCATGGAGGTAGACCCATCAAGATGGGTGCCTGACTACAGAAAATAAGTGAAGAGACAAAAAGAGACAGGCACACGGCCAAAAGCCAGTGTCTGTCTCTTCAATTTGCATCAGACTATTTTATGACTATGAGCAGCTCTCCTGACTTTACCTGCTGCCCGACAGATACGTTAACTGTCGCTATTGTGCCTGCCTTAGGGCTGGTAATCCTCGTCTCCATCTTCATGGCCTCGACTACGACAATCGCCTGGTTTTCAGCAACCTGCTCGCCTTCCTTGACCAACACTGAAATCACTGTTCCAGGTATTGGTGACCCTATCTCGTTTATGTTGTCAGGGTCAGCCATCTCTACAGCTGTGAATTCTCCGTTCTTGGAATCCCTCATGGTGCTGTTCTTGTCCTTGATCTTTATCTCACGCCTGTTCCTGTTTACCTCGAACACGAGAGTCCTGTTTCCTTCCTGATCCGGCTTGCCGATTGTCAGAAGCTTAATCATAAGCGCCTTTCCTTCAGCAACCTCAGCCTCGATGGTCTCACCTTCAGATAATCCGTGGAAGAAGACATCGCTGCCTATTCTGCCAAGGTCACCATACTGGGACCTGAACTTAAGGTAGCCTTCAAACACTTCAGGATAAAGGGCGTAGCTCAGTATATCCTTCATTGTCGGCTCAATCCTGTACTTGGTTGATAGCTTTTTGCTTATAGCATCAAAGTCAAGTGGTGCAAGCAGCTCACCCGGCCTGCAGGTTATCGGCTCCTCCCCCTTGAGGACCAGCTTCTGGAGCCTTTCAGGGAATCCGCCCATAGGCTGCCCCATCATTCCCTTGAAGTAGGAAACCACCGAGTCAGGGAATGCCATAGTGGCAGCCTTCTCGTAGATGTTTTCAGGTGTAAGCCCGTTCTGGACCATGAATATGGCAAAATCGCCAACCGCCTTTGATGAAGGTGTGACCTTGACTATGTCACCGAGCATGTCGTTGACAGTCTTGAACATCTCCTTGATGTCAGTGAATTTATGGCCTAATCCGAAGCTTTCCACCTGCGGCTTTAGGTTCGAATACTGGCCGCCAGGAATCTCATACTTATATATCTCGGCAGAGCCGGATTTCAGACCTGACTCATACTTCCCATATACAGGCCTCACAGCTTCCCAGTAATCGGATATCTTCTGAATGCCCTTAAGGTCGATGCCAGTATCCCTCTTGGTGTTCTTTAGTGCAGCGGCAACTGAGTTCAGGGCTGGCTGGCTTGTAAGTCCTGACATACTGTTGAATGCCGTATCGACTATGTCAACTCCGGCTTCAACAGCCATGAGGACTGTCGCAACTCCGTTTCCTGTGGTGTCATGAGTATGAAGATGTATTGGAATTCCTATCTCGTTCTTGAGCTCTGTTACGAGCTTGAACGCCGCATGAGGCTTGAGAAGCGCTGACATGTCCTTGATTGCAAGTATATGAGCTCCTGCCTTTTCGATGTCCTTTGCAAGGTCGATATAGTACTTGAGATTGTATTTTTCCTTCCTGCTGTCAAGTATGTCTCCCGTATAGCATATGGCAGCCTCTGCAACCTTGCCGTTCTTCACTACCTCATCAATAGACAGCTGCATTCCTCGAAGCTCGTTTAGTGAGTCGAATATCCTGAATACATCCACCCCTGACTTCGCAGACTCCTTTATGAAGGCCTTAATGACATTGTCTGGATAGTTCTTGTATCCTACGGCATTGGCACCTCTCAGGAGCATCTGGAACAGTATGTTCGGTATCCTTCTCCTCAGCTCCTCAAGCCTTGACCACGGCGATTCGTTAAGGAACCTGTATGCTACGTCGAAGGTTGCTCCTCCCCACATCTCTATGGAGAAAAGGTCCTTTCCGTATACCGAGACCGCATTCGCGACCTTTATCATGTCCTTCGTCCTTACCCTTGTAGCCATCAGCGACTGATGAGCGTCCCTCATTGTGGTGTCTGTCAGCAGAACCTTATCCTGCTCCTTTATCCACCTGACAAGGCCGTCCGGTCCCCTGGTATCAAGTATCTGCTTGGTACCTCTCAAATCCTCGGCTCTTACATACTCTACCTTAGGAACCTTTGGCACATCATATGCCTTCTTTACTCCCATGGTCTCGTTGACTACGATATTTCCTATGAACCTCAGAACCTTTCCTTCCTCATCGCCTCTTGTCGCCGATGAGATCAGGTCAGGATTTTCTTCGATGAAGCCCGTATGGCATTCTCCAGCGAGGAAAATGGGATTGTTAAGCACATTTATCAAAAAGTCAATATTCGTCTTGACACCTGTTATGTGCATCTCAGTTATTGACCTTACCGACTTCCTTATGGCATCCTGGAAAGTCCTTGACCATGAAATGTTCTTGACCAGAAGGCTGTCGTAATAAGGACTGATTTCAGCACCGGTAAATCCGTTTCCTCCATCCAGCCTTATTCCGAATCCGGAGCCTGTCCTGTAGGACTCTATCTTTCCGGTGTCAGGAGCAAAATTCAGAGATGGGTCTTCTGTAGTAATTCTGCACTGGATAGAGAAACCGTTAAGCTTCACATCGGACTGCGACTTTATGTTTATCTCAGGTGAATCAAGGGCAAAACCCTCCGCAACAAGGATCTGTGCCTGGACAATGTCTATGCCTGTAACCATTTCAGTGACAGTGTGCTCAACCTGTATCCTCGGATTCATCTCTATGAAGTAATGATTTCCCGCGCCATCCACAAGGAACTCAAGCGTTCCTGCACTCCTGTACTTGACAGCATTGGCAAGCTTCAGTGCATCCTCATATATCCTGTCCCTGGTTTCCTGAGGTACTGAAAAGGCAGGAGTGAACTCCACTACCTTCTGATGTCTTCTCTGAATGGAACAGTCCCTCTCAAACATATGGACAATATTGCCGTACTTGTCCCCAAGCACCTGAACCTCAATGTGCTTCGGCTTTTCCAGGTACTTCTCCATGAAGATATGGTCAATTCCGAATGCCTTCCTAGCTTCATTCTTTGCGCTTGTAAAGGCGTTCTGAAGCTCGGATTCCTTCCAGACTATCCTCATGCCTCTTCCGCCACCGCCTGCAGCAGCCTTCAGCATAAGTGGATATCCGATTTCGCCGGCATGCAGTACTGCTTCCTCTACTGACTTTACATCCTTCTCGTAGCCGGGAATGGTCGCAACCCCAACCTTTCTCGCGACGATCTTAGACTTGATCTTGTCACCAAGGCTGTCCATCATCTCCCATGTAGGTCCGATGAATTCAATCCCCTCTTCTGCGCATCTCTTCGCAAATTCAGGATTCTCTGAAAGGAAGCCATAGCCTGGATGAATGGCATCAACGCCCTTCTTCAGGGCAAGGCTTATGATTTCCTCGATATTGAGATATGCGTCAACAGGCCCCTTACCCTCACCGATAAGATAGGATTCATCAGCCTTTGTCCTGAAAAGCGAGTACTTGTCCTCATTCGAGTAGATAGCAACTGTCCTTATCCCCAGCTCATTGCATGCCCTAAATACCCTTATCGCGATTTCTCCGCGGTTTGCAACCAGGACCCTTTTGAATTTGTTCATGTCTTTTCCTCCCCAAAATATCCTAAATAAATGAAGTTTTACTTTTTCAATCCTGCATTTTTTAAAAAACAGGATGGTATTTTCCAAATTACCATGGAATCATTTCAAAATTATACTGCATCTATGCCGTTATTTCAATAACACATACAGGCTTGCGCAAATTTTTTCTTGAATACCAGTTATTTCATCCGGGAATATACGAACATAATAGCAAGCCATCTATATTATCTTTCGCATGAAACACAAAATCGCAAAATCCGTTAATTGGCGCTCAATTTCGACTATTAACCATGAATGAAAAAGCGCGTATTCATATGCCTGTTACAAAAAGGATACCCCCTGTTTACAAGTGCAGTGCCACCTACTTGCTATAATCTAATCACAGGGACAGCAGCAATGCTATTAAATGAAGGAAATCTCTGAAAGGAGGGCATTCATATGAAATGGAGAGACAGAGCAGGAAGCAGCAATGTGGGAAGAAGCAGCGGAGGTGGTACTGGAGGTAAAATAGCGGCCGGAGGCGGGATCGGCATGATCCTTCTTCTTATAATAACGCTGCTTGGAGGCGGTGACCTGGGTTCACTATTCCAGAACTCAGCTATTGATCCGGGGACATCCCCGACAATCCAGTGGACCGCAGAGGAAGAGGAGATGGCGGATTTCTTCTCAGTAGTGCTGGCCGATACCGAAGTTGTCTGGGGTGACATCTTCAAGGCAAGCGGAAGAGAATATGTTCAGCCCAAGATGATGATATATTCAGGAAGCATCCAGTCGGCATGCGGTGTAGCCGGAGGGTCAACAGGCCCCTTCTACTGCCCCACCGACCAGACCGTATACATGGACCTTACGTTTTACAAGGACCTTCGCACCAAGTACAAGGTACCGGGTGACTTCGCAATGGCTTATGTCATCGCCCACGAGGTCGGTCACCATATCCAGAACCTGACTGGAATACTTGATGAGATGGAAAGGATAAGGCAGCAGGTAAGCCAGACCGAATACAATGAGTACTCAGTGAGGCTTGAGCTGCAGGCTGACTATCTTGCCGGCGTGTGGGCAAAGCATGTTCAGGGCAAGGGATACCTTGAAGAGGGAGACATCGAGGAAGCCCTTAAGGCTGCAAACGCAATAGGGGATGACACGCTCCAGAAGCAGACCATGGGCTATACGGTCCCCGACAGCTTCACCCATGGAACCTCTGAACAGAGGGTCAAATGGTTTACCAAGGGGTATGAGCTTGGAGACCTCTCCGGTTCGGATACCTTCGGAGCAGACGACCTGTAATATTTTCTACAGGATTTAGTGACCTTCATCCTCTTAAGTGGTATCATATCCAGTGTAGAACAATTTAAAGGAGCACCTCATGGATACAATAACACTTATAAGGAACCTGCTTCTCATCGGAGTACTCATGGGAGTCGGCTTTTCAGGCCTGGCTTTCTGGAAGCTCTACGAGCAGAGGCCAGCAAACAGAAAGAACGTTAACATACTGAAAATGGCCAATCCGAAACAGCTCAGGCATTTCGGAATTGTCTCACTGGCTGCAACACTAATACTTATCGTTATAGTGATGCTTATCTGGTAGTACAAAAACTGGCAGGGGGTCTTATTTTATAAAGACCTCCTTTCGAATTTCAGGGAATCTTTTTAATCAGCCCCTACTTGTTATTCTGGATTTATTGCGAAGGAGATGATAGCTTTGGGAACTAACGAGATACTCGGAGGTGGAGGATTCCACCATATTTCAATTAATGCTTATGACATCAAGAAATCCGAGACCTTCTATACTAAAGTGCTCGGATTCAAAAAGGTAACAGAGTTCAACTCAGGAAACAGGTCATGCATCATGCTTGATTCCGGAGATGGTGCTTGCCTTGAGCTGTTCTCAGGCGGAACCCCTGAAGAGAAGCCGGACTGGGCAGAGCTGCATATTGCTCTCAGGGCTGCAGACACCAGGACAGTGCTTGAAAGGGTCAGAGCTTCCGGGATGACAATAACCATGGAGCCTAAGGACCTGGTTCTCCCTAGCGAACCGCCTAAACCAATAACTGTTGCCTTCTTCAAGGGACCAGACGGTGAGCTTGTTGAGCTTTTCCAGGAGAGATAAGAAATAGCAGGAAGCCCATATGAGCTTCCTGCTATTTCTATTTTATCTGGATTATGTCATATTCCTGCTCAAGCAGGTCAATCCTGAGTATCCTGTTTGTCAGGAGATTTCCTCTTCCGATAATGACCTTCAAGACCTCACCTGATTCAATAGAAGCCACTAGTGCCGGTGTGAAGGATGGATTTCCAAGCTGCTTCTCTATACCCTTGCTATTTTTCGCATTGTCAGGATAGAGGAGCTTTAAAGTGTCATCCCCAGGGAGAATTGTCGAAACCTGTCCATACCATCCTGCTATGGCTCCATGAACCATAGGCAGGCCTTCCTTCCTGCAGGCTTCCTGAAGTATCAGCCTTGCGCCTATGCTGTCCAGAGCATCGATGACTACATCATGGCCATGGATTATTCCGGTTGCATTTGACTCATCAAGGAATATGNNTTGCCTTCCCTGTTCCGATGTTTCCCGGATATGACAGCAGCTGCCTGTTGAGGTTAGTCTCATCAAAGACATCACCGTCAACTGCAGTAATTTTTCCAACTCCAAGCCTAGCCAGCAGCTCGATGATATATCCTCCAAGGCCTCCGCATCCGATTACACAGACACTGCTCACCCTGACCTTCTCCATCTCTTCAATTGAAAGCATTCCTATGTTGCGCTCATATCTCCCGTCCATCGTATTCCCCTTCTAGCTATCTTGCTATAAGCCTGATTTCATCGCCGGGTCTTATGACACCGTTCCTGAGAATCTTGGTGAATATGCCTTCACGAGGCATTATGCAGTCTCCCACCATCTTCATTATCTGGCATCCCCTGTGACATTCCTTGCCTATCTGGGTTACCTCCATGAGGACCTCTCCGATTTCCATCTTTGTACCAACCGGGAGAGTAAAAAGCTCAATACCCTCCGTAGTGAGATTCTCAGCGAACTTTCCTGATGTAAGCTCCAGAATCCCCTTTGCGCTCATTTTGTCTATGCTCTCCTGTGCAAGAAGGCTAACCTGCCTGTGCCAGTTTCCGCTGTGGGCATCACCCTTTAGACCAAGGTCTGTCTGAAATTCCCCCATTTCAACCGGAGTCTTGATTACACCCTTCCTGTCACTGATGTTTACAGCTACTACCCTTGCCATCTGTCTTCCCCCTATCTTTCAAACGTACCGGATTTCCCGCCGGTTTTTCTAAGAACCTTGATGTCCTCGATTACCATCCTTTTATCAACAGCCTTGCACATGTCAAATACTGTCAGGCATGCGACTGACGCAGCAGTCAGAGCTTCCATCTCGACCCCGGTCTTCCACACGCATTTGACAGTTGCCCTGATTTCTATGGAGCATCTCTCCAAATCTGGATAAAGCTCAATAGTTACTCCATCAAGAGGCAGGTTATGGCACATTGGTATTAGTCTGTAGGTATCCTTTGCCGCCATTATACCGGCAATCCTTGCTGTAGAAAGCACATCACCCTTTGGCAGCCCGTTGCTTACTACAAGGTCAAGCGTTTTCCTGTCCATGAGGACTCTTCCTGAAGCCACCGCTTCCCTTACCGTATGCTCCTTGCCGGAAACATCCACCATCCTCGCATTACCCTTTTCATCTACATGGCTAAGTTCCATTGTCAGCCTCCTATCATGCTCATTTTTCTTGATGACGAGAAGCCTTCCTCGAAATTATGGCCTCTTGGCTTGCTGTATATTATCTCCTTGATCTTATCATCGAACTCCTCGGCAGTCATATCCAGGAATCCCCTGATGTCTATTTCACCATTGTGTCCAAGGCATGGCCTTATTTTCCCGTCAGATGTGAGCCTTATCCTGTTGCAGTCTCCGCAGAACTTGTGGCTCATGGGAGATATGAATCCGACCTTTCCAAGATATCCGTCGATACCATAATAGGTGGCAGGAGCACCCTTGTCTGTTTTCTTAAGGAATTTGAGGTGTGGCCTTGCCTCTATCACTTCATCGCTGTACATTATCTTGTCCTTGTTCTTTTCCCCATAGAAGCCTATCGGCATTAGCTCGATGAACCTAACCTCGATCGGCTTGTCCTTTGCAAGAGCAATCAGGTCGTCAATCTCATCGTCATTGATATCCTTGATTAGAACCGTGTTCAGCTTCACAGGGGTAAGTCCGAGTTCAAGAGCCTTGTCTATACCCTTGAGAGTCCTCGTGATATCCCCTCCTCCTGTGATATAGCTGAACTTGTCAGCCTTTAGAGTATCGAGGCTGATGTTCAGCCTGTTCAGTCCTGCTTCCTTTAGCTTTTCAGCCATGGTGTCAAGATTTATTCCGTTTGTAGTCATGGAAATATCTTCAATTCCCGGAATCTTTGCTATCCGCTCTATGATCTCACATACATCGGGTCTTACGAGAGGCTCCCCTCCTGTTATCCTGACCTTCTTTATGCCAACTTTCGCCATCGCCTTCACGATCTTCTCGATCTCAACAGGTGAAAGGTAGTTAGAACCCTTGTCGCATAAAAGCTTTCCGTCAGGATTGCAGTAAATGCACTTCAGGTTGCAGTTCTCCGTTACAGATATCCTTAAGTATTCTATGGATCTCCCATACTGGTCTATCATTCTATTTCCCCCTTCAAAGGATGGTCCCGCATCCTTCGGTGCTGTATCCACCAAGCTCCATCAGCTTTTCCCTGAATTCCTCTGACCTTATGATCCCAAGGAAGTCCATTATTAAGGTTGAATCAATATATTCAGCAGGAGCTATGAAGTCATACTCCTCATCGCATATCGGTATGAAGTCCAGCCCGTAGATCTTCGCCGCAGAATAAATACCCATTCCGCAGTCTGCACTGCCGGTTGCTACCTGGATGGCTACCGACATGTGAGTAAGCTCCTCCCTGTCGTAGCCATAGATTTTCTCCCTGTCGACGCCCTTCTGCTTCAGAAGGTAATCCAGAAGTATCCTTGTTCCGGAGCCCTTCTGCCTGTTGACATACCTCAGGCCGTCCCTGGCCAGGTCCTCCACCCCTTTCAGTCCGAGTGGATTCCCCTTTGCAATCATAAGTCCCTGGCTTCTTCTCACACCGCGTATCCTTACGATATCCTGGCCCTTAAGATACTTGTCGATATAGGCTTTGTTATATTCTCCTGTTTCTTCATCAAGGAGGTGAATTCCTGCCACATGAGCCTCTCCACGCTTTATCGCCATTATTCCACCCATGCTGCCGACATGCGATGAGCTTACATACCTCTCGGGATTGTTCCTCCTGAGAAGGTCGAATGCCACATCGATAAGCGGATCATGGCTTCCTGTAACTACCAGCGTATTGTCTATTTCCTTGTCCGTCTTCAGCAGCTCAAGCTCGATCTCCACTCCCGCCTCGATCCCCTCGGTATTCATAGGTACGGTCAGAAGCGCATCAGCCTTGACGAAGGAGGATACTACCCCGGCACCTCTGTTAAGAGGTGTTGCAATAAGCTTTCCACCGACTCTTCCAAGCTTCATTCTCACGTACTCCTCATACTTGAGAGTGGACATGAGCCTTCTCGACAGTACTGCCTTTACTTTAGGATATGCCCTTAACGGAGATTTTATTACAGATTCAAGAATCTCCTTTACTATCTTCTCGAGCACTATTATCCCCGATACCGGATATCCCGGAACACCTATTACAGGTTTTCCATTCACGGTTCCAAGTATGGTCGGCTTTCCAGGCTTGATTGCTATTCCATGCACATGAACTTCACCAAGCTCACCGATGGCCATTGATGAGTAGTCATCCCTTCCGGCAGAGGAACCGGCGTTAAGGATCACAATGTCGCACTCGGAGACAGCTTTCTCCAATGACCCCTTGATCAGCTCATACTTGTCGGGAACGATTGGGTATGTTATTGGGATTCCTCCCCATCTTCTTACCATGGCTGAGAATATTGTTGAGTTGAATTCAAGTATCTCACCCGGAAGAGGATTATCCTTAGGGGCAACTATCTCATCTCCAGTAGGGATTATTCCAACCCTCGGAAGCTTCCAGACTTCGACCTGTGATATTCCGCCTGCGAGCATCGCGCCCATTGTCGAAGGCTCTATCCTTGTATTCGAAGGAACGACCATCTCATCCTGACAAAGGTCTTCTCCGACCTGCCTGATATGCTGCCAGGGTGCTGCAGCTGCAATTATCTTTACGGTATCCTCATCGATATCAATGACATCCTCTACCATTATGACAGCATCACGTCCTTCAGGCAGGGGATCACCGGTATCCACCACCTCGTAGCCTTCACCCTTCTTAAGGATTACAGGAGTGGTGTCGGTAGCTCCGAAGGTGTCATGTGCATTAACCGCAATTCCATCCATCGCGCTGGCGTTGTAGTGTGGAGAAGAAATCCTGGCATATACGGCCCTGCTTGTTATCCTGTCAAGCGCAGAAGGGACATCTACAACCTCAGACTCCAGACAGAAATCCCCCATCTTAAGCTTTGACCTGTAGTACTTAAGAGCCTCATTCAGCTCCTTGTTTTCAAGATAAGAGTAATTCATACAAAGCCCTCCTAAAATACCATAACGTCAACCATCTGACCTCTTGAGACACCTTCGCTTCCTCTGCTTATATGTATGTATCCGTGCGAAGTCGTCAGCGTGGAGATCATCCCTGACTTTCCGAAGACAGGGCTTGCGTACGCCTTACCGTCCTTCTCATAAAGTGTTACGGAAAGATACTCCTCTCTTCCCTGGTTGGAAGGATAGTTCGTATCCATTTCAGCCCTTACCGATTCCTCAAGACTTCCTGTTCTTCCTTCCATGACCTCAATCAGCCTTCTTACGAAGACATTGAATATTACATAGGCTGAAGCAGGATGTCCCGGCAATCCTATCACAGCTTTTGTTCCGACCTTTCCGAGTATTGTCGGCTTTCCTGGCTTCACAGCGATACCGTGAACCAGAACCCCTGGCTCTCCAAGTGAATCTATGACCTTAACCGTAACATCCTTTGTACCCATGGAGCTGCCTCCTGAAATGACTACGATGTCGCATTTCTCCATTGCATCTCTTACGGTCTCATGTATCTCATCAAATCCATCCCTGACGATTCCGAACATGACTGGCTCAAGCCCCATCTTAAGTGCCGACGCATAAACCGCATAGCTGTTGATGTCCCTTACCTGTGCGCCTTCAGGAGCTGATCCTATAGGAACAACCTCATCACCAGTTGAGATTATCCCAATCCTTAGCTTCTTCCTTACCAGAACCTCCACATATCCCAAGGCAGCCATCATCCCGATGTCCTGGCTCCTTATCTTCTGTCCCTTTCTAAGAACCACGCTGCCCTTCCTGACATCATCACCTCTGTATACCAGTCCGTTGCCTGGAGCTGCAGGTTTGTTGATGAATATGTCGCCGTCCCCGAAATCCTCAGTATATTCCACCATTACCACGGCATCAGCACCCTCAGGCAACTCTCCCCCTGTCGGTATGTAGGCAGCAGTATCGGATTTTATCGCAAAACTTGGCTTTTCACCCATCTTCACTTCTCCGACTATATTCAGCTGGCATGGCATGGATTCGCTTGCGCCGAAGGTATCCTTTGCCTTCACCGCATACCCGTCTACAGACGACCTGTGAAAGGCAGGTATGTCACTATCTGATAGCAGGTCCTCATTAAGCAGCCTTCCCAGCGCATCTAGTATGGAGACACGCTCACTTCCGGGATCAATGTCCCTGAAATTGTCATATATTATCCCAAAGGTCTCTTTTACGCTTTTTACTTCAAACATCGTCTATTCTCCAATTCCTGAAATACTTCATAGTCTCTTCATTCTGCGGATCCTTGAGAAGCTTTGCGGGGTGCCCCCATTCAAGTACCCTGCCTCCGCTCATGAACACGATCATGTCTGCAAGC
This sequence comes from Clostridiaceae bacterium UBA6110, assembly GCA_002428415.1. Taxonomy (GTDB): domain Bacteria; phylum Bacillota; class Clostridia; order Clostridiales; family Clostridiaceae; genus Youngiibacter. The sequence continues at coordinate 14,199 of DIWI01000056.1, forward strand.
CTCAGAGCCTGTGATGGATTATGTGTGGTCATTATGACGGTAGTGCCGTTTTCTTTGTTGACGCTTTGTATCAGGTCCTCCATGAGCTCCGCACCCTGTATGTCAGTTGCTGAGGAGGGCTCGTCAAGCACCAGCAGGTCCTTCTTCATGACCAGTGTCCTCGCAAGGGTAACTCTCTGAGCTTCCCCTCCCGACAATGTCCTCGCCTTCTTGTCTATGAAGGCTTCCATGCCTACACGCTTAAGTGCGTCAACTGCCATGGCATCCATTTCCGTTTCCGAAAATCCCTTGCCACGCAGTCCGAGAAGCACATTTCCTCTTACAGTCATGTCGAAGAGGTATGAGCTTTGGGTCAGATGTGCAATCCTGTCATGAGGGATCTGCGTTTCATCGTCATAAAGTATATCGTCCCCTGCCTCGCTCTCAAGTCCTGAGACCGCTCTCAGTAGTGTTGTCTTGCCAGCACCATTGAGACCGATCACAGCTGCAATTGTTCCGCTTTCAATGACCAGACCTTCAGCATCCAGTATTGTCCTGCCATTCCTATGCCTTCTAGCTTTCCTGACTTCTATCTTCATTTGTCCTCCTCTCCTGAATCAGGCTAATACCCCAATTTACAGCAAATGCTATGAGGAGAAGCACCAGACCCAGTGCTAAAGCCATTCCATAATTTCCCTTGCCTGTTTCAAGCAGTATGGCAGTTGTCATGACCCTTGTCTTGAACTGTATGTTGCCACCGACAAGCATTATCGCGCCTACCTCGGCAATTGCCCTTCCGTATCCTGCGGCCACAGCTGACAGGACAGGATAGCGGCACTCATAAAGCATGAGGAGGGCTGTCTTGCCCCCGCCAAGCCCCAGACCCCTGCAGGTCTCCCTTATCGGAACAACCTTGAGGCGGATGCCGGAAATCGTAAGGCTTGCTATTATCGGAGTAACTATCATTACCTGCGCTATCACCATTGCGGTAAGGCTGTAAAGAAGCTTGAAAGTCCCGAAAGGACCGGTCCTAGTCAGCAAAAGATAGACGAAGAGACCCGCCACAACAGGCGGAAGGCCCATCAGGGCATTGAGCGCTCTTGTGATGAATCTCTTCATCCTGAATTCAGTAGTACCGACAAGCATACCTAAAGGAACTCCAATGATTGTGGAAAATAGAGTGCTTGACAAAGTCATGACGAGAGTAAGCCCAATAATCCCGTACAGCTCCTCATCAAATGCAGCTATTAAGTTCCACGCTTCACCTAGTCCCTTAGTTATGCCTATCAACTATGGTTCACCATTCTTTCATCATTTTACGAAGTTTATCAAGAACAATCCTTCGCCATATTTGTCTTTTCCATATTCCTCAATGAGGTCAAGTGTCTTATCGGAAGTAAGCCACTCAATGAACACTTCCACCGCTTCAGTATTAGTAGCAGGATGCTTTTGCGAATTTACAGCTATGACACTGTACTGGTTCTTAAGGTCAGCTGATTCTTCAAGGACTATCTCAAGGTCCAACTGGTCCTTCATTGAAAGGTATGTCGCCTTGTCAGTCAGAGTATATCCCTTCATCTCGGAAGCCATTGTCAGAAGTGCTCCCATTCCCTTTCCAGCTGCTACATACCAGTCTCCTGCAGGCTCAATCCCTGCTGCCTTCCAAAGAGCAAGCTCCTTGGTATGTGTTCCGGATTTGTCTCCCCTTGACAGGAAAGGCGCTTTGGCTTCCATAACCTTTTTGAAGGCTTCTGAAGCTGTAAGTCCGCTTCCCTTTATCTTTGCCGGATCATCCTTAGGTCCGACAACAACAAAGAAGTTGTACATGAACTCGATCCTCTCCACGCCGAACCCATCCTTGACGAAAGTCTCCTCAGCTGCTTTCGCGTGAACAAGAATAACGTCGGCGTTGCCGTCGACGGCGGTCTGTATAGCTTGGCCAGTACCCTGGGACAGGACATCCACTTCGATTCCAGTATCTTCCTTCAGGACCGGAAGAAGATACTCAAGGAGTCCTGAGTCATTTACACTTGTTGTTGTGGATAGTATGATCTTGGTATCGGATAGTGTGGGTTTTGGCGCCTCTGTTGGAGCAGCTGTCGGAGCCGCAGTCGGAGCCGCAGTCGGAGCTGCCGGAGTCTGCGCGCATGCTGACATAAGCATTACCGCTGTCAGTGCGCAGGAAATGAGAATGGTGCCTTTAACGGCTTTCAGATTTTTCATTATTATCCCCCTTTACACAATGGAAGGCGCATCCGTTTCCAGAAACACCCTAACGGCATACAGCCATGCACAGTGGTTTAGGCATGTATGCTCGAGGCTTACATGTATAGTGTACTTCTTATTGTAATCAATATCAATGATAAATTATTGACTATCTATTAACAAATTGCAGAGAAATCACTTTGATTTGTACTATTTGGATACAAAACCCTCAAATTTTGACCGGTTTCTCCTATTCACTTAAATCGTTTTCCTCCAACAGAGGATAAAGTATGTTAGAATACACTTGTATATTATGTTTACAGACAGGGGGATTGGTTATGATAAGAGTAGGGGTACTTACAGCAAGTGACAAGGGTTCCAGGGGCGAGCGAGCCGACGAGAGCGGAAAGCTCATAATGGAAAGAGTTAAAGAGATTCCCGGAGAGGTGGCTGAATACATTGTAGTCCCTGACGACAGGGAAACAATTTCTGAAAACCTAAGGCGAATGGCTGATGAGCTTGAGCTTCATCTGATCCTGACAACAGGCGGAACCGGAATGTCCCCAAGGGACATAACCCCTGAAGCTACAATGGACGTCATTGACAGAGTCGTACCCGGCATACCTGAAGCCATGAGAGCCAAAAGCCTCGAGGTTACGAACCGCGCCATGCTTTCAAGGGCTGCTGCCGGCATAAGGAAGAGGACTCTTATAGTCAACATGCCTGGAAGCAGAAAGGCAGTGGATGAGTGCCTGGATGTCATAATCCCGGTGCTTAAGCACGGGATTGAGATCATGCGCGGCGAAGATGGAGAATGTGCAAGGACATAAAGCTTAGGCCGGGAATCAGTTTGATATGATCCCCGGCCATTTTTTCTAGTACTTTGCAGTAACCATCTTTTTCCTTGTGTAGAACTCAACTCCATCCTTTCCGTTGGCATGCAGGTCGCCGTAGAACGACTTCTTGTAGCCTGAGAACGGGAAGAACGCCATTGGAGCAGGTACTCCAACATTGATACCGAGCATTCCTGCGTCGATGTTGTCCCTGAACTTCCTTACCGCACTGGCGCTGTCAGTGAACAGGCAGGCACCGTTTGCGAATTCTGATTCATTTGTCAGCTTTATGGCATCATCGAGAGTGTCAACTCTGACTATAGAAAGCACCGGCGCGAATATCTCATCTTTCCAGATCTTCATGTCAGTCTTAACATTGTCGAATATGGTTGCTCCTACAAAGTATCCAGGTCCGCTGCAAGCCTCATCCAGCCTTCCATCCCTTACAAGTGTTGCTCCGGATTCCACTCCGGATTCAATATATCCAAGCGTCTTCTTCTTGTGGACTTCCCTTATGACCGGCCCGAGGAATACATCCTTATCCAATCCGTTGCCCATTTTGATTTCATCAGCAGCCTTCTTGATCTCAGCGACCAGTCTGTCTCCGACCTCACCGACAGCGACTATTACGGATGCAGCCATGCACCTTTCTCCAGCAGAACCGAATGCTGCATTTATGATGTTCTTGACCGCATTGTCAAGGTCCGCATCAGGCAATACTATGCTGTGGTTCTTGGCACCTGAAAGAGCCTGGACCCTTTTACCGTTGTTTGCTGCTGTTTTGTAGACGTACTCGGCAACAGGCTGTGAACCAACGAATGATACTCCCTTGACATCAGGATGGCTGAGTATCCCATTTACCACATCATGTGCGCCATGGACAATGTTGAATACACCATTGGGGAATCCGGCTTCAACTGTAAGCTCAGCAAGTCTGTTGGCAAGAAGCGGAGTCCTTTCCGAAGGCTTGAGTATGAAGGTGTTTCCGCAGGCTATCGCCATAGGGAACATCCAGCATGGAACCATCATAGGGAAGTTGAAGGGTGTTATTCCTCCGATTACTCCAAGAGGATACCTGTACATTCCAGACTCAAGTCCTGTGGCTATATCAGGAAGCTGCGAACCCATCATGAGAGTTGGTGCTCCGCACGCGAACTCGACGCACTCTATGCCCCTCTGAACTTCTCCCTTGGCTTCTCCAAGGCTCTTTCCATTTTCCATGGTTATAAATCCTGCAAGCTCATCCCAATTCTCTATAAGGAGCTGCTGATACTTGAACAGTATTCTCGCTCTCTGAGGAACAGGAGTAGTGCCCCATCCTTCAAAAGCCTTCTTTGCCGCAGCAACCGCCTTGTCAAAATCCTCCGCTGTCGATATGGGAACCTCAGCAAGCACCTCACCAGTTGCAGGATTCGGTACCTCGTCATATCTTTCAGTGGTTGATTCCACCCATTCTCCGTTTATGAAATTCTTTAGCTTTGCCATTTCTTTTCCTCCTCTATTCCTTACTAAAATCGTAATCGAAACACTTCCAGTAGAGCTCAACAACCTCTTCATGGCTCGGAACCCTTGGTGTATTTCCAGGACTTCCGCTCGCTATTGCATCGGTTGCCATCTTTGAAACATACTTTTCAAGGTCTTCCTTCTTGATTCCCCAGCCCTTCATGCTTGGTATCCCAAGATATCCGCAGAGAGCCTTTATATCTGATATTGCCTTGTCCGCCCATTCGTCATCAGTCGAGAGTGCTGCTTCAGGAGCTATCAGTCTGCCAATCTCAGCCAGCTTTTCAAGAGCTTCGCTTCTTGTGAATTCCAGTACTGCAGGCAGCAGCATCGCATTCGATACTCCATGCGGAACGTGGAACAGGGCGCCTATGGGTCTTGACATTCCATGTACCAGTGTAACTGAAGCGTTTGAGAACGCCGTACCCGCCTCCATGGATGCCAGGGACATCTTCTCCCTCGCCTCACGGTTGTTGCCATCGTCATATGCAGCCTTGAGGTTGGACGTTATGAGTGAAATCGCTGATAGTGCAAAAGTGCTTGTTATAGGCTGAGCCTTCCTCGAGATATGAGCTTCCACAGCATGGCACAGCGCATCTATTCCGGTCGCTGCAGTGACTCCCTTGGGTGATGTCATGGTAAGCAGCGGATCAACGATAGCCACCCTTGGCAGGAATGCCTTCTGCTTGATCATCATTTTGACGTCATCTTTGGTGCTTGCGATTATCGTCACGTTGGTGACCTCGGATCCTGTGCCTGATGTGGTAGGAATCGCAATGAGTGGAAGTGGAAGCTCCTTCGCAATGGTTTTACCGCCCATGTAGTCGCCTATGTATCCGCCATTGGTGGCAAGTGCCGCTACTGCCTTTGCCGTATCGATGCAGCTGCCGCCGCCGATAGCAATAACAAGGTCACACTCTCCGTCCTTGCAAATCTTAAGCGCATCATCCACGAAAAGGTCTGTCGGCTCGGTATTGGCATCCAGGTAAAAGCTGCAGGCTATACCCTTGTCTGCAAGCTCCTTCTCGACCCTTGCCACATACCCGACCTTCTCCATTATCCTGTCACTGACTACAAGCGCTTTCTTTCCAAGTTCAGCGGCTGTTTCGCCGAGCTTGCTTAGAGCATCCTGTCCATAGACTATCTTCTCAGGCAGCTCGAACTTTGAAATCTGACTCATATCCCTACCTCCCTTTTAATTTATACGATTCCTTAATAGCAAGAACTGTGCCAATCTAGAATTCATCCGGACATTTTCCGTCAAAAAAGAAGAAAGCGCCAAAACGCGCTCCCCTCAACAAAATCCATGCGGCCCAATGATTGACAAGTATTTGTCACTTCAACCAAAATCCCAAACATGTTCAATATTTCATACACATGCAGTGTTACATGTTCAAATAAAACTACACTAATCCATCTTGAGCTTTTTCATCTTCTCATAAAGGGTGGATCGCTGTATGCCGAGCCTTCTTGCAGCTTCTGCCTTGTTTCCGCTGCATTCCTCAAGCATCTCCCTGATAGCCTGCCTTTCACCCTCCATTGCCCTGTCCTTCAACGCAGAGGATGTATCGTGATTTTGTCTGATGCCTGCATCCGATATCTTTTTTGGTAGATCGCCGACACCAATGACATCTCCCTCTGTAAGGCTTACAAGCATCTCCGCAGCATTTTCAAGCTCCCTGACATTGCCCGGCCATCCGTAAGAGACGAGCATTTCCATCGCTTCAGGTGTCAGGACTTTCTCATGGAAGCCGAACTCGCTGCAGAACCTCCTGATGAAGCCTGAAAGAAGCTCCTCTATGTCCTCTTTCCTCTCCTTCAACTCCGGAAGCTCCAGCCTTATTATGTTGATCCTGTAATATAGGTCTTCCCTGAACGTTCCATTCATGATCATCTCTTCAAGGTTCTTGTTAGTGGCAGCTATGATCCTCACGTTTATCTTCCGTTTCTGGGTTCCTCCCACAGGCTCGACGATCCTGTCCTGAAGCACCCTTAGGATCTTCGCCTGCATGAAGAGAGGCATGTCCCCAATTTCATCAAGGAATATTGTGCCGTTGTGGGCAAGCTCGAACTTTCCCTTCCTTCCGCCTTTTCTCGCGTCAGTGAATGCTCCCTCCTCATATCCGAAAAGCTCGGATTCCAGAAGCGTTTCCGGTATTGCTGAACAGTTTACAGAAACAAGCGGACCTTCAGAAAAGAGGCTCATATCGTGTATTGCCTGGGCAAAAAGCTCCTTTCCGGTACCGCTGGCACCAGTAATGAGGACTGTCGAAGGTGTCCTTGCAGCACGTCTCGCCAGGTCCTTAGCTTTCTGCATGGGTCCGGAGCTTCCTATTATCTTGCCAAGAAGGAACTTTTCCTTCCTTGTAGGTTCGTTTTTCCCCTTCTTGTCCAGGTCCCTCTTCTTATGGACTCTTCCTATTATATTGTAGAGCTCATTGACATCAGCGAATATGAGCATTCCGATTGCCCCGGTAACTTCCCCGTTCTTCTTGATGGGGATCCTGTGGACTACCATGTCCTGTCCCCTTATCCTCTGGATATGACCTCTTTCTTCTATACCAGTCCTTACAACCACAGGAAGCCTGGTATTCTCAATGATATCCTCCACATTCTTTCCTATGACATCCTCAGGCCTCTTTCCGATGAACCTTCCATAAGCTTCGTTGAACTCGAGGATGGTGCAGTTCTTGTCTACAACAACCACACCCTCATATGCTGAATTCAGGACATGCTTCAGGGTTTCAGACGAATCAAGCTTGTCCTTCACCTTCCTTATATATCCTGAGTTTGCACTTAGTATATCGGTCCTAGTTATGATTCCGTTAAGTTTTCCAAGTGCATCAACTACCGGCAATGCCCCGTCTTTCATTCCCATTGCCTTCGATACAGGGTCATCAGGCCCTATAACCGTCGCATCCCTCGTCATCACCGCATCTACTCTGGTATCAAGTGATTTGTCCTTGAGGAAAAGCTGCATAAGCACGGTCTTGGTCACAAGTCCCAGATACATCCCGTCGCTGTCAACTACAGGAACGCTGAAGATATCATGAACGTCAAGTATGTTTATAGCCTCTTCCACAGTAGATTCAGGCTTCACTGTAAATGGATCCCTGGTCATCCAGTCCCTTACTATAGACTCTGAATCACTGTAATTTGAACTGTTCCTGATTTCTTCGGACATACCATGACCTCCGTTATTTTTTCTATTCATTCCCAATGTACCATTATTATTCAAGACAATAAAGAATAAGTGTCCGATAATTATTACACCAATCACTTTAAGTGCATTTTATCGGACACCAATTTACCTTCTGACTCCAATATCCTTAGTGGCTACAAGGTCAACTCCCAAGCCAAGTATATCGCTCTTTAAAACATCCTTCTCAAATACAGGTGCTGTGCATATGCACCCCTTCACAACATCCATGACATCGAATATCCTATCCTTCGGGATTGGTGCGGTCAACTTTACACTTACCAGCGATAGGATTCCTCCTGACACTATTACTGATGAGGCGATATTTCTCTTGGGTTCCACAAGCTCCTGATACGCATGCTTTTCACCCTGTTTGCATTCGTTCCCGGAGACTTTCAGCTTTCCCTCTGTGATTTCAGCCTGGAGTCTGCAGCCCTTCGGACATACAATACAAGTCATAGTCCTCTTCACGATATCATCACCTCTATGTCACCTGTTGATTTTACGCTTTCTGCAGGAAGCTGAAACTGGATCATCTCTGCAGGTATGGCATGGCTGATTTTTCTTGAGAATACACTTACCCCATCCCGCATGACATGCAGCATCCTATCCCTTAAAGGCTCCCTTACACGCAGGGAAACCGTAACTTTTTTATCCTCATTTAAAGCTACCCTTTGAGGCACCACATATGACACATGTGCTCCAGGCTTCATGCCTGCAAATCCCAAATCAGATTTCTTCCCTACGAGGAAATTTGTCACTCCCTCAGCAAGCCTTTCAGCTTCCATTGATACCTGGTCCACCAGGTCATGGACCTGGAGCACATTTCCGGCAGCAAAGATACCCGGGACACTCGTCTCATAATCTCCGCTTATTACCGGACCCTTTGTCCTGGGATCAAGCACAACCCCCGCTGCAAGTGACAGCTCATTCTCAGGAATGAGTCCTACGGACAGGATAAGGGTATCGCATGATATGAACTCCTCGGTTCCGTTGACTGGTACGAGCTTGTCGTCCACAGCCATCACTGTTATACCTTCAAGCCTGTCCCTTCCGTGTATTTTTGATACGGTCCTCGACAGGTGCAGAGGAATATCATAATCCTCAAGGCACTGGCTTATGTTCCTTGGAAGGCCGCTGGCATAGGGCAGCAGTTCGTATACTCCCAATACTCTCGCCCCTTCAAGGGTAAGTCGCCGTGCCATTATCATGCCGATGTCACCCGACCCAAGTATCACGACCTCCTTGCCCACCTGCTTATTATGTATGTTCATATAGGATTGGGCTACCCCCGCTGTCATCACGCCGGAAGGTCTTGATCCGGGGATAGCTATGGCACCCCTTGTCCTTTCCCTGCAGCCCATGGCAAGAATGACAGCCCTGGCAGTAACCTCCATTAGGCCTTCCCTTGAGACAACGGTACACCTTTTATCCTCCGTCAAATCTGTCACTGCCGCACCACAAATATTCTCTATCCCAAGCTCTTCCAGCCTTCTGACGAATCTCGCGGCATATTCCGGTCCGCTTAGTGAGGTCTTGAACCTTTTTAGCCCGAAGCCCTCATGGATGCATTGCTTGAGTATTCCGCCCAGCTCATTCTCCCGCTCAACCAGCAGGATGTCTGTTATTCCCAGCCCATGGAGAGTTGCGGCGGCAGCAAGCCCCGCAGGTCCCCCGCCGATTATGAGGACATCAACCTTCCTTGATTTCATCTCTTAACCTCCCCGTGAACATAAATGAATCCCTGGCCTTGTATCTGATGTCAGTTTCCTTCAGTCCAAGCTCTAATCCGATGAGCTCTGTTATCCTCATCTGGCAGTATCCTCCGTCGCAACGGCCCATACCAGCACGGGTCCTGTTCTTGACTGATGCTACTGTCGCAGCTCCAAGAGGATTCCTGATGGCTTCAATTATCTCCTTTTTGGTCACCTTTTCACATCTGCAGATGATTTCGCCATAATCAGGGTCATTTTCTATGAGCTTTGTCCTCTCTTCATTTGTTGCCTCACTGAACCTTTCAGTCTTTAACCTTGCCGGATTGAAGTTTGGATTTTCTTCAAGAGCTTCAGCCTTACCAATAAGGCCTAATACACGCCTTGCAATCGGAAGAGAACATGTAAGTCCTGGTGACTCAATACCGACAAGATTTATTGCATTAGGAATTTCACTGTCATCTTCAATCAGAAAATCAAGATTCTCATTTGTCATTGGATTCACTCTCTTTACCCTGATACCCGCAAAGCTTCTTATATATGACTGTCTGTCCATGTAGGGGAACATACGCTTTCCATCCTCATACAGCCCATCAAGATGCAGCTTTGTGGATTCATAGTCCTCAAGGTCATCAGTAACATAGGAATCAGGTCCTAACAGGACATTTCCGTCGATTGTAGGCGTCGCATGGGTTGAAAATCCACCCTTTTCATCAGGCGCCGGGTATACCGGGATGTTAAGGTGCTTTCCAAGGTTCTTGTCCAGGACAATGTATTCACCCTTGAAGCCCTTAACGATATAGTCCCTTTTAAAGCCAAGCATGTCAGATATTACACATGCGTTCATTCCGGCAGCATTGATTATCCATCTTCCCACATGCAAGCCCTTATCCGTAGTCACCTCATACATTCCGTCATTTCTTTCGATTCCAGTTACCTTTTCCCCGAACCTGAATTCAACTCCGTTCATTGCGGCATTCTCAGCAAGAGCTATGGTGTAGCCAATCGGATCAAGTATTCCTGAAGTTGGACAGTGCATGGCGAAGTTTCCACCGGCACCAGGGGCAATTTCATTAAGCCGTGTCTTATCAACAATCTCAAGGCCCTCTACTCCGTTCTCCTCACCTATTGCCTTAAATTTCAGGATGCGTTTCAGGTCATCATCATTGAAGCCAATGACGACCTTCCCCGTCCTCCTAAAGCTTACGCCTAGTTCTTTCGCAACCTCATCGAACTCCCTGTTCCCCTCTACGCAAAGCCTTGCCTTGATGGATCCCGGTTTATAGGTGAAGCCCGCATGAAGCATCCCTGTATTCCTGCTTGAATTGCCGAAGGCAACATCAAGCTCCTTTTCAAGGACAAGTATCTTGAGCTTCTTTCTTGAAAGCTCCCTGGCTATTGCAGAGCCTATTACCCCAGCTCCAACTATTATAACGTCACTCGACATAAGGATACCTCCATGAATATCATTTATTAATGTATACCATACATCAATAGTGGATAGTCATGGAGGTATAAAAATGGGATGACTTGAATCTCTATTCGTTACAGATTGGACGTATTCGTTCTCTGACTTGTGATCCTCTTGAAGTTCGCTGCAAGGTGGGAAAGCATGGCATCATAAGCGTCGCTGCTTTTTCCTGATCTGATTGCATCGGCGATAAAACGGTGGTCTTCAAGGCTCTGCTTTCCAAGGCTTGCACCAAATAGCTCTTCCTGAAGCACAAGAGCCTGCCTCAGGGATGGTATAAGATTATGCATAACAAGGTTCCTGCTCATGTTCCAGATGCCTGAGTGGAATTCGAAATCGAAGTTCTCATAGTGCCCGTATTTATCAAAGCTTTCCTCAGCTGCTGAGCAAATCCTGCCAAGTTGCTCCGTTTCCTCATGCAGTGCATTCTGCGCTGCATGAGCTGCCATCTTTGGCTCAACAAGCAGCCTTATCTGGACAAAGTCCATGACAAGTCTTCTTTTGTCATGGATCAGAGAAAGTCCCAGAGGATCCTTCTCTGATTCTACGTATGAGGATACGAAGGTACCTGAACCCTGCCTTATCTCAACTATACTTTGATCAGACAGCATCCTTGCAGCTGCCCTTATGGTATTTCTGCTGACCTGAAAAAGCTTCGCAAGCTCAGTTTCACTCGGAAGCTTCGCCCCTATCGAAAGATTCTCCCTGAATATCATCTCTGTGATCTGTTCAGCAACATATCCCGGAAGTGTCCTGAACTCCTTGTCCATGCTATCAACCTCGCTAAAGTCATTGGTTCTTATACCATTGTACAATAACCTCGTACAATGTACATTCCCAGACCATCACCTGCCATGGCTCATGTTCCAAATCCTTCAATTATGTTATACTTTCAGATATAGATTGGAGGTGCACTTTGGAGAGAAAAAAGAGGAATCACATTTCTGTCCTTCTCATACTGCTTATCGAGCTTTCACTCACCGCGGCGATATTCAGGCTGATTGGCTTTGCTGATGAGGCTGCTGCTTACCTTACGATCGCAGCACTCATTACAGGAATCCTTTTTGTATCAGCGCTTATCTTCAGCAGGCTCAGCAGGCTTGCAGGCGAGGAGGAGCCTTCAGCCAAGAAGAAAGGTTTAATCAAGCTTCTTGCTCTTATAACTCTTCTCTTCATAGCAACATACATCTTAGATGCATATGTCTTCGACATCAGGTCGCTGATTGAAATATGAGGATACAATAAAGGAAATTACACAGGACCGTCATTTACTCTGACGGTCCTGCTTTATTCAGGTGACTATTCGCTTCTGTGGCTGAACTGCCAGATTATGCCATACTTGTCCTTCAGGCTTCCGTAGCATTTGCTCCAGAATGTCTCCTGCAGGTCCATCTCAACAGTTCCGCCTTCCTTCATAGTTGCGAACCATGCCTTTATCTTATCCATATCCGTGTCTACAACTGTAAGGCTGATGTTGTTTCCGACTACAAGCGGCATTCCAGGCCATGTGTCGGAAAACATAATGGTATCTCCGGATATTACAAGCTCGGTGTGCATCACAAGGTCCTTCGCAGCATCAGGGATCGGATGTTCTTCGTTTGGAGGCATGCTTCCAAAGGTCATGAAATTCGGCTCATTTGTTTCGAATGCCTTCTGATAGAATGTGACAGCTTCACGGCAATTTCCGTCAAAGTTGATATATACCTGTATTGCCATATCGGATTCTCCTTAAAAATATAGTACGGTACTCCCGCCAATTCGATTGTATATCTACCTATTCAAGCTGTATAGGAGTCCGTAACATGTTGACTCAAAATTTCCAATCCGTTAACTCTATATTCATCCAATCTAACATAATTTAATCGGATGTCACATTATCTTCACAATACGTATACGGAAATGCAACCAATTGTTCTGAACTGCTTCATCCTCAGTTAACACCTCAATGCTAACATTAATACACTAAACATAAAGGCTTAAGGTGAATGTTTGGAGTTGCCCGGAAACAGCTCAAGACTTCATCCGTACCTTTATGGAAATGTTTCTAAAAATGCAATGCTCCATCAGGGATATCCACAACCATCAAATCTTTACTTAGGCATGATGCCGAGAGAAGCAGATCATGGGCTGCAAAGACCTGGAAGTTGCAAAAGAAGGTAAAGCCCTTCAAACATTTCAAATCATTCAGTCAGGGAAGATGGTCTGAAGTATCCCGTTAAAAGCTTCCCTGACATGCGAAAAGGCCGCCTGAAAGACAAACAGGTGAAGGCTGCACAAGCCCGAAACCAGAGTATCTTCAGGCGGTTTCACTATGCCAGCCGCTTAGGGGTCAGGAAAATACCCGAAAAACAGAAAATGTTTCTGAAAAATTCAGTGTTCAAATATAACTTTTCTGTTGTAATTTCTCCTGCCATGCTATAAAATATACCTAATTTGTTTCCAGATAATGCATCATTTTTAGGAAGCAATCAGTGAGTATTACCCAACGGCGGGCCCAAGGTCCCGCCGTTTTCTTTTATTATATATATCTATCCTATCTTTTTACTATTTTGGGGAGGTTACCATGGAATTTACTAAAATGCACGGTGCTGGCAATGACTACATTTATTTCAATTGCCTCGAGAACATGATTGAAGACCCTGAGAATTTGAGCATAAAGCTCTCAGACAGGCACTTTTCCATCGGCGGTGACGGTATTGTCCTGATTTGTCCATCATCATCAGCTGATGTCAGGATGAGGATGTTCAATGCAGACGGCTCCGAAGGAAAAATGTGCGGCAACGCCATAAGATGCGTAGCCAAATACATCTATGACAGAGGTATTGTAAGAAACGAAGACATCGATGTTGAAACCCTATCAGGAATCAAGAGTATCCATGTCTTCGCAGAAAACGGAAAGGTTACTGCAGCAACAGTGAACATGGGCAGAGCAGCAGGGCTCACAGCAGACGAGATTACGATCGAGGAAGGTAAAGGAAAATTCCTAGTCGATTATCCAATAGAAGCATCAGGTGAAACCTGGAATGTTACTACCGTATCCATGGGGAATCCACATATCGTAACCTTTGTTCCTGAGGTAAAGAATCTTGATCTTATTAAGATAGGACCGCATTTTGAGAACAGCCCCCTGTTTCCTGAAAGGATAAACACTGAATTCGTGAGGGTGATCGACCGCACGACACTGGAGATGAGGGTCTGGGAAAGAGGAAGCGGAGAAACACTTGCATGCGGAACAGGTGCATGTGCGACAGTCACCGCAGCAGTGCTGAACGGCTATTGCGACAAGGATACTGATATCACTGTCAAGCTTATAGGTGGGGACCTGGTAATAAGGTATACCGACGATGCGGTATTCATGACAGGTAATGCGGTCGAAGCCTTCACCGGAAATGTTGAGATATAGGAGAGAATGATGAAGATTAACAGCAACTACCTGAACCTTGAGGAGAGCTACCTGTTCTCCACTATTGCCAGAAAAATCGAAGAGTACCAGAAGGAAAACAAGGACGCAAAAATTATAAGGCTCGGCATCGGAGATGTCACACTCCCCCTTGCTGAAGAAGTCATCAAGAGCCTTCATAAGGCAGTTGATGACATGGCCGACAAAAGCACCTTCAAGGGCTATGGACCAGAACAGGGCTATGGATTCCTGAGGGATGCGGTAAGGGACTACTACGGGAGCTATGGCGCAAAGCTTGAATCCACCGAGATATTCATAAGCGACGGAGCCAAGAGCGACCTGGCTAACATCCTTGATATATTCCATATTGATAACAGGGTGCTTGTTCCGAACCCGGTTTACCCTGTATACCTTGACACAAACATCATGCTTGGGAGGAATGTCACCTTCATAGATGCCAACATGGAGAACGGATTCCTGCCGATGCCGGATGAAAGCATCCCTGCAGATATCATCTACCTCTGCTCCCCTAACAACCCCACAGGAGCGGTCTATTCAAGGGAAGCCCTTGAGAAGTGGGTCAGCTACGCCCTTAAGTGCAATGCAGTGATACTGTTTGACTCCGCCTACGAGTCATACATCGTGGACAAGGACCTTCCAAGATCGATATATGAGATTGAAGGAGCCAAATCCTGCGCAATAGAGTTCAATTCACTTTCGAAGACTGCAGGATTCACAGGAACAAGGCTTGGATACACCATAGTGCCACATGGCCTGGTCTTCGAGGGCACAAGCCTCAATAAGCTATGGCTAAGACGGCAGACCACCAAGTTCAACGGAGTTCCTTACATAATACAAAAGGCTGCTGAGGCAGTATTTACAGAGGAAGGACAGAAGGAAATCCGTGCAAACATCGAATACTACAGGGAGAATGCAAGGATAATAGCTGAGACACTTGATTCGCTTGGCGTCTGGTATACAGGTGGAAAGAATTCACCTTACATATGGCTCAAGGCTTTTGACGGCATGACCTCATGGGAATTCTTCGACTATCTGCTTAGAGAAGCGAACATCGTTGGTACTCCGGGAGCAGGCTTCGGAGTCAACGGAGAAGTCTTCTTCAGACTTACAGCATTCGGAAACAGGGAAAACACCATCGAAGCCATGAATAGACTCAAGAAGTTAAGAAACAAAGCATAGCTGCAAGGCACGGGAAACCGTGCCTTCTTCATTTATTTATAAACTCTCACATTCTCAATTTTTGAATAAAATTAGTCTGCTGAAATTTGTAAATTTTAATATTAATTTAATTTACAAATTAATTGAGCCGAGCTATTATATTCTCAAAGGAGTGATCCTAATGAGTAAAAAGATATACAGCCTTCTTCTGTCGGAAGAGGTCATGAACCTTATTGATGCCGAGTGCAGAAGAAGCGGAAAAAGCAGGTCATCACTCATAGACGGTATCCTGTCATCCGCATATATGAAGGACCACCCTGCAACAAGGCTGCCGGACCTTCTCCAGAGCCTAGCCGGGTTGCTAAGCCTTGAGGATGCCCAGGTATCTGTACAAAGGCTGCTTCAGGATACCATCGAATTCCGCACAAGCATCCGATATTCATATCAGCCGAAGATCATCTACAGGGTACGGTTTGAGACATCAGATGCAGGCACTTCTGCATTCATAAGGATTGCCACTAGGACTACATCTGCACCGCTCTTATCTATGTTTTCTGAACTATTCAGGGAGATATCTGTACACGGAGTCGGCAGAGGGCGGCAATACCTGCACATTATGTCGGAATCGGGAATCGGCCAGTACGAACTGAGAAAGGACTACCCAAAATCAGCTTCGGCAGACCAGATAGCGAATGACCTCTACAGGACCTTCAGCTGGCTTATGGATGCCATGAACAGCTATGTGGAAGAACGAAACCGGTCCGACGATTTTCAGGTGCTTCTCGAATATCTCGACAGGAGATATGGATTTTAATCTTTTGGGGGGATAAGAAATGAACAACGAACAATATACACAAAATGCACTGACTGCTCTGCAGGAAGCGGTAAGGTCTGCTGTAACCAATGGAAATTCAAGGATAGAGCCTGAACATTTCCTTTCTGCCCTTTTATCTGATAACGACGGGCTCATTCCAAACATACTTAGAGGAATGGAAATCGACATAACGAAATTCACAAGGTCATCTGACGAGCTGGTATCACGCCTGCCGAAGGTATCCGGTTCAACAGGTGAGCCTTCTCTTTCAATGGATGCGAACAAGGTGCTTATGGCAGCAGAGAAGGAAATGGAAAAGATGGGAGACCACTATATAAGCGTTGAGCATATCATGCTTGGTCTCATAGATAATCCCGGAAGCAGCCTGAAGAAGCTCTTTGCCAATTTTGGAATCGCTAGGGACAGCTTCCTTGTCATGCTGAGGAAGATACGCGGGAACAGGACCGTGGATACTGACAATCCTGAAGGCACCTACGATGCCCTGGCAAAATACGGAACAGATCTAGTCAAGATGGCGAAGGACAACAAGCTTGACCCGGTAATCGGCCGGGACGAGGAGATAAGGCATACGATACGGATACTTTCCCGAAAAACCAAGAACAATCCTGTCATGATCGGAGAGCCGGGCGTCGGAAAGACAGCAGTAGTTGAAGGTCTGGCACAGAGGATTGTAAGAGGCGACGTACCAGAAAACCTTAAGAACAAGACCGTGTGGTCCCTGGACATGGGTGCACTGGTTGCAGGAGCCAAGTACAGAGGTGAATTCGAGGAAAGGCTGAAAGCGGTACTTGATGAAGTCAGGAAAAGCGAAGGAAGCATAATACTTTTCATAGATGAGCTCCACAATATCGTTGGCGCAGGAAAGGCCGAGGGAAGCATGGATGCAGGCAATATGCTCAAGCCACTCCTTGCTCGCGGCGAGCTCAGGTGCATTGGTGCGACCACTCTTGATGAGTACAGGAAATACATTGAGAAGGATTCGGCTCTTGAAAGAAGGTTCCAGCCTGTCATGATCGATGAACCAAGCGTAGAGGAGACAGTATCGATACTAAGGGGACTCAAGGAAAGGTACGAGATATACCATGGAGTGACCATCCTGGACTCTGCCCTCATTCAGGCTGCAGTCCTTTCCCACAGGTACATAACCGAAAGGTTCCTCCCGGACAAGGCAATTGACCTGGTCGATGAAGCCTGTGCGCTCATCAAGACAGAGCTAAACTCAATGCCGACCGAGATTGATGAAATAAAGCGGGACATCATGGTACTTGAGATCGAGGAGGTCTCAATGCAGAAGGAAACCGATCCTCATAGCATAAAGAAGCTTGAATCCCTAAGGCGGGAGATTGCAGAAAAGAAAGACAAGATGGCTGCCCTCACCTCCAAATGGGAGGATGAAAAATCAAAAATCAAGGGACTCAGCTCAATAAAGGAAGAGATAGATGCTGTAACCCACAAAATAGCCGAAGCTGAAAGGACCTATGACCTGAACAAGGCTGCTGAGCTTAAATATGGAAAGCTTCCTGAACTTGAAAAGAAGCTTGCGGAAATGAAGGAAAAGATAGGAGATTCAGGTAACGCCCTGCTCAGGGAAAGCGTCACTCCAGAGGAGATTGCAAAGATAGTTTCAAGATGGACAGGAATCCCGGTGTCAAAGATGGTGGAGGGCGAGCGTGAAAAGCTGCTTAAGCTCGATGAGATACTCCATAAGAGAGTCATCGGACAGGATGAGGCTGTCTCTAAGGTTGCTGATGCCATTATCAGGTCCCGGGCAGGAATCAAGGATCCGGACAGACCCATAGGCTCCTTCCTGTTTCTCGGGCCTACAGGAGTCGGAAAGACAGAGCTTGCTAAAGCGCTTACTGAGGCTCTCTTCGACAGCGAGGATAACCTTGTGAGGATCGACATGTCCGAGTACATGGAGAAGCATTCCGTAGCAAGGATGATAGGAGCACCTCCGGGATACGTAGGCTACGAGGAGGGCGGACAGCTGACAGAGGCAGTCAGAAGAAAGCCATACTCAGTCATACTGTTCGATGAAATCGAAAAGGCCCACAGGGATGTTTTCAACATAATGCTTCAGATACTTGATGACGGAAGAATAACTGATTCACAGGGAAGGACCGTGGACTTCAAGAATACAGTCATCATACTCACTTCCAACCTGGGCTCTCAGTATATCATGGAAGGCATAGACGAGAACGGCGGCATATCGAAAGCAGCATCAGATATGGTCTTCAGGGAGCTTCGGTCCACCTTCAGGCCTGAATTCCTTAACAGGCTTGACGACATAGTCCTCTACAAGCCGCTCATGAAGACTGAAATCAGAAAGATAGCCGGTCTGATGATCAAGGACCTGCAGGGAAGGCTTTCAGGAAGGGATATCCTCCTGAACCTTGACCAGGCTGCCGAGGACCTTATAATCGAGGAAGGCTACGATCCGGTCTATGGTGCAAGACCCCTCAAGCGGTACATACAGTCAAGCCTTGAGACTCTTCTCGGAAGAGCACTGATATCAGGCGAAGTGACTGATGGTTCAACGGTGGATATAACCGCTGCTGAAGGAAGGCTCACAATAAGAAAGAAAGCTTAATTAGCAAAGCCCAATCTTCGATGGATGGTTCCACTCTAAGATTGGGCTTTGAACTTTCTTTATTTGCAATATTTCATTATGTTATATATTTTCAAGATGCTACTTTGACTCTCCGAGGTATGCTTCCTTTACCTTGTCGTTGACAAGCAGCTCTTTTCCCGGACCTTCAAGAACAAGGCTTCCTGTCTCGAGAACATAGCCATAGTCAGCTATCTCAAGCGCCTTCTTTGCATTCTGTTCCACAAGGAGTATTGTGTTGCCGAGCCTGTGGATCTCCTTGATTATTGAGAAGATCTCTTTGACAAGTATCGGAGCAAGCCCTAAGGACGGCTCATCCATCATAAGGATCTTAGGCTTTGTCATCATCGCCCTGCCGACTGCAAGCATCTGCTGCTCACCACCGGAAAGTGTTCCTGACTTCTGCCAGGATCTCTCCTTAAGCCTTGGAAACAGGTCATACACATTGTCCATGTCCTTCTTTATGCCATCCTTGTCGTTCCTTGTGTAGGCTCCAAGGATCAGGTTTTCCTCGACTGTAAGGTTCGAGAATACCTTCCTGCCTTCAGGAACGAGAACGATCCCTTTTTTTACAATGTCCTTGGTCTTCAGTGATGACAGGTCTTCCCCGTCATAGGTCACTTTCCCATCCTTCTTCACCAGGCCCATTATGGCCCTTAGTGTAGAGGACTTGCCTGCTCCATTGGAGCCGATGAGCGTGACAATCTTGTTCTCCTCGATCTGAAGGTTGACTCCTCTGAGGGCATTGATTCCTCCATAGCTTACACTTAGGTTCTCTATCTTAAGCATTCTAGTCCACCCCCAGGTAAGCTTCGATGACCCTTGGATTATTCTGTATTTCTGAAGCATTACCTTCAGCTATCAGAACACCATGGTCCAGTACAAATATCTTGTCGCATATTCCCATTACAACATCCATGTGGTGCTCAATCAGGAATATGGTAAGATTGAATTCCTTGCGTATGTCTGATATGAATCCCATGAGTTCAATTGTTTCCTGTGGATTCATGCCCGCTGCAGGTTCATCAAGAAGAAGAAGCTCTGGGTCTGTTGCAAGGGCCCTCGCTATCTCAAGCCTTCTCTGCTTGCCGTATGGAAGCGAATAAGCAAGCTCGTTCCTTTCCTCATACAGCCCAACCTTCTTCAGAAGATACTCTGACTTATCATAAAAAGCCTTCTCTTCCTTCACATAGTTCGGCAGCCTCAGGCTAGCTGAAATGACATCTGACTTTATCCTCAGGTGGTTTCCTATGAAGACATTCTCAAGTACTGTCAGCTCCTTGAAAAGCCTTATGTTCTGGAATGTCCTGCATATACCGGCCTTAGCTATCTGGTCTGGCCTCTTGTCAGCTACCTTAAGCTCCCTGTCTCCCTTGGTATAGGTAATGTCGCCTGATGTAGGCTTGTACACACCTGTAACCATATTGAATACAGTAGTCTTGCCGGCACCATTAGGTCCGATAAGTCCTACAATGGATCCGTCTTCAACAGTTGCATTGAATTCATTGACGGCTACGACACCGCCAAATCTCATCGTTACATTATTTAGTCTCAACATGCTTCTTCACCGCCAGCATGATATTTTTCGATATCTTGCTGTCCTTCCTGAATAGTACGACCAACATGAGGATCAGTGAGAAAACCACCATCCTCAAGCCTGGAAGTGCCGGCAGCACAGTAAAGCCAAGGTTCAGCGGCCCATCAAGGAACCTCAGGACCTCCATTGCAACGGTTATGACAATGGCTGAGAACACATTGCCCTTAATGCTTCCCATTCCCCCAAGCACGACTATAAGCAGTATGTTGAAGGTATAGGTGAACTTGAAGAAGTCAGGTGATATAGTACCAAGCTGTGAACCCATAAGTCCGCCGCCGACTCCGGCGAAGAACGCTCCAATTACGAAGCTCAGAAGCTTATGGCTGAATATGTTTATTCCCATTGACCTTGCCGCTATGTCATCCTCCCTGATTGCCTTGAAGGCCTTGCCATAGCTGCTGTTGATCAGAAGAGTCATTACAATTATCGTAAATATGGCTATTCCCCAGGTCCACGGGGTGGTCGCCCTGTTCGGGATACCCTTTAGCCCCAGAGCTCCATTGCTTACGCTCTGCATGTTTGTAAGAAGTATCCTGATTATCTCAGAAAATCCCAAAGTTGCTATTGCCAGATAATCGTCTGTGAGCTTCAGCACAGGAGCACCTATCAGAAGCGCAACAAATGCTGTGACAATCCCGGCTAATAGAATAGCAGGAAGGAATCCCAGCTCCACCTCGGCAAGCCAGGGGACTATCGGCTTCATATAGAAATTCATCTGCTTTGTAGTAGGATTCATCGTAAGAAGTCCTACTGTATAGGCACCGACAGCCATAAATCCGGCATGTCCAAGTGAGAACAGACCTGTAAATCCATTGATGAGATTCATCGACAGTGCCAGTATTACATATATCCCGCAAAGGTTTATTATCCTAAGCTGATAGCTGTCCAGGAAAAGGTTCGCAGCGAAGAGCAAAGCTATTGCGACAGCCAGCATGACAACATATTTTGTCAATTTACCTTTTTTCATGTCATCACACCTTCTCCGCCATTTTCTCTCCCATGAGACCTGTAGGCTTCACGAGGAGGATTAGTATTAGCAGTACGAACGCGAAAGCATCCCTGTACCCTGTAAGAGCAGGCAGGAAAGCTACAAGAAGTATCTCTCCGAGCCCCAGGATGAAGCCTCCAACAACCGCACCCTTGATGTTGCCGATACCTCCGATTACTGCAGCGATAAAGCATTTTATACCTGGAATGATACCCATGAGCGGAACCAGCTGCGGATACTTGATGCCCCACAATATTCCACCGACAGCACCCAGAAAGGAACCTACAAAAAAGGTAATGGAAATTATCGAGTTGATGTCTATTCCCATGAGACTTGCTGCCTCATATTCCTTCGACAGCGCTCTCATCGCCATCCCTGTCTTCGTCTTGTTTATCCACCAGGTCAGTGCGAAAAGAAGTACAAGTGTAACAACCGGTATAACAAAGGTAACAGTGGAAATAGATACTCCGCCCACGACAAGCACACCTTTGAAGATATCAGGTACAGGGAAGGCCTTTGGCCTTCCCCCGAATACCAGTATCGCAACATTCTCTATCAGAAACGAAGCTCCTATGGCTGATATGAGTATCGTTATCCTTGGCTGTCCCCTGAGGGGCTTGTAGGCCAGCTTTTCGAGGAGGAATCCAAGAAAGCCTGTTGTCACGGAAGCCAATAGGAATACCAGCCACCATGGCAGCGGCAGATAGGTCATGCCATAGAAGGTTAGATACGCTCCCAGCATGAAAATGTCGCCGTGCGCGAAATTGACCAGTCTTAGGATCCCATACACCATTGTGTAGCCTATTGCTATAAGGGCATAAAGGCTCCCTAGGGATATGCCGTTGGCCAGGTGCTGGAATAATCCCTGAATACTCATTTTTCAACCTCCAATTTATGTCCTATGGTTCTATAGTCGTGAAGTACTCGAATTTGCCGTCAACAACCTTGTTGATGACTGCAGATTTTACTGCATCGCCGTTTGCATCAAGGGTTATGTTTCCAGTGGATCCTACGAAATCCTTCGTAGCTGCAATGGCGTCCCTGATCTTTACAGAATCAGTCGAGTTCGCTCTTGTTATAGCATCGATAATAAGCATATACGCATCATATCCCAAAGCTGCAAATGCATTCGCATCCTCGTTATACTTTGCCTTGAAGTCTGCAAGGAAAGTCTTTGAAACTTCAGTTACAGGTGCTGCAGCTGTGAAGTGTGAGCTGTAAGCTGCATCTTCAACTGCCTCTCCGCCGATTTCAAGGAAGTCTGGAGCTTCCCATGTGTCTCCTCCAAGTATTGGTGTAGTGATTCCAAGCTCTCTTGCCTGCTTTATGAGGAGTGCTGATTCGCCGTAGTTACCAGGTGCGAATATGACATCAGGGTTCTTTTCCTTGATGTTTGTGAGCTGTGCTGTAAAGTCCTGGTCTCCTGTGTTATATGAAGCGGTTCCGACTATGCTGTTCGCATCTCCGGTCTTCTCCTTGAATGCCTTGACGAAGTAGGTTGAAAGACCAACGGAATAATCCTGCTGAACGTCCTGGATTATCGCTGCTGTCTTTGCTCCAAGCTCCTGTATCGCATAGTTTGCCATTACAGTTCCCTGGAACGGGTCTATGAAACATACTCTGAAGTAGTAGTCATTGTTAAGTGTTACAAGCGGATTCGTAGGTGAACATCCAACTGCAGGTACCTTTGCAGTCTTGACGATGTCTCCGGCAGCCATTGAAAGAGAGCTTCCATAGCTTCCTATGATGGCAACTACCTTCTCACTCTCGATAAGCCTTGATACGCCGTTTGCAGCCTCAACCTTGTCGGACTTGTTGTCAACTACCACAAGCTCGACCTTTCTTCCAAGAACCTCACTTACCTTTTCGTTGGCAAGCTTGATTCCTTCAAGCGTCATCTCTCCTCCAGCAGCACTTGCACCTGTAAGAGGTTCGAATACGCCGATCTTGATGACTCCGCCAGTCGTAGGAGTATTTGGTGTCGTTGGAGTGGTCGGTGCCTTAGCTCCGCAGCCTGCTGCAACCACCATTGCCATTGCTGCCGTCATTACCGCAGCGATAAGCTTCTTTTTCATGTTTTTCCCTCCCATGTCGTTTTTGTATTTGTTAATAAAGAGTAACAAAACTATTGAATATTTGTGATTTAAGTCTAATGCCACCGCCATTCAAAGTCAAATGTATATTCACGGAGAACAAATCCGGGCTATCGATTTGGTATTTCCACAAAATATATAATATCGAATTAGCATTATTATAGCATTAAATTAATTGTTTAGTAAATAAACTCCAATATTTATCAGATTTTTGCATATAAATCCAAATATCTCAAATGAATTGCTATTCCGCATCAGGTTGACAGAAGAAGTCGTTTTGTATTCTTCTTAAAAACATCAGAATTTTCCGACATTTTAAGGCGAGGCTGGCAGGATCATTTCGATCCTGCCAATGATATCAGTCTAGTGTATGAACGAACAATCCGCTCCTCAGCTTAGGTTCGAACCATGTGGATTTTGGAGGCATCACCTCTCCGGCATCAGCGATGTCAATAAGGTCCATAATGGTCGTAGGGAACATGGAGAATGCTACCTTCATATCCAGGCTTACCCGCCTTTCAAGCTCAGCAAGTCCTCTGATTCCTCCGACAAAGTCGATCCTCTTGTCGGTTCTCGGATCCTCTATGCCAAGTATCGGGTGCAGGAGGTTGTTCTGCATGATCGCCACATCAAGCCTCTTCTGCGGATCCGATTCATCGTATGTTCCAGACTTCGCTTCAAGCTCGTACCAGCTTCCGCCAAGGAACATGCCGAACGTATGCTTCCTCGAAGGCTTCAGCTGTCCCTCACCTTCATATCTTGTCACTGAAAACTTCTCGGATACCTTGGCAATGAACTCTTCCTCTGACATTCCGTTAAGGTCCTTTACGACCCTGTTGTAGTCCATTATCCTAAGCTCATTGCTTGGGAACAGAACCGACAGGAAATAGTTGAACTCCTCTTCTCCCGTGAAATCAGGCTTTGCGCCTCGTCTCATGACACCAACCCTTACTGCAGAAGCTGCCCTGTGGTGTCCGTCAGCGATATATAGTGATTCAACTGCAGAAAATTCCTTTTCAAGCCTTTCTATTGTAGCATCATCCTTGATCGCCCAGACTGTATGTGATATTCCATCATCTGCCACGAAGTCATAGCAAGGTATATTTACCGCCTTGTATTCCTCAATTATCCCGGTTATGGATTCCTTTGCGATATAGGTTTGGAAAATCGGTCCGGTATGGGCATTTGTAGTGTCAACGTGCCTTATCCTGTCCTCTTCCTTGTCGGCTCTCGTGAATTCATGCTTCTTGATGACATTGTTCAGATAGTCGTCGATCGACGTGCAGACCACAAGCCCGGTCTGAGCATAGCCATCCATTATTAGCCTGTAAATGTAGAGGGCTTTCCTGTCTTCCCTTATGAATACGCCGGTATCTGCAAATCCGTATAGATTCTCTCTTGCCTTCTCATACACCGCCTTGTCATATAGGCCGGTCCCGAGTGGAAGGTCAATCTCTGCTTTATCCACATGCAAAAAGGAGTATGGGTTGCCTTTGACGGCTTCCCTCGCCTCCTCGGAATTCATGACATCGTAGGGCAGCGCAGCCACCTTGTCAGCAAGGTCTTCTCTTGGCCTGAGTGCGCGAAATGGTCTGATTGTTGCCATATCTCTTCAGTAACCTCCATAATTTCATCTATTAGACTTTGCGCACGTTCCCCACAGAACATACGTTCCGTGATTGGAACTATAGAGTTCCATGTAGGAACGTGCGCCGTGCTTCATTTTGCAAAGAAATCTGTAATTATCGCCACAATCTCAGCGCCTATCTTCTCCTGCGCCTCTTTTGTGGCTCCGCCTATATGGGGAGTGAGGGATATCTTGTCATGGGTATAGACTCTCTCGCTCTTTGTCGGCTCCTCGCTGAATACATCCAGAGCTGCAGCCGATACCTTCCCTGAATCCAGGGCATCACAAAGCGCATCCTCATCAATGAGTCCGCCCCTTGATGTGTTGACGAGGTAAACTCCATCCTTCATGAGAGCTATCTCTTCAGTTCCTATGATATGCTTCTTGTCGAAAGGCTTAGGCATGTGCAGAGATATGAAATCGGAGTTCCTTAGAAGCTCCTCCATCTCCATATGCCTGAATGGCTCATTTTCAATCTTGGGTCCTGTCCTGTTGGTGTAGACCACCTCCATTCCAAGTGCCCGGGCTCTGACTGCCACTTCCTTCGCTATCCTTCCCATTCCTATGAGCCCCAGGGTCTTACCCGAAAGCTCAATTCCTTCGTACTTCTTCTTGTTCCACTGGCCAAGTCTCATCGTATGGTTTGAGATGTGTATGAATCTAGCTATGTTCAGCATATGTGCGATTGTAAGCTCCGCAACAGATACGCTTGAGGCTTTCGGGGTATTCCTCACCGCAATGCCGTGTTCTTCTGCATAGGCGACATCAATGTTATCGACGCCTACACCCCCCCTTATCACGAGTTTCAGCCTGCCTGCCGTCAGGGCTTCGTCTATGAGATTCTGCCTTACTTTTGTAGCAGACCTCACAACCAAAGCGTCAAACTCTTTGATCCTTTCCTTCAGCTCCTCTGGTTCATAAAACTTTGAAACTATTTCATAGCCAAGACTTTCAAGTTTTGAGACGGCGCTTTTTTCGAGGCCGTCTGCAGCCAGTATCCTTATCATCATACCCTCCGGAAATATTCGATTTTTTATGAATTTCTTGCTTCGAACTCCCTCATGAATTCAACGAGCTTGACTATACCTTCAGTCGGCATCGCATTGTATATCGATGCTCTCATTCCTCCAACTGCCCTGTGTCCCTTAAGGTTCTCGAATCCTGCCGCTTTCGATTCCTTTACGAACTTGTCATCCAGAGCTTCATCGCCAGTCTTGAATGTGACGTTCATCATAGACCTGTCTCTTTCAAGGACAGTGCTCCTGAACATCTTGCTCTCTTCGAGGAAATCATATAGTACCTTCGCCTTTGCCCTGTTGATCTTCTCCATCTCAACAAGACCGCCTAGCTTCTCGATCCACTCAAGGACCAGCTTCAGGATATATATACCGTAGGTTGGAGGCGTGTTGTACATTGAATCATTGTCTATCATGACCTTGTAGTC
This sequence comes from Clostridiaceae bacterium UBA6110, assembly GCA_002428415.1. GTDB lineage: Bacteria > Bacillota > Clostridia > Clostridiales > Clostridiaceae > Youngiibacter. Next base: position 40,872 of record DIWI01000056.1, read on the forward strand.
CAGCATGACTGGTGTCGTGGGCTGGGTCTTTCCAGCCAGGTCCTCTCTGATTATGACAACTGTCAGTCCTGCAGGTCCCATGTTCTTCTGGGCTCCTGCATATATCAATCCGTACCTTGATACATCCACAGGCTCTGAGAGGATGCATGACGACATGTCAGCGACTATCGGCACATTTCCGGTCTCAGGTATATACTTCCAAGTGGTTCCGTAGATCGTGTTATTCGTGCAGATGTGCAGGTAGTCTGCTTCAGGGTCAAGCGTCAGCTCGTCCTGCTGCGGAATATGTGCATAGTTGTCTGCCTTTGAAGTACCGGCGAGGTTTATCGTTCCGAACTTCTGGGCTTCCTTGTAAGCATTGTTCGAGAAATTTCCGCTGACCACATAGTCAGCCTTTCCGCTGCCTGTAAGAAGGTTCAGTGGAACCATGGCAAACTGGAGAGTTGCTCCGCCCTGAAGGAAAAGCACCTTGTAGTTGTCAGGGACTCCCATGATCTTTCTGAATTTGGCTTCCGCTTCCTTGATTATCCCGTCATAGACCTTGCTCCTGTGGCTCATTTCCATGACTGACATACCTGAACCGTTGTAGTCGAGCATTTCGGATGCTGCTTTCTCAAGGACCTCTACTGGCAGCATTGAAGGACCGGCTGAAAAATTGTAGATTCTAGTCATTTCGCATCTCCTTTTCTGATAGTCAATTCTGACAATTATTTAACTATTGAATGTCGTATTACTATTATTGCATGCAAATACACGAAAGTAAAACCACTTTTTCAAATAATCGTACGTTTTATAGATAATCCGGTTAAAGGTCATACTGTCACCTCAAGATTGACCCCCATCTCATCGATTTTGAGCGGTATTCCGTCCTCAAGATACACCTTGTCCACATACATCGAAGTCATTAGGCTTAGCAATCCACCATACTTTAGTCCGAACCTGAGTACATCACCTACATTATACTCCCTGACGGACTTTGAAACATCCATAATCATATGGTCTGAGCTTGCCCCTATGATTTCAACATCCGTTTCAAGCGGATATATTGCAGACGGGTCGACATCCTGCTTCCCGATTGCAACTATCGCTCTTTTTATGATGCCTATGTCGTGATAGACAGGCTTGTGGCCGAAGGCATCCAGTCCGATTCTCCCGTGGGGTACCGAAGGCTTCTCCTTAACCTCTATAATCTGCGCCTTAAGTATGAAGTTGTCGTCGTGCAGTCCTTCAAGATGCCTTCCAAAGGCTGTTTCCTTGCCTAGAAGGATCACCTCCCCAAGTCTCAGGTTGTTTATCCCTTCAGGGAATCCATCATTTTCATAAAGCAGGTATACACTCGAGGAGCTTCCACCAGAAACTATCTCTATATTCAGGCTATGTTCCTTCTTCATCGCTTCGGTTATGTCTACAAGCCTCCTCAGCGTATCGCTCTCAGGTATGACTCCTCCGAAGCAGGTAAGGTTAACTCCGAAACCTGCTATCTCAACTCCGCTCACCCTCACAGCTTCCCTGCAGAAATCAGGAACCTTGTGGTACCTGATGCCCTCCCTGTAATCTCCAAGGTCTACCATTACTATGACCTTGTGCACCTTTCTTCTTCTGATTGCAGATGCGCCAAGAAGCCTCAGCGTCTCTATTTCAGAATTCAGGCTGTAGTCCGCATAAAGGACCACATCATCGATTTCGCTCTTTTGCGGAAGCCTCAGAAGCACCTTTTTGGCATGAATATCCTTAAGCTTCTTCAGGTTCTGTATCCTTGAATCTGCTATGAACTGTGCTCCGCCTTTAAGCATTGCCTGAACTATCTCCCTCTTGGCGCCGAAACCCTTAGTAACGGCCATTACACTAATACCCATCTCACCGAGGTCATGGACCATGGTCTGAGTGTTCCTTTCAATCTTCTTTAGATCCACCTCAACCTGCGGATACATGTCCTCACCCCCTTATGCCTGTTAGATTTCCAGGCTCCACTTCAGGAGCTCAAGGGCTCCTTTCCTGTTGCTCCCCGCCATTACACCGACAGCCGCCATGATATACATCGTGTCCAGATGCACTTCTGCTTCATTCTTGGGAAGAAGCTCAGTTCCCTTTCCAATCCTTTGGATTCTCTCCAATATGCCCCTTCCTCCCGGAAGCCTTGATAATGCACCGCCAGTGCCTATGACATGCCTTACAGATGTGAGGTCCTTTCCCTCAGCTACCATTCGTCTGCCTCCCGCCTCACCATACAGCTGCCTTGTGACTCCGGCATGCCTTCTGACTGAAACCTCGACAGCCTTTTCAGTAAGTCTTGATGCCATTCTCAATTCAAGTTCCTTTGATGGGATAGGCTTAAGGTCCCTTACCAGTTCCCTTGCTCCTTTCCCGAATTCCCTCTCCAGCTCATCCAATCCAATCAGGTCTGCAAGATTCCATCTGTTGACATATACCCCAAGGTCACCTTCGACAGTCCTCTTTGCGAGAGGTTCAGGCGCCATGAGGATTCTTAAAATCTCTTCAGAGCCTTCAGCCACAGAATGCACATCAGTCGTCGCACCACCGACATCAATGACCAGAAGGTCTCCCAGTGATTCATAAAGAAGCTTCGCAGCCTCCATGACTGCCCCGGGAGTAGGCATTATCCTTCCCTTCACCATTTCCCGCACCTTGTGCATCCCTGGCGCTTCCATTATGTGCTCTTCAAACACCTTCTGTATCACCCTTCTTGCTGGCTCCACATTCAGCTCGTCTATCCTCGGGTATACATTGTCCACAATATAGACTTTCCCTTCATAGCCATCGAGGATATTTCTTATCTCTTCCTGGTTCTCTACGTTGCCTGCATAGATTACCGGCGCTTTAAGTCCTGATTCCCTTATCATCCCTGCATTATGGAGAGAAGTTTCCCTCTCGCCGAAGTCAAGCCCTCCCGCAATCATGATGATATTGGGAGAAATAGCCTTTAGCTTTTCAATGTCACTCTTCCGCAGCTTGCCGGATGTCACCAGACTGACATTGGCGCCTGCTCCAAGGGCCGCTTCCCTGGCCGCCTTGACGGTCATATCCTGTACAAGCCCATGCACCGTCATCCTGAGTCCGCCTGCAGCACTTGATGAGGCAAGAAATTCCCTGCCAGTTATTTCACTGCACCCAAGCCTTCTGCAGAGATCTTCCGAGGCATTCCTCAGGCCAATAGTCACATCCCCTTCAGCTACAGTTGTCGCTCCCTGACCCTGACCAAGGTACTGCCATATTCCGTCAATCTCTTTGAACGCATTGACCTTGGTGGTTGTACTTCCTATTTCAGCAACGAGCACATCGCATTCCATGGATACAACAACCTCCAATCACTGCTTTTCACGTCTATTCCTTACCAGGAAGTCAGCCACCTGGATACCCTTCGTGCCTCTTCCGAAGCCTGCGTCAATACCTGTCAGCATGGCCTGCTTATCCGCTATCTGGGTTCCGCCGCCGATGATGAGGAGTTTTTCCCTTACGCCCTTTTCTATCGCAGTGTCGCAAAGCTTCTTTAAATTCCTGTAATGTATTCCGTCATGGCTTATTATCACGCTGGCAAGGACCGCATCAGCATCCGCTTCAACAGCCGCATCTATCATCTTTTCAACAGGCACGGAGGTTCCAATGTAAATACATTCAATGCCATACTTCTCTATCCCGCCATGCTTGATGTCGATTATCTCCCGAAGACCTACCGAATGTTCGTCTTCGCCCAAAGTACCTGCGATTATCCTCATGGGTCTTTCAGCTATTTCTTTTCTTATTTCCTCTTCGGACAGGAGCTCAGGCTTCCTAATAATTTCAAGGCTTGCCGCATCCAGGTCAAATGCGACCTTTCCCTTGATTTCAACAAGTGTGCCTTCCGCAGGCTGCATGACAAGGGTGTGTACCACCTCTACATCCTGAAGACCCTGCTTTCTCCCAATCTCCAGGGCTGCAGCCTTTGAGGTTTCTTCGTCAAATGGAAGCAACATGGTCTGAAGCACTACCCCGTCCCCGGCCCATTCCGCCTCGGGTCTTATATGTTCCCTCGAGAAATACTGCCTTGAATCCTTGAGCCTTAAGGTTACATTGTCTTCAGGATCAAGCTCGTCGATGTACGCTATCTTCTCCCACCTTTCGAGCGTAGAACCTCCAATGAGGTCTGATGGTTTTAATATCCCTTCAGGCAGATGATTGTTGCCGAAATGTGCCGTCACAGGAGCCATATAGTCAATATCTCTCTTGTATACTGTTCCTGCCGCAACTCCGCCATCGATCCTCCTGGCTATTCCGTCACCATTCCTCTCGGGATAATACCCCGAATCCACGAAAAATCCATTCTCCACCGCCTTGAAGTAGCCCCCCGACTCTATTATCTCCTCCATGAAAAGGACTGCCCTCTCCTTGATTTCCCTGACCTTTTCCCTTAGGTCACCTGTATCCTTAAGGCTTATCATGTCCATCAGACCATCAAGCCCTGCAAATACCTGCTTTGCTGTGCTAACAGCTGCAATGTTGTTATAGGACCACGGTACGTTCCTTCCCTCATCAGGGGTTATTGTTGACTGTATGTCAGTTCCTGTAAGCTCGGATATCAGGAGATTGAGTACATGGGTTACCGTAGCTTCCCTTGTGTCAGACTCCATGTACTTTGTGTTCTGCTGCGCCCTCATCCTGAAGCCACCAAACAGCTCCCTCAAAGCCACAGCGTACGGCAGGTCAAGTCGCATGCATGGTGCCGGAGGTGCTGTTGGCGGCACAGTGGAAAGGCATATGTTCTCCTTTCTGATACCTGACTTAAGGGAATACACCGAATTGATCGCATGCTGCACTATCAGCTCCGGAAGAACCTTCCAGGCCTCCCTTGCTGTTGCATTTGCATTGTGGGCCCCGTCTATCTGAGCCATTCCAGCGTATGCCATTATGCATTTGGCTTCTCCGGCATCAACGAATGACCTGACCATGTTGATGTTCCTGTACAGCACATTGTACTGCGGATCCTGATGTGCCCCGTTGACTCCCTCTTCGGCGAACATGACAGCGATCTCAGGACCTGCAACTCCAGATACATACGAATGATAGTTTATCTCCCGTCCGACCTCTTCCTCAATCAGGTCGAGAGCCTTTCTCTGTGCCCTCACCTGCTTCCTTGTTATTGGAATGCCTCCTATCCCCTGAGGCGTACCCTCGATTAGTCCGTCATAGTGGCTCTGCCCTGCAGTCCTGATTACCATGATATGGTCTGCACCATGCCATGCTGCCATCCTCATCCTGCGAATATCATCCTCAAACCTTCCCGAAGCTATTTCCGTGGTAATAACAGGGCCGCACTGTGGGTCAATGCCACCAAAATACTTGGATGAAGGAAGCGGTACGCTGTTTTCAAGAGGCTTAGTCATTTCCCTGTATTCAAAAGGACCCATTCTGATGCCTTCCGCCTTTTCCCTCCAGTGCCAGCCATATCGCTTTGGTCTGTAGGAGGCAAGGTCCCTCAGTATCTCATCGATGTCTATTTTTTCATCTTTTCTGAGATCCATTTCCCGAACCTCCCCTGAAGGCTTCAATCGCCAGATCCATGTGCAATCCTTCTGCCATATCACGTCCAACGGCCAGGTAATTAGCCCCGAGCTTCTCTGAAACCCTTAAGACCACATTCCCTGCTCCTTTTCCCGTGAGGCCCGCATCGATTATCCTCTCCACTATCTCTTTAGCTTCAATGCTGGAAAATCCCATCCTTAGCAGAACAGACCTTTCGATTGATGGGGTTGTGCTATTTTTTGCAAGCTCTATGAGCGGATCTGTAACCATATCTGTAAGCTTAAAGAACCTTTCCTTCAGTTCATCGTCGCTGAGAGATTTAAGGTGCTCTCTCCTTAATTCAAAATCATCTTCCCTCTTCAATGCCATATCTGTCCCTCCATCAGGGATGAACCACCCCATTGTCATCAAGTATCGTAATAATCTGATTGAGGTCAAGCCTCGTCTCATCCATGAGAAACTGGATGTCTCTTTTATCAACTGACCTGACCTGTCTCATGGACAGAAGATTTCCTGCCAGGGACCTTCTCAGCTTAAACATGTCCATTTCAACCGGGCGAATAAGCTCTGGTGAAGAAGGCAGCACTATCGATCTTCCTGGAACCTCAGTTGCCGGATCTCCTACGGATATATCGATTCCGTGCTGTCTTGCGAATGAAAGCTGAGCAAGATGATGCTTTCCTGCGCCTGTGTATTCCGTCTCCTGCACCACTATGATCTCATTCCTGTCCATCTCCATTGATAATGCAAACGCGGCAGCAAGCGATGTATTACCTGCAGGTCCTCTTTCAAGTCCCTCCAGCTGGGCAAGCGCCTCAGTCATATAGAAGACTTCTCCCTGCCTGACAGTAATGTACCTGTCCATGTATCTCAAGGCCCTGGCAGCGCTTCTCGGTACGTCAGACCTGTCCGGATATGATGCGAAGGGCACTCCGAAACCAGTGTGGCCTGTGGTGAAGGACTTCCTGTTGAAGTCTGTATCTGAAGCCATATGGAGACCTGAAAGGTCGACGCTTGCGCCGATTACCTTAGTTCCAGCTGCCCCGCCCTTTAAAAGACCCCTGGCAGTGCCTGTGAGGTTTCCTCCTCCGGCGTGGGTTATAACCACAGCTTCAGGATGCTTGCCGAAACGCCTCATGGTCTCCTCTGCTATCTCATATCCAAGAGTCTCGATTCCCGCTATCCCAAATGGTGAATAGAGCGATGCGTTGAAATACCCTGTCTCCTCAAGTATAAGAAGGAATGTATGGAAGAGCTCTGGTCCTACTGTAAGCTGAATCACCTCAGCACCAAGTGATTCACATTTTCGCTGTTTTTCAAGTATTTCAGGCTGCCCGACTCCTTTTGAGTCAAAGCATTCCTGCAGCACGATGCATCTGAGGTTCTTCATTGCAGCCTGTGAAGCTACAGCTGCTCCATAATTGCCCGATGTTGCAGCCACCACCCCTTTATATCCAAGCTTTTTTGCATGGTGCACTGAGACTGCAGCTCTCCTGTCCTTGAAGCTCCCGGAAGGGTTGGACGCTTCATCCTTGATGAATATCCTTGCACCTTTCATTCCACCTGCAACATGCCTTGCAGCATTTGTCAAGTTCTTAAGCTCCAGAAGAGGTGTATTGCCGACTTTTGCGTCACGCTGGATTCTGATGCAATCTTCGAGGGAATAGCCGGTTGATGACATAAGAGCCTCATAATCAAATGAAAGCGGCGAAATCTCGAAGCTTTTATAATCCATGCCGATCGCCCTTTTCATGATTTCATTCCTTCTGTCCATTACTGCCCGGTAGCTATCATCCTTCGCCATGGCTGCCCTCCCCGATGAGTTTTCTTAAGTCCCTTCCTATATATAGTATCTCCGGGATGAACTCTTCTCCGAATCCATGGTCATAGGTTGGATTGACCTGTACGAGGGTCCCGGATACCATCCTTCCGGTCAGGGTTTCAATGATTGCATTATTCCCTGTTTCAGACTCCTCCACAAGAAATCCCTTTGTCCATGATTCGAGAGGAACCTTTGCGGTATCCGACGGCAGGTTTTCAGCCCTTTCTTCAGGCTTTAGGATAACTCTATGTATCCTGACCCATGTGCCCTTTTGCACCTTCACGGATATCTCCTCCTTTGCCTATGTGATTCCTGAAGTCATCCATGATGCAGTGAGGTATGCTCATGTCCATCATTGTAAGGAGTCCGGGCGGCGATGACAGAATCTGTGGAATTATGTTCACTGCAGATGCTATCGTGCCTATTCCGCCAGGTGTCTCAGGCCTGATCACCACATGCAGGTCAGGATCGCCATAAATATCAATGAAATCACCGGTCTCTATCCCTTCAAGCTCCGGCCTCACCTGCTGAGGATGCTCGAGGATAATAACAGGTACCCCGTTCCTGTACGCCACAGCAGAGTGGCTGCAGCCTGCTGTCATCCCTGGTTTAATATCGACAAGGTCAGTCCTTCTCTCCACAGTTGACATTATAGGTTCCCTTGTCTCAACTATCTCGTCATATTCAAGTCCGATTGCATCAGCGATCATTGGTATTGACTGCAGGAATCCGATATGGCCATGTACCCTGCCATCTTTTACGCCTTCGATGAACGCCTCTCTTGAGAGTCCTACTCCCTGTTCCTCCATGACCGTCTTCCCGTAAGGCGAAAGGTCATTAACCCTTCTGGCCTTGATCTGTCTGACGCTCCTTGTACCATAGGTAAGTGCGGCAATCAGTGAATCCAGCACAAAGCCCGGATTCACTCCTGTCCCAAGCACAGTTATGCCATGGTCCCTGGCCATGCTGTCTATCTTTTTTGACAATTCGGGTTCGGTCCGGAATGGATATGCCATCTCTTCAGCAATGGTAATGACATCTGCACCATACCTTGCGCATAGCTCTATTTCATCTGCAACTCCCCTGACATAGGAGCTTATTGAAAGTATCACTACATCCGGTCTTACTGCATCAAGTACCTTCTCCGCGTCGTTATCAACCTTAATTCCAACCGGGCTGCCAAATCCCAAAAGTTCGCCAAGGTCCTTCCCAACGCCGGTTGTCCTCCCTATCGCACCGACTACTTCAATCCCCTTCTTTTTCATGAGCATGTCCAGGATACCCCTGCCCATTTTCCCTACGCCCCATACAACCACCTTTATCATTACAAAATCACCTCTATCAAATAATATATATTAATTATAACAATTATCTATTGTCTTTATGCAATGTAAACCTTTTATTCATCTAATTTAAGCATATCAAATGCGCTGATGTTTTGTAACCCCCTGAGGTGATTGTACAAGCAACTCTATCAGTTTATTTTTCGCAATTGTTTACCAATTGGTAAGATTTGGTTCAGACAAATCCCTGATTCTTGCGATACAGTTATATAAAGGGCAAGGGAGGGTAAAGGATGAGCTGGATATACGAAACTATCAGGTACCTGTCCAATTTTGACTCTCACATTGCAGATCTGATCCAGAATATCGGACCATACGCCTACCTGGTTCTTTTCGTGATGATCTTCATGGAGACCGGAGGTGTCATAACCGCTTTCCTTCCCGGAGACTCGCTTCTCGTAGGGGCGGGTGCTTTCGCTGCAAGGGGAGACCTGTCTCTTCCAATACTAATTGCAGGTTTCATCTGCGCCACCATACTTGGCGATTTGCTAAACTTTCATATCGGAAGATATTTCGGCGGCAGATATGATGCTGCTACATTCCACAGGTTCATCAGGCATGATGACTGGGAACGGGCAAAGAACTTCTACAAACACAAGGGAAGACGGTCATTCCTGATTTCCAGGTTCGTACCGGTCGCCAGAGGACTAAACCCTTTCGTTGCCGGGTTCACCCGAGTTGAATACAAGGATATTGCCGCGTACAACATAATAGGCAACATAATCTGGGCCACCTTCTATTCTTTCGTGGGATTCCTGTTCGGAAACATGGAGGCGGTGCAGGATAAATTTCACCTGCTTATATTTCTGATCATGGGGATTTCATTGGTACCTGCCACTGTTTTCCTTGTTCGGCGAAGGATGGAAGGACTTTGGAAAAATAAGGCGTAAAAAAGGGATGCTCAGTTGCATCCCTAAATGTCTAGCATGTTATTTCAATCATGTTACCTTCCGGATCGAGAAATACCGCCTCATAATACCCGTCTCCAGTAGTCCTTGGTCCGTCCTTATGGACATATCCCGAAGCAGCCAGTCTTTCTGTCATCTTATCTACCGCTTCTTTGCTCCCCACATCGAATGCAATATGTGCAAATCCGATCGATCCTGCAGACGGCTCACCTTTAATGTCTGTTCTTCTCATGAGCTCTAAGCTCACATCACCTTCAAGCCTAATAAAATACGATTCAAAGCCCTTTTTCTCATTGACATACTTTTCGTTTGCCAAACCCTTGAAATATGTGCAGTAGAAATCCTTCATCGCCTCGATGTCTCTGGTCCAGATCGCTACATGGGCTATCTTCATGGTAATTCACCTCTATCCGTTTACTCTATGATACACCCTGATTGCCTTATAAGAAATCTTAAAGGTTGGCTGTGATATAATTGAACAAAAAGAACACGAGGTGCATTATGAACCCTGTCGCATTTGATATTTTCGGATTAGAAATCGCCTGGTATGGCGTAATGATAACCATTGGAGTCCTGGCAGCCCTTACAGCTACCTGGTTCAACACAAAAAGGGGCAGGAAGGAAGCTGACTTCGACCACATAACCGATGCCTTCCTTTACGCCTTCCCTATCGCACTGATTGGCGCAAGACTTTACTATGTAATTTTCGAGTGGGACCAGTACAAGGGAGACCTGCTCAAGATACTTGATGTGAGAGGCGGAGGTCTTGCCATACACGGCGGTCTTATTGGAGCAGCGATCGGAGTACTCATATACAAGGCTGTCCACAAGAAGACACTCAGCTATGTACTCAAGATGGCTGATGCAGCAGTTGTTACCATACCCCTTGCTCAGGCAATCGGAAGATGGGGCAACTTCTTCAACCAGGAAGCTCATGGCGGACCGGTAACCAAAGAGTTCATATCAATGTTCCCTGAATTCATCCAGAACGGTATGTTTATTGGTGGAACCTACTATCATCCAACCTTCCTTTACGAGAGCATATGGAACCTTCTGGTCTTCGCAGTACTGATGTATCTGTACGGGAAGAAGAAGGAAGGCGCTGATGGAAGCCTCATTTACTGGTACATGATCCTGTACTCAATTGGCAGATTCGCTGTTGAAGGTCTCAGGACCGACAGCCTGATGTTCCTGGGACTTAGGCAGGCCCAGATAATCTCGCTTCTGGCTATAGCATTCGGAATAGTAATGCTTATATTAACCAGAAAGAAAAAGGCATAGAAGTCAAATATTACCTGATAACCAAGTGCGGGCACTGAAAATACGGCTGAAAATGCCGAAAAATTTTCAATACAGCCCGCACATTTTATTGACATCCCAGTCCCATTATTATACAATAGCTTTTGTACCCGCCCTCATAGTTCAATGGATAGAATAAGTCCCTCCTAAGGATTAGATGTGGGTTCGATTCCCGCTGAGGGTACCATGGACAAAACCCCTTGATTATCAAGGGGTTTTGTTGTTTTTGCAATTCTTTTGGAACCTGTCCTACTCTTCTGGTTCGAAATCGCTCTTTGGCGCCTGACAAAGCGGACATACCCAGTCATCAGGAAGATCCTCGAAAGAAGTTCCTGGCTTTATTCCGTTATCAGGATCCCCAACCTTCGGATCATAGATATAACCGCAAACCATGCAAACATAGCCTTTCATAAAGGTCACCTCTCATCCTCATTTGATATGACATCATTATATTCCTATAAAAAAGCATATACAATGGATAATCATTCTCGTATTGATTTTTAACATCCTGTTAACCAATAGTCATTTTATAAACCAAGTATCCTTGATAATGAATAAACAATTGTTGACACTAAATGCAGCACTGCTTATAATTCAAGTATCGTCCCCAAGACGACCGAGCTTATCAGACCAAAATTACCCGATTGAATCCAAACTACAGGGAGTGAAGAAAATGATATTGAGATACATTACCGGTCCAATCATAGGTGGAATCCTTGGATTCCTGTACTACAAAATTGTAGGCTGCAGAACCGGAAGCTGTCCGATAACGTCAAGTCCCACAAGGTCAATACTTTATGGAGCTGTGATGGGATTGCTTCTGGCATAACAAAAGAAAAACAGAGGTGACAACTTGCGTAACAACAAATATCTTTATTTAGCCACTGTCGCATTTTTTGCACTTGGCCTTATCAACATTCATTTTTCAATACTTGGAACCATTTGTATGGTGCTGCCCTTTGTCCTTGCATACAGGGACAAGAAGAAAACCTGGTGTACCGGCTACTGTCCGAGAGCGAGCCTTTTCACGACTCTGGGTAAGTTCAAAAAGAAAAGCACCAGAAAAGTCCCCAAGTTCATTCTTAACGGTGACCTTAAGAAGATCATACTTGTATATTTCAGCATAAGCCTGTTTTTTGTGACCATGTCGACACTAAGGGTGGCTGCTGGCAAGATGATGCCTATTCTGTATCCAAGGTTCATGATACTTATTCCTATCCCAATAGATTTCCCTCAGCTTCTAATGATTGATGGATTTGCTCCATGGCTGACACATCTGTCATTCAGGATGTATTCCATGATGATGACTACCACCATATTCGGACTTGTTCTTGGCGCTTTGTATAGACCCAGAACATGGTGTTCTGTATGTCCGGTATCGGCCATTTCTGACATGATAATCCTTGATGCGAAAAAGCCAAATGCTTCATTGAAGAAGAGTGCATAATTCCTACAGGATTATTCATCATTTTTGCTGAAGAATTTCACCAATTATTTCAGATGTCGTTAATATTTGGGTTATAATATGTGGGTATGGCTTTTTAGCCTAATATTATAGCGAGGTACAAATAATGCAATCTTATATCATTGAGATCATGGAAAAATTTGGATACATCGGTACATTTTTACTGATATTGCTCGAAAATGTATTCCCTCCCATTCCTTCCGAGGTCATACTAACCTTCGGAGGCTTCATGACCACAAGCACCAGCATGACTGTCATCGGAACCATAATTGCTGCTACAATCGGAAGCCTTCTTGGAGCCGTAATCCTCTACTATATCGGTCATATCCTGAATAGGGAAAGGCTTGATGTCATAGTGAAAAAATATGGTCACATCCTCAGGCTTAAGTTATCAGACCTAGACAAAGCCGATGCATGGTTTGACAAGTATGGATACAGGACAATCTTCTTCTGCAGGATGGTGCCCATATTAAGAAGCCTTATCTCGATCCCGGCTGGAATGGCTGAGATGAAATTCAATCTATTCCTTCTATACACCACACTTGGTACCCTTATATGGAATACTGCCCTTGTAACTGCAGGTGCAATGCTCGGTGAAAACTGGGAAAAGGTGCTCGAGTTCATGGACGTATACAGCAACATCGCATATGGCGCCATATTCATTGCAATTGCAGGATTCATCGGATACAAGCTATATAGCGGCAAAAAAACCGCATAAAAAAATCCTGGGTTTAAAGCCCAGGATTTTTTTCATTTGTCTTCATGCGCATAAGCAACTTCACTTACTGGCTTCTCGGAAGCCTTCCCGATTTCAACCATCTGGTCCAATGTGTAGCCTATCATCATAAATAATGATTTCAGCCATTCATGGTCGAGTATCTCACCGACTACCACATAAGATACTTTGCCCATTGTGACATTTTCCTTCTTCGTAAATATTCCCTTGATGTCGCTAATCTCCAACATACCATTACCAATATTTTCGGTTACCATTTTGTTGAATTTCTCATTCATGAAAAGTCCTACCGTCTGCTCTGCATCATTGCTCTTCACCCTGTAATTCTTGTCAAATTCAGGATTGCCAATCTCAATGTCCTGGCCACCGAATATCTTCATAGCTTTACTCAAGCCATGTTCCCGATATACCGTAAGATTGTAGTCATTCTTTTTCACAAATGGAGCCACTATCCTTGTGTAATTAGTCGTTGTGCTGTGATTATGGTTATCATGGCCAGCAGGTCCGGTATTATTAGTCTCACTATACATATCCATTTCGATTTCCCAGTTCTTGTAGGTAGCTACAACCTTAGGACCACCCTTTAGCATCCCTCTGTCAATGAATTGAGCACCCATTTCCTCGCTTAGAAGCTTCCAGCTTTCTGCCCTGTCCTTACCAGTCAGTTTACTGAACAGACCCATGATTCCACCTCCTTATTTATCTCCATTATATACCCTCAATAACACAATAGTTCATCCTATGATCCCTTCACGGAAAATTTACAGCACACTAAATTGGTCATAAGAAACCCCGGCAATTAAGCCGGGGTCCCTTTTGCCGGTCCTATATGACAAGCCTGCTATCGCTTGTTTCGTCTAACTTATCAATCTCCTGGAACAATGACAACTGCATGAGCTGCTACATAAACGAATCCATCGTATCCTGAAACTGAAGTGAAATCAATTGGCACTCCAATCGGACTAACAAGCTTACCAGGGCTTACAGTCTCTTTTTGACCTACCTTAGGCAGCCTGTCAATACCGACATAGAGATGAGCAGCATCAAGAATGAACGGAGGATCATCTATCTCATACGTTACAGTTACGACACCTGCATTATAGCTGACTATAACATCGCCGACATATGTTCCGTATCCCTCAGGAGACTCATTAAGAGGTGTACCTCCTGCTCCGGCATACATTCTGAGCACATATTCTCCAGTACCTGTAACATCAAGCGGTCCATTCGTCCAACCCCAGTTGGAGAATTTAGGCTTGTTGAATACTGTGTTATCTCTAAAATCTAGTGCTGAACCCGCCAAATATCCCCAAGCAGTTTGTGAAGTATATGCCTGGTTCACAAATGTATGAAGGAATGTCTGACCTGCAGTTTCCCCGGCTTTAAGCTCAAATGTTGTCTCTCCAGTAGAAGGACTTATTGGAATCCATCCGGTCTTAGGAGTCTCTACGAGCTTATACATTCCAGGAGTCATATTCGGCCAGCATACTTTGCCGCCATTGACTGCAAGATCTGTTGTCTTAGCAGATATCAGTATCCATTCAGCAGCTTCATTCATCTTATAAAGCTTGAACTCCCATCCACCTAGCACTACTTCTAATGTGTTTTTCTTTACAGCGCAGATAGTGCCTCTCTCTTCATTCGTAAACTCTGCTGTGAATTCTACTCCTGCTGTCTCTCCTGCTACCAGCTCTTTCTCAAATGATCCGTCTGCTGGTGTTATTGGTGCCCATCCAGCCTTTGGTGTCTCCACTATCTGATACTTACCTGGTGTCAGGTTCTCCCAGTAGCTTGTATATCCGTCTGCTCCGGTAAGCTTTGCTTCCCCTATCTGGGTCTCATAGCTTCCGTTATTGTCGGCATCCATAAACAGCTTGAATTCCCATCCTGCAAGGTTGGTTCCGAATGTATCTTCCTTATGTGCCCTTATCTTGGCTCTCTCTTCATTCGTAAACTCTGCTGTGAAATCTACTCCCGCTGTCTCTCCTGCTACCAGCTCTTTCTCAAATGATCCGTCTGCTGGTGTTATTGGTGCCCAGCCAGCCTTTGGTGTCTCCACTATCTGATACTTACCTGGTGTCAGGTTCTCCCAGTAGCTTGTGTATCCGTCTGCTCCGGTAAGCTTTGCTTCCCCTATCTGGGTCTCATAGCTTCCGTTATTGTCGGCATCCATAAACAGCTTGAATTCCCATCCTGCAAGGTTGGTTCCGAATGTGTCTTCCTTATGTGCCCTTATCTTGGCTCTCTCTTCATTCGTAAACTCTGCTGTCATGCTCTGACCAGCTGGAAGTGTTATAAGAACTTCACCAGATGAAGGATTTGTTGGCGCCCATCCAGGTTTCAAGACTTCAATTACCTTGTAGTTTCCAACAAGCAGTCCTTCCCAATAGGTTGTAAACCCATCTGCTCCGGTAGTCTTAGTTCCATTGATCTGCGTCTCGTATGATCCATTATTGTCGGTATCCTTCCAGAGGTTGAATTCCCAACCTGCAAGATCAGTACCGAATGAATCTTCCTTGTGAGCCCTAATCTTTCCTGTATTAAGGTTACCGAAGTCAATACCTGATATCGTAATATCATTATCAGCTAATGAAGGACCTATCATCCATCTCCACGGACCTTTACCCTCTTCAATGACATTCGTTGGATGTGCACCGTTAGCTAGATCTAGAGTCCCCTCATAAGGATATGTCTGTATGAACCCAGGCTGTAATACCTCATGTACTACTAGGTTGGATCCCATAGATAGACCAGCAAATGAGTATACTCCGTTGCCATCTGTGGTTGTTGTCAGTGGAATCATAATGTTTTCAATATAACCAACCAGGTTTATGGTCCAACCCGACAGTCCCGTGTCCCCTGCAGTGAAGCTGTGGCTATAGTCTGCATCCAGGAATTTCATACCTGTTACAGTTCTGAAGTTTTCTGGAGTGTCAGGCAGAGGCACTGATCTGGCTGCGTCTGACATTGTGAAATGTCCACTAGAACCAGTATAAGGTGAAGATCCGGCTGCAATTGGATCGAAATCCCTTAACCCGTATAGATATCCACCCCAATAGTATGGATCTCCTGCAGGATCAGCATAATACTCCTGCAAGTTTCTCGAACCCCAAATGGATGTCCTTGCCAGATGAAATTCAAAGTAAATATAGAAAGTGTCTGTAGTCAACGGGACTCCAGCATTAGTCAAACCTGTCCTTAGCTGTTCGCCTGTAATTGTGAACATTCTCGTTTCATCATATATGCTACCAATATCACCATAGGTAGCTTCCATCGCCGACCTGTTTACTTGAGATGTAGGAAGGTTTAAAAACGCATAGTCATCCCATTCATTCTCGTCCTGATGGTTCTGAGCTGTATTAACCAATTCAGGGGTACCCATTGGATATGGATCTCCATTAGACATCGGCCAACCTTCATCAGAGCCTAATTCACGTGAACCTACCTGAATACCCTTTACCAAATCAACGAAAATCGCGTAACCGTCAGGAAGACTTCTCACCGAATCATATTCGATATGGATATCCGGGAAGCCTACCAGTCCAGGATAGTTTGTCTGGACTCCTGTGAATTCAGCTCTACCGGGATACCATTCGCCCTCAGCATAAGACTTTCCAAGGTTACCTGTTACATAACTACCCGTCCAAGCTTTTGGCCCAGTCGTCTCTACATTATAGCCCTCCAAAGTAATTTGTACGCCTTCATAGTATGCTGCGTAAACTGTCTTAGACGTTCCTACAAGCGCTAGCACCATCATGACGGCAACGAATGCAGACAATAGTTTAAAGCTGCTTCTTCTTCGCCACCAGGCACTCATTTTTTTGCACTTCCTTTCCCACTTATGTGGTAAAAAAAGAGAACCGAGCTTCTATGTCAATTGAGGATACGAAGTGCATCATACAAGCTTAAAAACCTTCTTTACTCGAGCAGGAGGTAAATTTGCTTCTTGGCTGTACAGATATCCTCAATCGATTTCCCTAATACTTTGGCCTCCTCCATATGTTTATCCAATGCTATATATATTTATTACGAATCAATAGAATGATGACTATTTACATTTAGTCCCAAATAAATACAAACATTGCTTTAGTAATGCAACATCTCATATTCTAATCAATATAATTGCTTCTGTTTATATAATTATATTAAATTTCTTATAGTCAGATTATCTTGTGCTAATTTATGTTTAGCTAATATTCTATCCTTACCCATACTATAGCTATCATGCTATAACCATTGCAACAGGCGAATTTAGAATCCTTCAATCTAATTATAACCCTATCCGGTGCTCATACAAGAAGACAGTTAATTGTTCCAAATACTTTAACTTATTGCTCAAATTATCTATATTCATCTCATTTTATACTCAATAAAGATTTAAACTATAACCAAATTAAATATCTGTGACAAATTCCGATTTGTATGCATATTTCATATGAGCTTTATCCCTTGTTTTTATATTCCCGATTATATAAACTTTACTTTAGAAGAAACGGCTTCTGCCAATGGAGGATTATATTGAAAATATATATAGATGCTGATGGGTGCCCTGTAGTCAGACTGACGGTTGAAATTGCCAAGAAAAATAGAATTGGAGCTGTCATCGTAAAGAACTATGCTCATGAAATCGTGGATGACTACGCTGAAATAGTGACAGTAGATATCTCAAGCGACTCTGCTGACCTTGCGATTGCCAACATGATAAGGAAGGGCGATATCCTGGTCACTCAGGACTATGGTCTTGCAGCAATGGCAATGACCAGAGGTGCAAACTGCATCAACCAGAACGGACTTGTAATGGATAGTAGAAACATTGACAGTCTGCTTGACAAGAGGCATGTGAACAGAAAAATGAGAAAAGACAAGAAGATATATACAAAGATTCCAAAACGGACAATCTCTGATGATGAGAGCTTTAAAGAGTCGCTGCTAAGGCTGATTGAAAGCCTTGTCAATAACTGACGGTACCTCAATTTGAAAACTATTTGCTCTTCAGACTGCTATACTTGAATGATAGTGTAATCGACAGGAGGTAAGCATGGTAAGATTCGGAATTATCGGAACCAGCATGATAACAGAGCTTTTCATTTCGGGAGCACAAAAGGTTAATGGCTTCAAGCTAAGTGCCATATACTCGAGGGACATTGATAAAGCAAAAGCCTTCGGCAGCAAATTCGGCGATGACATCCTCTGCTTCAACAACCTTGAGGAATTTTCTGTCTCATTAGAATTCGATGCTGTATACATTGCAAGTCCAAACTCACTTCACGCACCCCAGTCCATGCTAATGCTTTCACACGGAAAGCATGTGCTTTGCGAAAAGCCTGCAGTTTCGAACTCAAGGGAGCTTGAAGAGGTAATAAATCTGGCAAGGTCAAAGAACCTGCTATACATGGAAGCAATGAAATCTCTGACTATGCCTGCATATCTTAAGCTTCAGGAGCTATTGCCAAGGATCGGGAAGGTTAGGAAATACATCGGAAATTACTGCCAGTATTCGTCAAGATATGACAGACATAAGAAAGGTGAATATGTGAATACATTCAGGAAGGAGTTCTCGAATGGCTCACTCCTAGATATCGGAATATATTGCCTTTACCCTGCGGTCCACCTGTTCGGAAAACCGATTGGCGTATCCGCCAATGGTGTTATCCTTGAGGACGGAGGAGTCGATGGCACAGGGTCTGTACTTCTGAAGTATGCTGACATGGATGCTTTGATTACTCACTCGAAGGTCAGCAATTCAAAGATGCCTTCAGAAATTCAGGGTGAACTTGGAAACATATTGATAGATAAGATAGGAAGTCCTGAGAAAATCACTTTGATACTAAGGGATGGTACTACTGAGGAGCATGTTCCTGAACAGGAGATCTTCAACATGATGTATGAAGCCCAGGAGTTCGTATCATTGATAGATGAGGGAACTCCCGAATCCAGCATAAATTCCTACTCATTGGCACTTCATGTCCATAAGATTCTGGATGAAGCAAGAAAGCAGATTGGCCTTATTTATCCTGCAGACTTGTAATTTAAGACAAAAACGGCTGAACCTATTAGGTCCAGCCGTTTTTCTGCCTGTCAATAAACAAGCGAAGCAATAACTGATGCCACCATAGCTACCGCTATCACTATTGTTATGTACCTTATTATTTTGCTTCTATTTTTCATACGTTCCTCCTTCAACTAGTCAATAATGTCGAGCTTTGGTCTTCGATAATAAAGAAACTGCGTGGATTCTGCTGCAGGTGTAAATTTGTTGCCATAGATATCCTTGTTGTTTCTCTTTATGGAGTTGTTGTAGGATATTACGATCCTACCTTCATCCAATCCATCAGCCTTATAGTTTATTCCGCCGGCGTGGATAAAGACCTTGTTTCCATCTATCTCCCCTAAATATATACCTATGTGATTCACCCTGTTGCTTTCAGGCACCTCATAAAATCCTATGTCCCCGACCTTCAGCTCTGACTCCATTACAGGTGTACTCGCATCCCATATCCTTGTGGTTGCCGGCCCGGTTGATGTTGTCTGTGCCGAGAGGATCTTTCCGCTTAGATTATAATACACCCAGTCTACTAAACCTGCAGCATCCAAAGGATTAGCCGGTATTCCCTTTACAACCTCTGAATATCCGAACTTGTAAGGGTGGTTTATGAGTAACTGAGCCATTTTTGCAATGTCATCCCTCTTCACCGAAGTGCCTTCCGGCTCAAAATATGTATTTGTCCCTGAGTATGTAACGCTATTTTCAAAGATGACTTCAAAATAACCCTTCCTGTCCAGCTGATAAATGCTGAAGATAACAACGAGCATAACTAAAAAGCCCATCCAGAGCCTTCTTTTCCTCTTGTTTCTTTTTCTTATCTCACGGGCTCGTTTTACCCTGTTGTTGTCATGAAATTTAAGTCTGTCTTCCATTATTCACCTGATTCGCCTAAAGGCTTGTTATTATTCCAACTATCATTATCTCAAAAATATTTGAACTTTGCCTTAAGAAATGCTAAAACTCCCGGAATATATTCCAGGAGCCAAAATTTCTATTTGTCAGTATCTGCAATATCCCTTCGGGAACCCTTTCTGAATATCAGAATGGCAGATACTGTAAGTATTATCATAATCAGAATAGCGGATAAAAGAGCTTGAATATCAGCATTTCCAGCAGGGACAATAGTAGCCTTGGCAGACTCCTTGCCGTATGCCAATATATTCGGATAAACTATAGAAAATATAACAATAAACAAAGCAGCGAACTTTCGCATTTCGTTCCCCTCTTTTCATCACTAAGCCTATTATACGTCGTGATAAAATGAAGTCTGTAAACTAACTTTGAAATTATTGCCAATAATTCAAGAATTTAGTCACAAATTAACGATTTTTAGCATGCAATGTCACTATTTTCCTATTAACCTTCTACCTTGTCTCAGAAAAGTACTAACTGAAACGTTATTCTCAATCACGTGGTCCGCAAAATACCTGTTTCTATATTCATTCTTATCAATCAATGTACTTATCCTGGCCCGGATGCTCTCTTTAGAGTCGCCTCTTTCCCTCATCCTTTCCCTGAGTCTTCTGGCACTGCTGGAAATATAGATTACAGACACAAGATCACCGAAAATCATTCTGAATGCTTTCGCTCCATTTATGTCAGTTACAGCGAAGACATCTCCACTTCTCAGCTTCTCCTCCACCTCTTTCCTTGAAACGCCGTATCTGTTTCCAGAGTAGATCGACTCCTCAATTTTATCGATAAGACTGAACTCTTCCTCAGTCACAAAGTGATATGAGATTCCATCCACCTCACCCTGCCTCATTTTCCGTGTAGTATGCGACACGAGCTCGTTCATCCCAAGAGACCTGAAGTAATCACCCAATGTGGTTTTCCCGGATCCCGACGGACCGATTATAACGTAGATCATAGGGTAGAAAATCCAAGAAGAGCCAGTTCCTTTTCTCTTGTCCTGAGACCCTTAATGACTTCCATGATGAGGATATCCTTTTCCAGTCCAAGCTCAGCTGCTCCGATGTCAATAAGCTCCCTGTCCACACCTCGCGCAAAGCCCTTAGATTTCAGTTTCTTGTTTACTGATGAGACTTCAAGGTCATCATAGCTCCTTGACGGTCTCATCAGGGCACATGCGGTAACGAAGCTCGAAAGCTCATCAACCGCAAAAAGAGCCTTTGCCATGATCGTATCCCTAGGACCTTCAGTAGCATGTCCCAATATTGCAGTAATAATCTCTTCAGGAACACCTGCTTCCCTGAGTATAGGAGTCCCTGAATATGGATGTGTCTCCGGATATTTCTCATAGTCAATGTCATGCAGGAGTCCGGCAAGACCGAATTCTTCAATATCCTCTCCATAATACTTTGCCATCTGTCTCATTGAAGACTCAACAGAGAGTGAGTGCTTCAGCACAACATCTCCCTCGACGTATTTCCTTAAAAGCTCGAATGCCTCTGACCTATCCATATTGACTTCCTCCTTGTCATTTCTTTCCACAAAGCAACGTTATCTATCCACAGCTTCTATCATATATTGTGCATAGAAGACTGTCACTATAGACTAATTTAACAGATTTTTCTAAAAAAAGTAACATGGGAAGCAATATATTCCCGCTTGCCAATGTAATTTGGTATAATTATTGCATAGTAATCGTTAGGAGTTGATTTTCTTTGGAAGCTGGCACGTGGCAGTTAGTCCTCATAGTCGTTCTGATATTTATCTCAGCATTTCTTTCCGCCTCCGAGACCGCCCTGCTTTCTCTCAGCAAGATAAGACTCAGGCACATGGTCGAGGAAGAAGTAAAGGGTGCATATCTGGTTCAAGGCCTTCTTGATGATTCATCTAAGGTCGTAATAACCATTCTTATAGGAGACAACATATCAAACGTGGCAGCAACGGCACTCGGTGCCAAGCTTGCCATTGAACGATACGGCTACGGTGCTCTTCCTGTTTCTATTGCCATTATGGCTGTTTTTATCATCATTTTCGGTGAGATGATACCAAAAACTCTGGCATCACAGCATTCTGAACCCGTTTCGCTTTTTGTGGCAAGACCGATTAACGCCATAAAGATACTTCTTGCTCCAATAGTGTTCCTTTTCCAGAAGGCATCTTCCCTTCTTATTCTCATACTGGGGGGCAACCCAAAGAAAACCGGTCCTGCAATAACTGAAGAAGACCTTAAGACTCTGGTTGACGTCGGTAGTGAGGAAGGAGTTTTAGAGGTAGGCGAAAAGGAGATGCTCTTCAACGTATTTGAATTCGGTGATCTCCAGGTCAAGGATGTCATGGTCCAGAGAGTTGACATAGTGGCTCTTGACATCAGGAGCACCTATCAGGAAGTTGTCGAAGTCATAATGAAGGAGCAATTTTCGAGAATTCCGGTTTACAAGGAAGATATTGATGACATCATAGGAATCCTAAACGTCAAAGACCTTCTTTTCCTGAGCAACGAAGATAAATCCAATTTCAATCTTGAGGATAATGTCAGGGAGGTATACTTCACCTACGAATTCAAGAAGATAATCGACCTTTTCAAGGAGCTTAAGAAGGAACGGAACCATATGGCCATTGTACTTGACGAGTACGGTGGAACAGTCGGGATCGCAACAATCGAGGACCTCCTCGAGGAAATAGTCGGTGAGATCGGCGATGAATATGACGATGAGGAAACTCAGGACATAGAGGTCGTAAAAGAGGATGAGTATATCGTGACAGGATCATTCCGTCTCGATGAGCTTAATGAAGAAATCGGAACAAATATTGAATCTGAGGAATTTGATTCAGTCGGAGGATATCTTATCGGTGTTCTTGGAACATTCCCGGAAAACGGACAGGAGATCGAATCAGAAGGTATTCGTTTCATAGTAGAGGAAGTTGACAAGAACAGGATTAAGAAAGTCAGGATATTCACCTGATCCAGTTAGCATGGTTTCCGATAGGAGGAAAAATGGAAGAGTCCATTTACGACAATTTTTATATGGAGGCCAGAAGGGAAGCTCTTCTGGCCCTTTCCAAGGATGAGGTGCCTGTAGGCTGTGTCGTGGTGAAGGATGGAGAAATCATAGGACGAGGCCATAACATGACAGAAACGGCATCGGACCCTTCAGCACATGCTGAAGTCATCGCCATCAGAGAAGCTGCCAGGGCAATCGGCTCATGGAGACTAACAGGGACAACACTTTATGTAACACTTGAGCCATGCCTAATGTGCGCAAGCCTTATCAAGAAATCAAGGATAGGGAAGGTAGTGATTGGAGCCATAGAGCCTGAAGAGGGTGCCTTCGGAAGCGTCGCGAGTATTAGCCTTCTACCACCAAGAGGCAGGCAGATTGAAGTCATATGGCTTAAGGATGAGTTCTCAGGTGATCTCATGACTTCTTATTTCAAGAAGCTAAGGAGCAGGCGATGATAAGGATATATGACAGGAAGTATGGCAAATATGATACCGAGGTCGTTGTAGGAGGCAAATACATAGAATGGCTTTATGGGACCATGTCAGGAAAATGGGTGCTTGAGGCCTTAGTCAAACGCAAGATGTTCTCCTCACTATACGGCAAGCTCATGGACCTGCCTGCATCAAGGAAGATGATACCTTCCTTCATCAAAGAAAACTCTCTTGATATGAGTGGCTCAGTTAAAAACCCGGGAGATTATGAATCCTTCAATGATTTCTTCACAAGAAAGCTATCCTCTGAAAGCAGACCGTTCTCTTCGGATCCGTCAATGCTGATGAGCCCAGTTGATGGCAGAATGCTTGCTTATGAGGATATTGACATTGACAGGCTCGTTCAGGTCAAGGGTATCACATATACACTCGGAGGTCTTATAGGAAACGGGAACATAAAGGAAAGGTATACCCATGGAACCATGCTTGTATTCAGACTTTGCCCGCTTGACTACCACAGGTTCCACTTCGTAGATTCTGGGATATGTTCCAAACCCCGCCTTATTAAGGGTGGTTATTATTCTGTAAATCCCGTGTCTTTAGCCAGAATTCCAAATGTATATCTTGAAAACAAGAGGATGTATTCTCTCATGAGAAGCGACAACTTCTCAGATATCCTAATTATTGAAGTAGGGGCAACCAACGTTGGTTCAATTGTACAAACCTATTCAGCATCCAAACGATTCGAGCGTGGGACAGAAAAAGGCTACTTCAAATTCGGAGGATCCACGGTACTGCTGTTCTTTAAAAATGGTGCAGTAAAAATCGACCAGGATATCCTGGATGAGACTGCAAATGGAATTGAATCAAAAGTCCTTATGGGAGAAACCATAGGAAGAAAGGCCAGGCAGGATTGACATCCGCCTGGCCTTTCATACGTGACTCTATATATGCATACCTATGAAATTCAGAAAATCACCGTATACCTCTTCCCTGTTTGTCTCATTCAGTATCTCATGCCTTGCTCCCTTGTAAAGTCTGACAAAGAGCTTCCTGCTGCCTGTCGTCTTTTCAAGAAGCTTCGCAAGGGCTATTGGTCCATTACCCATATTTCCTACCGGATCCTCAGTACCGCTCGCTATGAGTATAGGCAGGTCTTTACGTATCCTTGACAGCTCTTCCCTGCCATAAACCTTAAGAAGATTTGAAAGCATGGATCCATAGAATCCATTTGACATCACAATCCCGCAGAAGGGATCCTCCACATATTTGTCTACCTGATCGGAATCCCTTGATATCCAATCAAATTCCGTTCGTTTATCCTTTATTTTCCCACCGAACTTTCCAAACATCATATTATTTATGATCTCGCCTTTTGAGTCTCTCCCTCTGGATGAAATCAAAGCCTGAGATATTGCTACTCCCGCCATGATGCTGCCCCTGCCTCCCGGGCCGTTGTTTCCGGATAGAATCAATGCATCTATAGTCTCAGGAAAAGCCTCGGCATATCTTATTGACAGGAATGAACCCATGGAATGGCCAAGCTGCACTACCTTCAGACCCTCCTGCTCATTTCTTGCCTTATGGTTTAGCTGTCTCATGTCCTTTACAATCTCCATGAACGTATCCTGGGTACTGTCAGCACCCAGACCATCACCCGCAGTAAGCCCATGTGCCCTGTGGTCCTGTGAATATACCGCGTACCCCTTGGCATTCAGGAATTCAGCAAAGTGGCCATATCTTCTTCCATGTTCGGATATGCCATGGCTTATGAGTACTACGCCTTTTCTTCTCTCAGCAGGAATCCACTTGTGCACATAAACCTTTTTCCCATCCTCGGCTACCATATGATCCAACGAATACATTATTTCTTACCTATCCTTTCCTTACCTTTTTCGCTCAACGCCCATGACCTGGTCATGTTCTTAATCTTATCAGCCTGCCTGATTCTTAGCGCAGACCAATCCTCATCAATGGATACCTGAGTCACCCCTTCAAATCCAAATTCTCCGAATGGCTGCAGCACATTGTCTCTTGAAAGCTCAGTCTTGTATTTTTTGGAGGATTTTTTAGGATAACAAATCCAAAGCACCCCATCATCCCCGATTGTATCTGAAATCTCCTCGGCTTGCTCTGATACTGACTTTAGGTTAAGTACGAATAGCATTATGAATGGATATTCTTCATTCTTCTTTTCATAATCAATCATTATGCCTGATTCGGCCGCCATTTTATCTGCTTCTTTTTTAAAGACATCCGGAGGATTTATAATTAGCAGCTCTTTTTGTGTTGTAAGCCTCAGCTTTTTAAATAACTCTGACATAATTTTTACTCCCTTGCCACTATTCAGAAGTAAAATTCAATAATTTCCACTTCTCTCACAATTATATTATAATTGAATGTGGAAAGGCTGTTTATGAACACTATTTTACAAGGAGGGGTTGCACCATGTACGGACTTGCGCTAGGTGGCGGTGGGGCTCGTGGAGCCTATGAAGCCGGAGTACTGAAAGCTCTTGAAGAAATGAACATTGAAGTTGGAGCGATTACCGGAACCTCAATCGGTGCGATCAATGCAGCTGGATACCTCTCAGCCGGCATAAGCACTGTGGAAGAGGTTTGGAGGCTTATGGACAAGGACTCCATAATAGATATAAATGCTGAAAGCCTTATAGATTCTCTAAAAAATGGCGGCTTCGATTATGAAAAACCTTTCTCCATGCTCAGAGAATATCTTGATGAAAGCAGCATCAGAAATAATCCTATAGATTTCGGTATTGTGACGGTCAACCTGACTGACCGCGACCCTGTTGTTGTATTCAAGGAAGACATTCCTGAAGGCAAGATCATTGAATATGTGCTCGCCAGCGCCAACCATCCAGTCCTGAAAAGATTTGAAATTGACGGTGATAAATACATGGATGGGGGAATATATGACAATCTTCCCATAGAACCTTTAATCCGAAAGGGCTACCGAGACATCATAGTTGTGGATCTTTACAATAGAAGGCGATTCATAAAGCCAATAAGCACAGTTGCTATAATAGACATTTCCTCTAAAGAGGGGCTTGGATCAGCTCTGGTAGCTGACCCAGCAAATATCGAAAAGAACATGAGGCTTGGATATCTGGACACGCAGAAAGCCTTTGGAAGCTTATTCGGCCATAGATACTACTTTAGAAGCACTGATGTTACGGGATTGCTGTCGCCACCGACCGCAGCTGAAATTCGTCGTTTTGAAAATCTTTCGGCCCCATTACTTGCCGAGAGGGTATTTGAACCATACAAGGAGAGTCTTGGGCACAGATACTCAATTACACTTGCATCACTGGAGGTAGTATCCGAGATTCTCGAAATCAATAATCTGGATATCTTTGACGAACCTCTGGAACTTCTCCAAATCGTCCTGGAAAAGATTAAGGATATCATAAATGACAGTAAAAAAGCACATTGGAAGCAACGTATATTGGTAAAGGAACTAAATGACAGACAGCTCCTCATGCTTTCACTGTCGAACCCAAAGCTTGTTGTCGCTAATCTGTTCATAAAAGCGATCAAAGAAAGAACCGCTGAAGCTCTACCTTGACACTGAGATAATTGTGGTTTATGTGCATGATACAAGGTTTTGTCTAAACCAGGAACCATTGAAATTGTCGGTCTGCTGTGTTAAGATTATTGAGTTGAATAATATAGGCACTTGTAGTTAAACGGATATAACACTCGGCTACGAACCGGGCATTGGGGGTTCGATTCCCTCCAGGTGCACCAGCCAAACAAATCCGAACCTCTTCCAGCTGGAAATGGGTTCGGATTTTTATTTTCTAAATTTCAAGTCACCTAGCTTAGTATAAATATTTCCCGCACTAGCACAAAAGCGAGAGACTGCAACCTATTGCTGCAGCCTCTCGCTTTGCTTTATATCAATTATCAGGATTTAGCTATCTTTGTTCCTTTTTCCTCATCAGCATTACTCCACCAGCCATCGCCATCATACCAATCGCATACAACAGTTCACTTGGAATACCACCTGTTTGTGGAAGTGATCCTTCTTCTTCCTCATCATCATCAACTGGACCTACTTCCTCAAGCTCTTCAATCTTTTCGTTTTCAGCGACTATGTTGAATGTTTCTCCATCTGTATTAACTGTCACACTATACGTCTTATCAGTTTTAATATATCCTTCAGGAGCTTTGCTTTCTTTGACAATATATTTGCCAAAAGGAAGTGTAACATTCAAGGTTCCGCTTGTTCCAGTCATTCCTGTGAATACGACTCCACCTTCCTCATCTTCTATGGTGAATTCTGCTCCAGCTAAAACTATAGTTGTTCCTGATTCGACCTTCTTGATCAATACTGTGCTGGTTATCAGACTATTCTTGACCTCAAGCTCTATTATTTCACCATCCTCAGATATTTCAACTGCATAGGCAACATCTGTAAGCACATACCCTTCCGGCGCCTTGGTTTCCTTTAGAGTGTACTTTCCATATGGAACACTTTCTATCAGCGCTTCGCCATTTTCATCGGTCGTAACTGGTGCTCCAAACGTTTCACTTCCCAGGTAAAGAACAAATTCCGCACTCTCGAGAGGTTCTCCGTCATCACCGATCTTGCTGATTAGTATGCTTCCTCTTATCATCTTGTTAACTACTGAAACGGAAACAACCTCTCCATCTTCATCAATAACTACTTTTTCAGTAGAAGCACTTCTTACATAGCCAGTCGGTGCCTTTTCCTCTTCAAGTTCGTATATGCCTTCAGGAATATTCCTGAATTCGATAGCGCCTGTATTTGAGGATGCTTCATTTCTAAACTTTACTACTCCATCCTGCTTTAACACAAATATTGCTCCAGCAACAGGGCTCTGTTTTTCATCCAGCTTCTGAACCACTACAGTCCCGGTAATTCTTCTGTTATGGACCTGAACTTCAACAGTTTTACCATCAACCTCGATAGCTGCCTGAATAGGGTCATCGCTTGCAACGTATCCGACTGGGGCTTCAGTTTCATAGATCTGGTATTCACCGTAAGGTATATTTTCGAACAGAGCTTTTCCTTCAGCATCAGTAGTTACTGTATCAATCAGCTTTCCATCATGCCTTAATTCAAACTCAGCTCCAACCAACACGGCATTGCTTTCTCCATACTTGGTGATTGCAATATTGCCTCTGATTCTTGTGTTAATTACAATACCTTCTTCAGGAATTACTGTCTCGCTATCTTCTGTGACTGAGACTCCTATTATCCCTTCAAACATATTATAACCTTCGGGCGCCTCAAGCTCCTTGATAATGTATGAGCCATACTCCACACCGCTAAAACCTACAAGTCCATCGCTGTTACTTCTGGATGTGCTGAGTAGATTTTCGAACATCTCATCACTGCTCTTGTATAGTCCGAATAGAGCGCCTTCAAGAGGTTTATTGTTCTCATCAACCTTCTTGAGCTGAATGTTGCCTTTGATTGATGTATTTGTAATTGTAAATCCATTCACAGATGTAATGAATCCTTCTAGTGTTGCTTCACTGACAGTATATTCATATTTATTTCCATGAATATCCGTAGCTGGTATACCCTTGAAGCAATAGCTCCAGTCACCATTAGAATTTGGATACACATCCTTCTCGGCAAATTTTTCTCCATCCTGATTAAGCATGACTATTATCTTCTCTGGCTTCAGCAAATTGCCTACCCAAATCTTGCTTCCAGATATTTCTATCTCCGGCACTGTATACTCGTTTGTAATAGTCAATTTGTCAGCTGAATAGGTTGCAGAATAGTTCTTTGGTACCTCTACCTCTTCGGCTGTATACTTATATTCTTTGCCGTCGCTGTCGGTCACATCAACTGTCCATGTGTGCGATGTCTTTCCGTCAGTAAATTCCACCGGAGAACCATATTTCACTCCATCCTGGTATAGCTGTACATGTATGGTTGGCTTTACTTCAGGACCATTCTCCCAAATCTTCCTTACAGTAACATCTTGTTCAGGAGAAGTATATCTGTTTGTTATTACCAGTTTATCTTCGGATAAAGCCTTAGTATAGTTCACTGGAACCTTAAGCTCATCTATCGTATATTCATATGCATTTCCATCCTCATCTGTACCAGGGAGATTATCCCATGTATGGCTTGTCTTTGTCGAACTGAATATGACCGAATCCCCAAATTCCTCACCATCTTGATAAAGCTGAATCTCAACTCCAGGCTTTGGTCCTCCCTCCCATATCTTGGTCCCAGTTACAGATATCTTCGGAACCATGTAAGTGTTGGTGACTGTCAATCCATCGGATGAATAGGTCGCTACATAATTATCAGGAACCATTACTTCCTTTGCAGTATAAACATAGTCTTCGCCTTCATTATCAGTAACATCCACAGTCCAGGTATGTGATGTCTTCCCGTAAGCAAACTCCACAGGAGCACCATATTCTTCCTCGTTCTGATATAGCTGGACTTGTATAGTTGGCTTAGTTGAAGGACCATTCTTCCATTTCTTCTCTACAGTAACTTTTTGTGTAGGGGATGTATAAGTATTTATTACAGTTAGCTTATCTGCAGAGAATGTTTTTGCGTAATTAACCGGTACGTTAGTCTCGTCAATCGTATATATATAATCATTCCCATTTTCATCAGTTTTTGGGAGATCTACCCATGTATGGCTAGTCTTTGTCGAACTGAATGTAACCGGACCATCATACACCTTACCATTCTGATACAGCTGTATTGCTACATCGGGCTTTGGACCTCCAATCCATTCCTTGTATCCAGTTATAGTTATCTTTGGAACTATAAAGGTATTAGTAACCGTCAAACCATCATTTGAATATGTTTCATTATAATTTTCAGGTACACTTACTTCTTTTATTGAATATGTGTAGGCGTTCCCTCTTGAATCGGTCATGAAAAGATTGTCCCAGGTATGTTCTGGATCACTCGACGACAGAGTTACCGGTCCATAACCTACCATCAGCTCGTTGTCCCTATATAACTGAACCTGTACATCAGGCTTAGGACCTCCGACCCAGACCTTTTTTCCAGTGACAGATATTTTTGCCCTTGTGTTTGTAATAGTCTTCTGTACCTCAAGTTCTTTTATTGTAGGACTAGTGCCAACCACAGGATAATTAAGCTCTACAGGACTTTCATCCAAAATATATCCTATTGGTGCTGCTGATTCTTGGGCAGTTATTTTCATTCCCTTGTAGATGAGCATGTTGCTAAAGACTACTCCGTCGGATCCGGATGTTCGATATGACACTACATTATTGGTATCAGTTACCTTGAAGGTGGCCCCTGCCAGTGGATTGCCATCATCCCCAACCTTAACCAGGGTTCCTAGTGCTATGGGGATAATCTGGATATCCTTGAAAAATACCGTTGCAGCAGTATCTGAAATCGTAAATTTATTGGCATCAAGGTAATATGTTTTTCCTTTTTGATCGAACGACGCTTCGAGCTCATAATTTATGCCTGTCGTATTTGACAGGCTTACCGTATAGGTTCCATACGGAGCATCCTGCCAGGTTTTATTGGTACTTGATGCCGTAAAGGTTGCCCCTGAAGTATGTGTCAAGGTAAGAGTCAATGATCCATACCCGCTTGACTGCATTACTTCCAGCACCTTATCAAACTGTATATTCAGAACTCCCGGCGCATCTGCAAATGAAGTCTTACTCTGTGCCGACCCAAAGAATGTGAACGCCATGGCAAATGATAGTAGAAGCGCTGTAAGTTTTCTAATTCTTCCCTTCATGTTCTCTCCTCCTGTAATTGTGTTTGTACTAAGCAAAGCGCGATTCGACATATTTGAAAATATCGTTATATTCTAATCAATGTGTTTATTTAATAATACTTAACTCTAATCAATATAGCCATGTATTCTTTCGTCATTTTATACTAATTATAGCTAAAATATTTTATACATACAATATATTTGTTTCCAATTTATTCCATTAATCGTTATGAGTCAACATAAATTCAAACTATTCGACACCATATGCACTAATATGATTTTCGACATCAATATTCGTATTTATTAATAAATATGAATTAGAAATGTTCAACTCCTATTGAAAGTCCTGGTTTGTCGAAACCTCCACGCTTGGCACCTTCTCCGAAAACCTTTGATAATCAAGGATATATTCGAATATTAAGAGTTATACGTTATATTAACCGTAATTCATCATGTGAATCATTAATGCTATTAAAAAAAGAACCAACGTATTATACGAAGGTTCTTTGAATATTTATAGTTAATATGATTATATTTTAATAGGATAAACGCATATTCAAAATCAAAGCGTATTTTCTGTTCACAATAAATTTACATTTATTTTTCCACAATTCGCTCAACATCAACTGCCTTTATTCCAGATACGTCAGCAGCGTTAAGAAGGAATAACGAGTGCCTTGTAGCGATATCCGTTGTCCCAATAGCAGCTACCTTTCTTTGAACCACAAGGAATAGCACATCACCCTGTCTTCTTACTTTCTTTCCAGTTACCATGTTTGATCCAGAACTCTCTACAGATACTGCAACTCCAATCGCTCCAGTTCTAAAGTAGCTCTCATTAATGCCCTCAAGTACTTCCAGATCAGCTTTTTCAATGAAGCTCGGATTTTCAAGCACCGCATAATCAGAAAGGTAATCTTTGAAGTCCACATAATCAAGGATTAGTCTTGCCTCACCTTTCATAGGTTCAAAATCCCCAGTCCTGAAATCAATTATCCTTGAAGTCTCCAAATCACCATCCAATGGCGGCTCTACCGTCTTCGCTCCGCATCCTGCAAGCAGCAGGCAACATACAGCAACAACACCGATTACCTTCAATTGACTACGCCTCCTTAAGATACTGATGATATTAGCAGAAGGGTAAAATCAGCCCGGTTCGCTCACCATGAAGCCTATTCTAGAATTCATTCCCAGGTTCAGGTTCGGACTCTTCAGAAAGCACAGGTCCAAGGACATCGAAAAAATCTCTGCGGTGCTTTTCAAGCATCTTCTTCGCATATGGACAGGTCGCATTCAGCTTATATCCCATACCCCTCGCATATTCTACCGCAGCTACTATCAGGTGCTTCCCCGCCCCAGTGCCTCTCAGGTCAAGGCTGACTTTGGTATGGTCTAAAGTCATGATGTTATCATCACCTACCATATAGGACATCCTCCCAACCCTTTCACCCTCACCGGACACTAGAATGAACCGGTTTAATTCCTTTTCATGATTCACTTTAAACTCCATCATTTATGCTCCCTCCGCTTCCGAAAGCATCTTCAGAAGCCCTTCAATATTCCTAATATCCTTGTTTATCTCATCTGAGTTCATGACAGGCTGTCCATCATGGTCGACCTCTCCATTAATCTCGATTTCTATCATTACATCCCTAAGCTCCTTCAGATTATCCAATGACAGTCTGAGGTACTTGGATATTGCTTTTATTTCAGTCAGTTCCAATTTCAATTATCACACCCTCCTCCCTTTGAGTATATCAGTTATCCATTCATACAGGTTCAAATCGATTGTAAACAATTTATTACTTTGATTGGAATCACCCATTTTGAATAAGTGCTAGTCTTTAATATTTCTTTAAAAGAACCTTCTTTACCCACTTAAGGATGCCAGGCAGCTGATATAATAGGGATTATCACAGATAAAGGAGAATCATCAATGGCCGGACTAAAGACAAGGGACCTTGTTTATTCATCACTCGGAGTAACATTGCTCATCATATCATCATACATATATGTTCCTCTCCCCTTTACACCCGTACCTGGCACGCTTCAGACACTTGTTGTGATTCTTGTTGCACTATCATTCAAGCCAAAGATTTCGAGAATGGCAATAGCCGTATTCCTTTTTCTTGGCAGTATAGGATTTCCGGTATTTTCAGGGGGCAGAGGCGGTGCCGGTGCCATACTCGGGCCTACAGGAGGCTTCATAATGGGGTTTGCAGTCGCTGTGTTCCTCATTAGCGCTTTCAGAAGCAGAATCAATTCATTCATGAAAGCTGTAGTATATTCAGTTCTTTTTGGAAATGTACCAATTTACCTTCTCGGAGCTTCATACCTGGCAATAAGCAGGAACCTGACCCTAACTCAGGCAACTGCCGCAGGGGTTCTTCCCTTCATACTCCCAGACCTGTTCAAGACAGTCGCTGCCGCTGTAATCTGGTCAAGGCTTGTTAAGACGGGATTGCTTGAAAATAAGCATCAGCAGTAAACAATTTCACTCATATTCAAGATTCAAATTCAAATCTTTATGGAGAGTTTCAAAGTTTTTTAAACTTTTCAGGTTATCCTATACTAAGACTAGTTTTTGAATTGGAGGCCATATGAGCTACATTGTACTTACAGATTCAGGGTGCGACCTTGGAACATACTTTCTGGACAAACCGGAACAGGATCCCATAGGCCTTGTTATACGGACAAAAAACATCGAACTAATCGAGGATTCCTGGAGGACAGTAGGTTTCAAGGAATTCTATGACAGCATGAGAAATGGCGATATGCCTACAACCTCGCAGATCACTCCAGCGATGTATCTCGGATACTTCAAAGGAGCTCTTGAAAAAGGCCTGGATATCCTTTATCTTTCATTCTCTTCAATGCTCAGCGGAACTTTCGGTTCAGCAAATGTCGCGGCAGGAATCCTCAGGGAATCATACCCTGACAGGCGTATAGAAATCATAGATACGAAATGCGCATCCTCCGGACAGGGACTTCTGATGCAGCTAGCCCTGCGCAAACAGTCAGAAGGCGCAACCTTTCAGGAGAACCTGGAATATGTTGAAAAGATGAAATACCACATAAACCACGTAGCTACAGTCGACGACCTTAACCATCTGAGGAGAGGCGGCAGAATATCGGCATTATCCGCTACATTCGGTTCAATGCTGGCAATTAAGCCCATAATACATATGGACAGCGAAGGAAGCCTTAAGGTAATCGACAAGGTAAAGGGCAGAAAAAAATCCTTGAACACGCTGTACAGCTATTTTGAAAAGAACATCGACCCGGAAGTTGGCATTGAAGCCTTCATATCGCACGGTGACTGTGAAGAAGATGCTGCATATGTTAAGGAACTTATAGAAAAGAACCACTCTGATGCCAAGGTAACCCTGTTCCCGCTAGGGATGGCAATCGGATCGCACATCGGACCTAACGGAGCATGCCTGTTCTTTACCGGAAAAGACCGGACTATGAAAAACCAGCAATAATATTTAATTATATTGATATGAAAGAGCGGCACTTATGAAAGTGCCGCTCTTTAAATCTTGTTTATAATTAAACACCCTGTTCTTCAAATATCCCGATTAAGTTGACTATTACATTAACAGCCTTTTCCATTGCCGGGATTGATATGAACTCGAACTTCCCATGGTAGTTTTCACCACCGGTGAAGATGTTCGGGCAAGGAAGACCCATGTATGAAAGCTGAGCACCGTCAGTACCGCCTCTGATTGGCTTTACTATAGGCTTTACCCCTGCCTTTTCCATTGCCTTCAGGGCATTGTCTATCAGGAACATATTCGGTTCTATCATTTCCTTCATGTTCCTGTACTGGTCCTTCATCTCAACAGTTACGGTGCCTTGCCCGTACTTCTCGTTGAGCTTATCTGCACCACCCTTGATCTTCTGTTTCTTTGCCTCGAACGTATCCGGGAAGAAATCCCTTATTATGTAGTTGAGCACGGTCTTCTCCACAGATCCGCTGAAATCATTGAGATGGAAGAAGCCCTCATATTTTTCCGTCATTTCAGGTGTCTCTGATTTGTCGAAATATGAAGCATATTCCATTGCAATGGCAATTGAATTGATCATCTTTCCTTTGGCAGTGCCGGGATGCACATTTCTTCCATTAAATGTTACCTTGGCTGCAGCTGCGTTGAAGTTCTCAAATTCAAGCTCACCCTCAGGACCTCCGTCAATAGTGTAAGCAATCTCAGCTCCAAACCTTTCAACATCAAACTTATGAGGACCTCGCCCTATTTCCTCATCAGGGGTAAAGGCCACCATTATATCTCCATGCAGAATATCGCTTTTTGAAACCAGGATTTCAAGCGCTGCCATGATTTCAGCTATCCCGGCCTTGTTGTCCGCTCCAAGAAGAGTAGTCCCATCTGTAACAATAAGGTCATGCCCTACATATTTCGCAAGGTCAGGAAAGTCAGCTGTTTTCAGGACTATTCCAAGCTCTTCATTTAGAACAATATCTCCGCCTTCATAGGTCAATTCCCTTGGCGATACGTCTTTTCCGCTCATGTCAGGTGATGTGTCAAGATGGGCTAAAAACCCAAGCTTTTTAACCTTCTTACTTGTATTCGCCTTAAGGTATCCGAACAGATATCCGTTTTCATCCAGGTTTGTTTCAAGCCCCAATGCTTTCAGTTCTCTCTCAAGCTCTTCCGCCAGCGTCATCTGGCCTTTTGTCGAAGGTGTGCTTGAGCTTTCTTCATCGGATGTTGTCTCGAATTTTACGTATTTTAACAGGTTTTCCTTTGCTCCCATATTGTCCTCCTATTTCTTCTCCTTGCCATCCAGCAAAGGCTTGTACATCCTTCTCCTGTCAAGCGACCAGATATTGTCCGTGAATGTACCGCCCTCAATATCCTTTGTGGCATTCGTGATGTCAAAAACCCTCGCATCGATCATATCGATATGATGCAGTATCTCAGCCTCAAGGATCATTGGCTTTACAGGACTTCCATATTCCGGTTCGTAATGATGGCTCAGAACCATGTGTTCAAGTATCATACTGATTTCCTTCGGCGTTCCAAGCTCCGTTGCAACCCTTTCAATGTTCTTTACTCCCTGGGTTATGTGGCCAAGCAGCGTTCCCTCAACGGTATATTCACTGACTATTCCAAGCTCTGTCGAGTCCATTTCATTAAGCTTTTCCATGTCATGGAGAATTATACCCGCATAAAGCAGGTCAGTATTGATTTCTTCATATATCTGAGATATTTTCATGCCCAGTCTGAGCATTGTAAGTACATGGAAAAGGAGACCGCTTCTTATTGAGTGGTGGTTCCTCTTTGCTGCCGGATAATACATCAGCTTTTCCTTGTTCTCTTCCATTATCCTGAGCACAAGACTCCTGATGTGAGTGTTTTCCATACCCCTTGCAAAGCCTTCGATTTCATCGTACATGAAATCAGGGTCAAGAGGCGCAGCCACAACAAAGTCCCTTGGGTCAACGTTGTCCTTGGCATCTACCGTCCTTATCTTGTCCACCTTGAATTGAAGAGCATTCTGGTAGCTGGTAACTGTACCTCTCGCCTTGATGAGCATTCCAGCCTTGAAAAAGTCCTCCTGGTCATATGGCACATCCCATAGCTTTCCGGATATTTCACCTGTCACATCTCCGAATATGAAGTCCAGGTATTTCTTGTCATTTGAGTTTGTGGTCTTGAGGTCCACCCTCTTGATTATGAAGTAACAGTCAAGTCTGTCACCAGTTTCAAAGTCCCGTATTTTTCTTATCGATTGTTCCATCTGCTACTCCTTGTCAATAACATGGTATATAATTAATTATACTAGATTATACTACAATACCAACCGGAGATGACTTTTAAACAGAAATTTTGACTCTCCAGGTAAGGAGGCACCATGAGGATCGAGATGCCAAAAGGCGCAAGATTCATAATCGGAAGGATAATTCAGGAAGGATACGATGCTTACCTTGTGGGCGGGTCCATCAGGGACGTCCTTCTCGGTAAGAATCCAAAAGACTATGACATTGCGACTTCAGCAACACCTGAATCAATCATTGGAATGTTTGAAAAGACAGTTCCAATAGGCATAAAGCATGGCACCGTTGAGGTTATAACCGACGACGGCTGTTTTGACGTGACCACCTTCAGAAGTGAGGAAGGATACATCAACAAGAGATACCCGGAAAATGTCCGCTTCATAGAAGACCTGATCGAGGACCTCAGAAGAAGGGATATCACAATCAACGCACTGGCCTACAATGATGAAAAAGGGCTCATAGACCCGTTTGGTGGTTTCAAGGACCTTAACCACAGGCTGATCAGGGCAGTGGGACATCCAGTCGAGCGCTTCAAGGAGGATGCCCTGCGAATATTGAGAGCTGTGAGACTAGCGACCACCCTCGACTTCAACATTGAAGAAAGCACTCTTCTTGGGATAATCGAGGAAATGGACGGTCTCGTATACATCAGCGTCGAAAGGATCCGGGAAGAGATATCCAATATCCTAATGTCCGAAAATCCCGGGAGAGGCATGCGGATGCTCTTCGAACTCGGGCTGATAAAGTATGTCCTTCCTGAGCTGTTGCCACTGGCATCATTCAATCAGTTCAACAGGTACCATGACAAGGATGTCCTTGGGCATACCCTTGAGGTGCTGGACAGGTGTCCGAGAAACCTTCACGTAAGGCTTGCTGCACTATTTCACGACTCGGGAAAACCAAGGTGCTTCACGATAGACAAAGATGGCGTGGGACACTTCTACGGCCATGAGAAAGAATCCGCATCAATAGCCAGGGATGTGCTTCAGAGGCTTAAATACGACAACCGGACCATTCATCTCGTAGACAAGCTTATCTCGCTGCACATGGTCCCAAGCGAGATGAAGAATGAAGTGAAGCTCAAGAAATTTGCAGTCAACATGGGGATTGCAAACATACCGCTTTTCCTCGGCCTCAAGAAGGCTGACCATGGCGGGAAGCCAGACATTGGCGGAATACATGCCGCAAAGCTAATTGATTTTGAGAAACGACTTAATGAAATACTCGAAAGAAACGATCCATTGGAGCTTAAGGACCTTGCCGTCAACGGAGACGACCTCAAATCCATAGGAATCAAGGACGGCAGGCTAATCGGCAAGCTCCTTGGCGTCCTATTGGAAAACGTCCTGGAGACACCAGGCCTGAACACAAGAGAACGACTTCTGGAAATTGCTGCCAAGGAGGCTGAGAATGACAATAGAGGCAACTAATACAATAATCACACTTTTCATACTCGCCGGATTCGGATTTGCGCTGAAAAAGCTCAAGGTGACCGACCAGCGGGTAGATAGTTTCATATCTACATTTCTTGTAAGCTACATCGTGCCAGTAACCATGTTCCATACAGCTTATACCAGCTTCACCCTGGAACATCTGAAGGTATCCTGGAAGGGTGTGCTTTTGGTCATATCATCTATGGTCATTGTCATCATAATATCGTCCTTCATCAGCCGACTTCTCAAACACAACATAAAACGGGGTGGAGCGTTCATTGCGATGAGCACCTTCTCCAATACCATATTTGTCGGACTTCCAATAATAACAGGGCTTTTCGGTGATGAAGGCGTACCATACCTTCTCCTTTACTATATGGCAAATACTGTCATGTTCTGGACAGCTGGCAATTACCTGCTCTCACGAACCAAAAAAAGCAGCGGATTTTCATTCACTGTCATAAAGAAGCTTCTTAATCCTGCAATACTTGGATTTCTGCTGGGTCTTGCCGCACTTTTCATGGACATAACTGTACCGGATTATATTATTAAAAGCACAGAGTATCTGAAGGATATGCTGACACCACTTTCTCTCATATACATGGGAAGCATCATAGGCGCACTTACCTTCAAGAATCTCGGGAATCCGTTGGATACAATCCTCATAATACTGTTCAGGTTCGCCGTATCGCCTCTGGTTGTAATTCTCCTGTTCAAGCTTGTGCCGATGCCGCTGCTTATGCAGAAGGTTTTCATAATAAGCGCTGCACTGCCGGTAATGGGTCAGGTATCCATAGTATCCGGAAAGTATGGAGGGGATTCCGGATTTGCTGCATTTATGACAGCATTTACCACTTTCCTTTCTCTATTTACTATACCCCTGTACTTCATGTTGTTTACTCTCTTATGAAATATAATTTCACGTTGTTATTATAGATTAACCATATGCTTTACAATGCTATAATGATGTTATTTTGTAAAGCAATTAAATATTTATAAGATGGAAATTAGATTATCACCCGATTTTAAATATTGTAAAAATATTTCATACATATTTCGAGCATTTTTTGTTTTAAATAAAAAATACCCAGAAATTTTATCTACTCATAAAATACTTTTATTATATATGTGTAAATATCGTACATTCTACTTGGTTACCAAAGGATATATGTGTACAGTCATATTCAAATTTCGATCAATGTAAGGATGATCTTGATTTTATCTTTATAAGATTGTAATTGAAATATAAATTCAACAGTGTTGAATATTTTCGAATCCAAGACAACATTTCTAAGTTTTCATTTGATTCGTAAAATTTAACAATTTATATCAATTTAATAATTGGTAGTACCAGTCTCCTTGATATTCAAGGAAAATCATTATCCGTTAAATGAAAAGTCATTAAATCATCAAAATGAAAAAAGGACCCTTGCAGGTCCTTTTCTTTTCTTTGTTACTTTCCTTCTGGTCTTCTGTCAGAATTCAGAAGAAGGTTGAGGATATAGTTGTTGAGACTCCTATTATCCCTCTTAGCTTCCTTCGTGAGTTCGTCCTTGAGATCCATTGGAAGTGTCAAAAGAATCCTCGTCTTATCTTTTCCTACTGCCATTTGAAACACTCCTATCGTTTTCCAAGATAATATAATGTTATTATACTTCAAAACAAAATAACTTTGAAGAGCAAATTATAAAGTAATACATATTTCTTTTCCAAGTGATACTGAATATAGTATTGTTTCACTTACTTTGAGTCCAGTTATTCGCTCAAGTGCATTTTTATAATATCTCATCTGTTCTGTGTACCTGTCTTTGAGTGTTGCTTCGAAGCTGCTGATATCAACATGGTCTGTCTTGTAGTCTACTATGACAAGCCCCTGCTTCTCTTCAAAAAAGGCATCGATGACCCCCTTAACCATGGTCTCACCACCTTCATATCCCATGAAGAATGGAATCTCCCTCTTCAGTTCGCCTTTGGCTGCCGCTGCCGCCATTCTTTTTCCGATATCAG
Organism: Clostridiaceae bacterium UBA6110; assembly: GCA_002428415.1. Lineage (GTDB taxonomy): Bacteria > Bacillota > Clostridia > Clostridiales > Clostridiaceae > Youngiibacter. Next base: position 81,328 of record DIWI01000056.1, read on the forward strand.
TATCAAAAAGCATTTTAAGCTTCCATGGATTTACTCTTGAAGCTTCCGAAGGTCTAAGCAGCTCCCTTTTCACAAGCTCGTCAATCTGATATCTCAGCTCATCCAGAGATATCCTCGAAAAGTCAAGATGCTGAAATACCTTATGGAAAGCAGTACCAAGCTCCGACCCGGTAAGTCCGGTCTTCTCCATCATGAAAAGCGGTCTTTCGATGTGTTCCTCCTCCATTGCACTGATCCCCTGGTCATCCTCTTTATCCTGAGCCAGCCTTTTCAGCTCAGAGACAGTAATTTTGGAAGCCATAGCGACATCCTTTATGTAGCCATACTCATACGATAGCCTTCTCATTATTTCAAATGAGGAAGAAGGTTCTGACAGGGAATCTATGGTCAGAACATATTCATCCGGTAGCTTTGGAGTCAATCCCTTCCTGAAGAGATCTTCCGCGCGTATGAATTCAAGGGCAAAGCTTCCCTCATCAGTATGCGCACCGATACCCTCGTTCCTGTAATCATCCATTGATTTATGCTTGAGAAGTACCGGCATTATCCAGTCGAGGAAGCTTCCTGACTTAAGGACCTTGTCTTCAGGAAGCCTTAGACCAGCGCCCTTTGAAAGCGAGTTCCACCTTTTGATGACAACTTCCCTGTCTCTTACATTTCCAGTTATGTATAGTCTCTCCTTGGCTCTTGTCATTGCAACATAAAGAACCCTCATCTCTTCGGAAAGGCTCTCAAGCATCATCCTGTCCTTGATGGCTTCCCTGAAGAAGGTAGTGCATTTTATCGAACGTTCCCTGTCAATATACATAGGTCCGAACCCAAGTCCCGGATGAAAAAGGATATCCTTTCTCTGATCCATCCTGTTGAATCCCTTCCCTGAATTGCTTATGAATACTATTGGGAATTCGAGGCCCTTTGATTTATGGATGCTCATGACTCTAACCAGGTCTTCATTCTCACCAAGGATCCTTGCCGCTCCAATATCACCGTTCGTCCTCTTGAATTTATCGATATACCTTATGAAGCTGAACAATCCCTTGCTTCCTGAATCCTCGAACTGGCGGGCTTTCTGGAACAGCATCCGAAGATTTGCCTGCCTTTGTATGCCATCGGGCATTGCTCCTGCATAGTCATAGTATGAAGTGTCGGTGTACAGGTACCATATGAATGCATCGAGAGGCAGCCTTAAGGCCATATCCCTGTATTCGGATAGCCTTTCCAGGAAGCTTCGGGCTTTTTCTCCTATCAATTCCGACCCTGATTTCGCAAGGCAGTTATATAGGAAATCGTCCTTGTCCAGAAGCCTTATAGAAGCAAGCTCCTCCTCGCTGAATGCGAACATCGGGCTTCTTAGTGCAGCAAGGAGAGGCACATCCTGAAGAGGATTATCTATTATCCTCAGCAGGGAGACCATGGTCCTTACTTCCACTGTTTCAAAGTATCCGGTGCTGTTGTCGGCAAATGCAGGTATCTCAAGCTTGGAGAATTCTTCAAGGAATATGTTGGCACTTACAGAGGTTGCCCTCATCAGTATGACTATATCCCTGTAGCTGGCCTTCCTGAAGCCGCCTAGCTTCCTGTCATAAACTTTTGCAGGATCATCACCAAGTACAAGCTCCCTTATCTTTTTCGCCACCATTATCGCTTCGAGCTCTATAGCCTTGTAGTCTGAAATGTCAACTCCATCCTCCACAGCGCTTTCTTCATCAGCCTCAGGTTCAGCTGCTTGTGGTTCTTCCTCCGGAATAGAGGATGTTTCAACAAGAATGACCTCAACTTTCGGATCTTCACCATCATCATAATGTACGGCCCCAAAATCTAGGGCTTCTTCATCCGTATAGTCAAGTTCACCCGCAGTCGAGCTCATTATCCCCTTGAACACAAGGTTAACTGCAGACAATATGTTCCTTCTGCTCCTGAAGTTCTTGTACAGAAGAACCTTTCTGTTCCTATCCAGTTCTTCAGGGCTGTATGTCCTGTACTTTTCAAGGAACAGTTCGGGCCTTGCCTGTCTGAACCTGTAGATGCTCTGCTTGACATCACCAACCATGAAAACATTGGGGTCCCTCTCATCCTTTCTTGACACCATGCTAATGATGACTTCCTGCACTTCATTGGAGTCCTGGTATTCATCTACCATTACCTCCCTGAATTTAGCCCTTAAAGCCAGGGCTGCCGGAGATGGAATTGCCGTACCTTCTTCATCAATATTTGAAAGTATCTTTAGAGCAAGCTGCTCCAGGTCATTGAAGTCAAGCAGTCCCTTGTCGCGTTTTCTTGCATCGTAAGCTGCTATGAACTCCTTCTCGATAAATGACAGATGCTTCATAAGCGGGTCAAGCCTTTTAGCCATTTCCAGCGTGTCGCTTCCTGACTCCTTGAAGAACGTCTTTGAAAGGTCCTCAATGAATTTCTTGAAATCGCTCCTTGCTTCCTTGACATCCTCTGCAACTGATTTGTCATGCCCCCTTGCAGCAGTACCCAGCCTGGTCCATGACTTTTCCATCAGCATAGACCTTATTGAATCGTATTTGTCTGAGCCGGTGAACGCATCCTTCAGCTGCCTGCAAAAAATCAGATCCTCAAGGAACATGTCCTCGTACTTCGATATCCCGGCATTACCTCGAATGGTCTCTATTGCATCCTCAAGAGTCTGCACATGTATTTCGGCCATCCTGGCGAGGTTATTAAGCACCTTCCCATAAATAGGCAGCCTTTCAATGGCACCCTCCGATAGGTCATATCCCCTGCCCGCTTCATCAAGCCATTTTCCAGGCCACGGGCTGCTCATTACAAACCTGTGAAGGTCGAGGACCAGAGCCTTAAGTCCGGAATCATCCTTCTTGCCGCCATATGAATCAACGAGGGCTATGAAGCTTTCCCTGCCTTCTTCATACTGCTCCTCAAGCAGCTGATCGAGAGCCTCTTCCTTCAGTATGCCTGATTCTGTTTCGTCAGCTATCCTGAATGCCGGATCCAGGTCTATCAGGTGGAAGTTGCTCCTTATAAGTTCAAGGCAAAAGGAGTGTATTGTGGTTATGCTGCTCCTCCCAAGAAGCGTAAGCTGCCTCTGGAGATGAGAGTCCGATGGATTCTCTTCCAGCGCTTTCTCTATGGCATCCCCGATCCTTTCTCTCATTTCGGATGCTGCCGCATTTGTGAAGGTAACAACAAGGAGCGAGTCTAAGTCAGCCTTGTCCTTAGTGACAATTCTAATGATCCTCTCGACAAGCACGGCAGTCTTGCCTGAGCCTGCAGCAGCAGCAACCAGGAGGTTACTGTTTCTCGCTTCTATGGCACTGGTCTGCTCATTCGTCCATGCTGCTCCCACCTTCGTCACCTCCTTCAACGGTTTCCTTCATGCTGCTCCACAGCTCATCAATTTTCATCGGTACAATTTTCCTGTATTTGTTACCTGGCATCCTGGCATCAAACTGGCATATGGCAGAATAGGTACAATATGTACATGGGATCCTGTCTCCATTTTTCGCCGGAAGCACGGTTATGTTGCCCGACACCATTTCCCTTAGTATCCTTCTGATGCTTTCAGTAGTGTACTCCCTTAAAGTATCGAAATCCTCCTCAGTAAGTATGGTGGCCATGGTCTTGTCCTTCCTGTTGGATTTCGACACCACTTCACCTGACGAAGTTATCTTTGCCGGGATTATAAGCGAATAATCACCCATTTCCCTGTCCATCGACCTTACCACGCTCGCATCCTTAAGGATGAGCCCCTTCATCTGGAGGGACTTGAAAACCTCACGCTCAATTGTTTCCGTATCCATAGACAGGCTTCCGTCAATTATCGGGTCATCCATCCTGAAATACAAAATGGCTCCAGGAATTGCGCCGCTCTTAAGCAGGATATCAGAATTTTTCAGGACCACATCAAGATACACAAGAAGCTGCATCTGGAGTCCGTAGAAGACCTCTGTGATTGAAACATCCTTTGCTGAGGATTTGTAGTCAATTATCCTTATATAGGATTTTCCATCAAGCTCAAGCACATCAACCCTGTCTATCCTTCCGATCAGGAAGACGTCTTCCCCCTCTCCATCAAGGTCGATCTTCAGTGGTGGCAGAATCCCGTCCATGCCGAAGCCAAGCTCATTGAACCTTGGAACGAAATCTCCCTTGGATATCTGCCTGGTTATAGTATCCACAGACCTCATGAGGGTTTTTTTGATTTTTTCCCCCATGTGCCTGTATCTTGGACTTTCTTTATATATCGCATTAGTCGTATCTATGGCTTCATCCACCAGCGCGCTGATACTTTCGTGTATGAACTCACGGTCAGCTTGTGCGATCCCGCCCTCAAGCCCCTTGAGGTCCTCAGTGAACCTGTCTATCACCCCGTGCATCAGCAACCCGATATCAGGTGCGGTTATCTCGTGAAGGACCCTGTCCTTGGCCTTCATGCCATATTGTATGAAGTATGCGAAGGGGCACTGCGAGAACCTCTCCAGTCTTGATACTGAGATTTTCATCTCATCGCCATAGAGTCCCTTTATGGTTTTTCGCGGAAGCTTCTGGGCCATATTCGAATAAGCGAGTCCCCTGACTGCAGTATCAAGCCTTGATGCAAATTCCGGTTTCTCACGGAACCATCTGTAGACCTCTCCCCATAACGCTTCCACATCTTCACCCTGGTAGTTCTTTCTCATCTCATGGACGAGCTGATTGAATGTGGGATCCGGCCTCGTAACCTCCTCCAATCCAGCCAGATCAGCCTCAAGAGGTCCTTTAGGCACCTCTTCGGTCAAATCCGGAAAGATTTTCTTAAGTCTGTTCACTACCATTGAAGGTCTAAGTGACTTACCTTCAAGGTCAGACGATGGATAGCTTAAAAACAAATACCCACTTGGTGTAGTCAGTGCAGTGTAGATCAGGAACTGCTCATAAACTGACCGTGTCCTGGAGTCTACAGAAAGCTCCACGCCCTTGTCCTTCAGTGCCTTCTTGTCGAGGTCAGTGAATATGCCTTCATCCTTGATCGCCCTTGGAAAGACTCCATCGTTCGCACCAAGGATGTAGAGCCCTTTTGTGCCTCCGCTCCTGATCCTGGCTACATCTCCGAGTATGACCTGGTCAAGGGTCAACGGAATAAGGCCTATTTCGTAGCTGGCTACCGCAGCCTTCATCATTTCAAAATAGACCGGAAGTTCAATTTTCTCATCGCCGAATACGGTAGCCATATCATCAAAAATCGAGTTGATTCCACTTAGCACTTCCCGGAATTCAGTATGATCCTGTTCCCCTGCAGACCTTGCAGCAGCTGCCGCCTGAGTGAGCGCTCCATTTTCTTCCATATGATTGAAGAGGACTGAAGTGACATCCCTTGCATCTTTGCATTCGGAAAGCCTGTCCTTTAGGCTGGAATATGTTCCGGCTATCCTGTCTCTCATTTCAATAACGTCCGATAAATATCTCGCATTAAGCTCGCTTCCCGTGATGTTAGGGTATGAGAATTTCCAGTCGCCAAAGAAATGCCAGCTGCCGAGACCATGTGCGAGGACATAGTTCTCCAGCAAATCAGCTTCCTCTGTTGTTATTACTGACAAGCCTGTCTTAAGCATCCTGAACAGAGGCTCGTAGGCAAAGCCTGAAACCAGTGTTTCAAGAAGGGACAGAACATAAATTGAGATCGGACTGCCGGCTATGCTCCTTCGCTTGTCCAGAAAAAGTGGAATCCCATACTCATTGAATATTGACTGAGCTATGCTTGAATACGAGTCAATGTCCCTGCAGAGGACAGCCATATCCCTGTATCTAAGACTCTCGTCCTCTCTGACCTTTTTGGTTATATCCTTTGCGATCCGTTCGACCTCGTCATAGCTGTTCTGAGCCTTATAGATTGATACTGAACCGATATTCCCATTCAATGCCTTGTTCGGATACCTGAAGAACTCAGCTTCAATATGCTGCAGCTCCCTGTTTCCAGAGAGCCTCGCCTGCCCGGGACTGCCAAGGATCATCGGCTTCATGAGGGAAGTTCCTGACTCCTCGGCAAGTCTCATTACCTTTCTTTCAGTATCTCTGGTGATGCTGAATACATCACCATCACCTGAATCATAGTAATCCAAAGTCAATGCGAGAGTGACAGCGGCTGAAGCCTCCATTAGCTTTCCAATCAGCTTCAGCTGCATCACCGAAAAGTCATTGAACTCGTCAATGTACACCACAGCACCCTTTACGAACTCAGCCTTCTCCAGCCTCTCTACAGCATATCCTGCCTCATCAGTAGAATCCACATTGTTCCTGTGCAGATCCTCGTCATATTTTCCATATATCCTGCTTATGTCCTTCAGTTTTCGTTTGAGCTCACTGTCATCCGTCTCCTCGGCTGCTGATGACAAAACCACAGGATCAACATCGAATCTCCTCAGTTCATCAATGAGGTCTGCAGCAGTCTGGGCAAAGCCGTTCCTCTTTGAGACACCTTTATAGATCGTCAGTTCATCCCTGGTGTCACTGAGTGCCTTTGCCGCAAGCATTACCTTGCCGGTGGAGGATATCAGGTCATGCGTCGCACCTCCGACTGTTCCCAGGACCTTTCTTACAAGTGTCCCGAAGCTCATTACAGCAACCCTCAGCACAGCATCAGAAGGAAGCTGTCTGAGTACCCTCTGTTCGGTCCTGAAAGTATACTGCTCAGGTACAATCAGGATGAACTTCAAATCATTATCCTTCATCCTATCCCTTATCTCATTGAAGACAAAGGTGGTCTTCCCGCTACCGCCTCTCCCGTATATCAGCCTAAGGCTCATGCTTCCACATCCTTCAAGAATTTCTCATCTTCCATTATACTATAGGCAAGTCCAGATTATGTCGCAATTGACTCATCTAAGCACCAAACAATAATTATTATGATTTTGTAAACAATGTCGATTTAGTGCCATTTTGGACTATAATTATTATGTGGTGCATATTGGATTGTCTGCTGGAATACCCTGCAGAGCGTGCACAATACGATGAAATCAGGAGGATCGATATGTTAAGTAAAAGATTGGTAGATGCTATCAACGACCAGATAAACTATGAGCTTGAATCCTCATATCTTTATCTTTCCATGTCCGCTTATGCGGAAGCTACAGACTATCTGGGATCAGCTGCATTCTTCAAGAAGCAGGCCCAGGAGGAAGTAGGTCACGCAATGAAGTTCTTCGGATTCCTTAATGAGACAGGCAACAGAGTGCTTCTCGCAGGAATAAAAGGACCTCAGGTAGAATTCGAAGGCTTCGGAGACCTCTACAGAAAGGCTCTCGAGCACGAAAAGTCAGTAACCGCAAGAATTCATAATCTTGCTGACATTGCTGCAGAAGACAAATCCCATGAAGCATCAAGCTTCCTGAGATGGTATGTTGACGAGCAGGTTGAAGAGGAAGCTACCTTCAACATGATAGTTGGAAAGCTCAAGTTCGTAGAAGGCTCCAAGCAGGGCGAATATCTCCTTGACAAGGAGATCGGCTCAAGAGCGTAGTAAAAAATCCCATGATTAACCGGCACACCCCTGCAAAACTTGCAGGGGTGTGATTTTTTCATTCACCATCGAGAGCGTCAGATATTGCAAGGAGTATCACCTTGCTGCTGTAGGTTGCACCTGATACCAGGTCCTGGCCGACCTTCTGTGTAAGGACAACCTTAGCTGGCAGGATTTCAGCACCCTTGCCCTGTCCGTTGTCATGCTTTATTATCCTTATCGCTTCTATCCTGTGGCCTTTGATATCTACTTCTACATCAGCACTTACCGGAAAAGCGCTGTAGCTTCCTTTGTATGTCCCGTCTGAAAGGGTATTGAGGTCAGGCTCCTGAATTTCAATTACAGCCAGACCTTCCAAGCTCTTCTCGGACATCTTGGTCATAATGAAAATTCCTGCTGCAAATAGTGAAACGATGACAAGAAGTGCTGCAATGATGCGTTTCAACGTTTTTCCCATATCAAATTCCTTTCCCGCAAAGTGCGGCATCCAATGCAAATATACTCCGTAAAAACATAAAAATAAAGATATCCTTGGATATGTTTATTAAATATCATGTAAAACTTTCTGTTCAGCAATTTAGAAGCCATATTATTCACATTTTTTTCACATGCGATTAATATTGACGCTATATTATAAATATAACGAAATTGAAATGGAGGTTCTTGACATGGAAGAACTGAAAAAGATGGCATTGGTCACTTTAGGTGCTGCATCGGTATCACTCGAGAAGCTCGACAAAACTATTCAGGAGCTTATTGAAAAAGGCAACCTCACTGTGAAGCAGGGCAGGGAACTCAGGGAAGAGCTCATTAAGAAGGGTGAGGAGGCCAAGCCAGTAACCCACAAGGATGTAGAAGAGTTCATAGAGTCCCTTGAGCTGGTACTAAGGGAGGAGTTTGAATCTCTCAAGGAAAGGGTCAGGAAGCTGGAGGAAAGATAGCGTAAGCTCAAGGAGCGAGTCATGGGTGAAGCTGAAGACAGGAAGAGGAACAAGAGGTTCAGGGAAATCGTAAGGGTCCTTGGGACCTATGGGTTCGGGCATGTCATCAACACGAAGTTCAGGGCTGAAAAGGTGAAGAAGGACCCTGAGAACCTAAGGCTGGTCTTCGAGGAGTTAGGGCCGACCTTTATTAAAATCGGCCAGATTTTATCCACAAGGCCTGATATTTTACCCCCGGAATATATAACCGAGTTGTCAAAGCTTCAGGATTCTGCTCCCTCATTCTCCTTCGACACAGTCAGGGAAATCATTGAAGCAGATCTGGGAAAAGACATAAATCAGCTCTTTTCATCAATTGACAAGGATCCTGTTGCATGTGCATCCGTGGCTCAGGTACACAATGCGGTACTTGTTGACGGTATTCCGGTAATCGTAAAGGTCCAGAGGCCTGATATAGAAAACAAGCTGCTTGAGGATATGGACATTCTGATAGGAATAGTGAAAAAGGCACCTGATACCCTTAAGGATGTTCTTCTCGATCCTGTGGAAGCACTTGAGGAAATCAAGGAGACCACGAAAATTGAGCTTGATTTCAGAAATGAAGTATCCTTCATGGTCAGATTCATGAATGACAATAAGGATGTCGCATGCATCAGCGTCCCAAAGCCGATAGAAGGAATGTCTACAAAGCGTGTCTCAGTTCAGGAACGCATAGAGGGAATAAAAATAAGCAACAAGGCTGCGCTTATCAAGGAAGGCTATGAACCGAATGAGATTGGCAGAAAGCTGATATTGTCGTTCCTTTACCAGGTCTTCAACAACGGCTTTTTCCATGGCGATCCTCATCCCGGCAATCTAATCATAAGCGGGAGGAAGATTTTCTATATCGATTTTGGGATCATGGGTGTTCTCGACTCTACATCAAGGAGGGCATTCAACGACCTGCTAAGGTCACTTGTATCCGAAGATATAACACAGATAGTCAACCTGATCCTGATCCTTGGAATACAGAAGGGACCTGTGGACAGGAACAGGCTTCATGACGACATTGAGAAGATAGTCCATAACTACGCCCATTCAAGCCTCAGGAATTTCCAGGTCTCATACCTTTTCAAGGACCTGTTTGAAGCGGCCAGGAAAAACAACCTTAAGCTCCCCAGGGAGTTCACCATACTTCTCAAGTCACTGCTGATACTTGAAGGTGTGCTGTCTGACCTTTCACCTGATATCAGCATCATGGAAATCGCAAGCGCATATATCAAGGACATGACAGCTGAAAAACTCCTTCCTGATATCAGCCTTGATCTTCTGATGATCAAGGGAATGAATTTCATGATTGACTCGGTTGGAATTCCATCGCAGGTATCTACCATACTGGACAACTATATCAGCGGAAGAGGAAAGATACGAATGGACATCACTAACCTGGATGAGAAATGGGTTGATTTCAACAAGATGGTAAACAGGATGGTTTTCGCCCTCATAACAGCTGCAATCATAATAGCTTCAGCGCTCATCATAAGGGTCGGTGCAGATTCCGCAGTCAGAGGAGTATCCATCGTGGGCATACTGGGATTTTTCCTTGCCGGTCTCCTGGGACTGTGGCTTCTTCTCTCAATACTCAAGTCTGGAAACATCTGATTACATTGCGGGGATCAGATGTTTCTTTAGTTTCATTTACATTGATTTGCAGCTCAAATTAAAATAGAATTATGCTGTTGGAATTAATGAGAATCACTGAGGAGTATTACTGATGAACAATATGGAGCTTAAAGCCAGAGTCGACAAGGCAATGGCTGATATCATAGGCGCAAAGGGCTTTGCTGCACCGGTCGACATACTTATAGAGATTGAAATCCTGAGCAGAAAAGACTATGACGACTGGCGGTCAGGAAGGATACCCTATCTGGAACGTGTATGCAGGACAAACCTCAGCAAGCTTTCACTTACGATGCACGAAATAAGGTCATATGCTGACAAGAACGGACTGAAGCCCTCCTGGACAGCTTACATGCATAAGGGGAAACCCCTGAGATTCAGCAAATCCTCTGATGAGAAAATTGAAAGAAGCTATTCTACGCATTATGTGCTCAAGAAGAAACAGGAGCAGACATGAAGGCATCAGGTAATAGAGAACCAATACGGGTTACGCTGCTCGCCAATTCAGGTATAATTTTGGAATACAATGGTACCAAGCTCCTCATAGATGGAACTCCAGGAGAAATACATGGCTATTTCAGCGGATTATCGGAGGAGGTCCGCAAGGATCTTCTTGAAGGCAAAAAACCGCTATTCAGGGACATAGACATTCTGATGTATACGCATTGCCATCACGACCACTTCTCGCCTGAAGTTACAGGAGCATTGGTAGAAGGTCAAAGGACAAGGTGCCTGATGATGCCTGACAGGGACAGCAGGCCATTTGCCCAATTAAGGGAGTCAGCAATTCTTAACGAAACCAGATTGTGGCTTCTTGACATACCTTTGGGAAAAATAGAATGCTACGAGCTTGATGGAATAAAAATCAAAGCCTTCAGAACCATGCACGCCGGCGAAATGTACAGGGAAACGGAGCATTACTGCTATCTGATTGAACTAGGTGACAAAGTAATACTCATAACCGGAGATTCCGATTACGATCCGGATTATTTCAAGACAATTCTTTCAGGAATTCGGATTCATGCCGCTTTCATCAATCCGCTCTTTCTCAACAGGCGCGAAGGAAGAATGGCACTCACAGAATCCATTAAGCCAGCCAAGGTAGTGGTGTGTCATATACCCTTTGAAGGCACACCCGGGACGAACCTCAGGAAGATTGCAGCAAGGGATGCTGTGAAGCATAAGGAAATATTGCCTGAAATAATCTTGCTCCAGGATGAGCTGCAAGAGCTTGTCCTATAGCCAGAAGCAAGGGCTCGCCATAATGATCAATGGCGAGCCCTTAATATTCTCTAAATATCAGACTTTATTACTGACCTTAAGCCTTAAGATGAGCTTATCTGTAAACTTGCTTTCCAATATCCTCCATATCCAGCTCCAGATATTTCTCGATGACCGGAACCGCAAGCTCCTTGTCAAACGAGCAGGCCTCATAGAATCTGTCGAGAGCTGTATCCACATCAGCTGTTCTCCCCTTTGGCGGACCTCCTGATGCAGGTTCTGTCATGAACCTCTTAGGCAGTCTGTCATCCTTTCTCCTGAAGCCGCGCTCATAGTTCAAGGCTCTCTCGAGGGCAATTACTCTCTCAGCTGTTCTAAGAAGCTCAGCCTTGTCTATTTCAGACCCGGTCACAGCAGACAATATCTCAGCCAGTGTGGTTGCGGTCATCTCTGTGTTGATCACGTTGAAATCGCATATCCCAGCCAGGTTTGTAACCACGAACATCTCCTTGACTGCCTTGAGCCAGGACTTGTCCTCTGTATCACTGAAGGGGTCCTTTGGCTCAGTCACTCCGATATCTGTGTAAAGATATCCGAATGCATCGATGGTAGCTGAATATGGCCTCATATGGCAGGCTCCGCGTTCGCTGGTTCCAAAGGCTATAGTCATCGATGAGGAGCCTCTGGGGTCTGTAGCTGAGATCTCCATCCCCTTTACAGCCATGACATAATCCATCGAATTTCTGCCGATCTTTAACGCAGCCGCATATGAACCGTCTGCGAAAAGGTCTCCGCAGCCTTCCCTAAGTCCCATTTTCCTAATCATCTCAACCATGGCAGGACCGTTTCCGAAATTCATTTCAAGTCCATCAGTATCATCCTTTGTGATGATGCCCTTTTCGTACCACTCCATTATGGCACTTATCGTAGCTCCTCCTGAAATTGTATCGAAGCCATAGAGTGTCGTGTAGTAGCCGGCCATGCATATGCTTTCATAGTCATCTACTCCGCATCTGGGTCCGAATGCCGCAAGGCTTTCGTACTCTATCTCCCCTATCTCAACATCCCCCATAGTCACATATTTATGGCAGCCAAGCTGGCACGCATAGCATGCCCTTCTTCTTACATCATATTTGTCAGTATCGTTCCAAAGCATGTGAGGCAGGACGTTAGCAATTTTTTCGAACTGGTTCTGCAGCATGTTCCTTGTAGGAAGCAATCCGAAGTCATTGGATCCGCCTACCCATGCCGGTGTTCCATACCCATGTACAGGGCCCCAGGTATAAGCTTCTTCACGAAGCTCCCGGTTAGCCTTCCTGTATGCCTTCATGAACGCATCCTTGTCTGCAACCTCCACACTGCCTGAACCTCTAACAGCCACTGCCTTCAGGTTCTTTGAGCCCATGACCGCCCCGGCTCCGCCTCTTCCGGCAAAGCAGTCGTCGCTGAAGATGCACGCTAGGCTTGACAGCTTCTCACCTGACTGCCCTATGCAGGATACCTTGAAGTCCTTGCCATGCTTCTTGAGGATTGCCTCAGTAGTCTCTCTTGTGTCCATTCCCCACAATTGCGATGCATCCTTCAGCTCCACCTTATTGTCATCTATAAGAAGGTAGACCGGCTTTTCCGACTTGCCTTTGAATGCAATGCTGTCATAGCCTGCGAACTTCAGCTCAGCACCGAAATGACTGCCCATGTTCGAAGCGCCTATCGTATTGGTCAATGGCGAAAAGAAGCATACGCTGGTCCTTGATGCGGATGGTGTTGGCGTACCAGTAAGCGGCCCCGTATTGAAGCTCAGTATGTTTTCCGGAGAAAGCGGCTCAGCGTCATGCGGTGCTTCCGCCCATAGCAGAGCGATACCGTAGCCTTCTCCGCCAAGGTATTTCCTTAGATATTCCTTGTTCAGGGCTTCCCTGACGACAGTTCCTGAAGTCAGGTCAACCTTTACAACACAGTCCCTGTAACCTTTCATGCCGCACCTCCTACCATGACAGGGCTTGTCTCGGACATGCACTTACGCATTCCGGCAAGCCGCCGCAAAGATTGCACTTATGTGGTACCAACTCCCCTGTAACCTCTGACATTATGATGGCATCATAGGGGCATGCCGCTGCGCAGGCACCGCAGCCAATGCAGCCTTCTCCTAATTCAACCGCACCAGAATATGCATTCCTTGCCATTGCACCCGTTGGACAGGCATAGACGCATGGCATGTCGAAGCATTGCTGACAGACAACCAGTTCAAAGGTACCGAGCTTCTCCTTTTCCTTGACCTTAATACCTGTGGCCGATGGGGCTACGAATCCCTGATGGACCAGTGAGCAGACAGCCTCGCAGCTTCGGCATCCCTGGCATACATCCGGATTTGTCCTGAGTTTGATAACACCTGGTTTCAAATCATACACCTCCTGTTTTATGATATGTTAGCCTCCCCCGCCTACCGGGAAGTACAATATCTCATCGCCATCCTTCAAAACATGCTTCCTGTCTTTCAGTACTCCATTGACGCTGATGCGGACCCAATCACCGCTGACCGGAATTCCAAGCGTCATGAATACTTCTCCCGTTGTAGCTCCCTCACCGATTTCTATGACTATTCTTTTATAACCCGCTGCAGATGCGAGCAATCCTGACAGCCTTATTGTTACATCCAATCAGCTCACCTCCGAAATGCAAAAAAGGACCCACAACAACCAAAAAGTCGTCATGGCTCCTTTTCAAGAAGGAAGGCGGGGGATCGCTCCCTTTGCCCTGTCGGTCGGCACGGCCGCGTGGGTCCTGCGGACTCGGAGCATGAATTTCCATGTTTTACTAGCATTGCTCTTACAGAACTGAAATTCAATCTATACATTTCTCAATTCCAGAATAAAGCCTGTATCTGGTATAAAGTCAATATGCACTTATTTGAATGCTACAGGTATCTGAAGCCTCAGGAACATCTCCCTTCCGCCTTTTTCAAGCACGGGCAGCTCAGATAGAACCTCACAGATATAATCTCCGACTATCAGATAGCCATTTTCCTCGATTGAGTCAAGCAGCCTGTTTGCATATTCCTCTTCCTTATCAAAGGCATCGCAGTATATGCAAAGATAGTTTTTAGCAGGTATTTCGGTTATGTGCTGCTTGTCTATGAATTCACTGTCGACAAATACAAAAACCTCGGTTGAGATGAATTTCCTTTGAATGAGGTTTTCCTTTCTGAGGATTGTTCCTGCATTGCTGAAATATACCTGAGGAAGCTTGTTCGCAATTATGCTGTTCTTGAGCTCCCTGAGGATCTTCTCGTATATCTCGATACCTGACCCATAGAAGTTGATCCTTGAATCGATGCAGTATATCTGCCTGCTTTCAATGTGTTCAAGAATGACCGTTCCATCAGGCGGCGCCGACTCATACCTGTGTATGTTGCTGATTGCACGCTCAATTGCTCTCCTCTGGCATTGCAGGTCTCTGATTTCATCATCGATCTGAGCATTTTTCCTTATAAGAAGCTTTCCTATTGCTGAAATGTCCTTACCTGACAGATGTTCCCTTACATCACAAAGGCTCATGCCCATTGACTTCAGATATTGTATCATGTCCAGCCTTGCACTCTGCCTTATGTCATAGTACCTGTAGCTATTCTCTTCATCCCTTGCGCAGGGCGACAGGATTCCAAGCCTGTCGTATAGCCTGAGTGTCTGTTCTGATACATGGTTTATCTTCGCCATTTCCCCTATCTTCAACAGTTCCATAATCTACACCTGCCTCTAAAAACATTATAGCAGATATAGAGTTTGAATATTCAGAATCCAGATCCCCAGAGATACCATACCGCAAAATATGCGGATGTCACTGCTGCAAGCGTGAACGGAACGCTTATTTTCATGAAGGATCCGGCTGAAACATCAATATCTTCATTTCTCAGAAGTCCTATGGCTGTTATATTTGCAGAAGCGCCTACAGGGGTAAGATTCCCACCAAGCGTAGCTCCGCAAATCAGACCGAAGTATAGCAAATGCGGTTCCATACCCAGCCTGGAAGCCATCAGTCCAACTACAGGAAGCATGGTCGCAACATATGGAATATTGTCGATGAACGCCGAGAGGAACACCGATGCCCAAAGTATGATACTGTAAGCAAGGAACACATTATCTCCAGCGAAGCCTGAAATCATTACTGATGCCTGATCTATTATCCCTGCATTGCTTACACCCTTTATTACTATAAAAAGCGAAGCAAGAAGTACCAAAGTAAAGGCATCTCTGCCTTTTATGAGGCTCCAGGCTAAAGATAAATCCTTTTTCTTCGCCATGTCCCGAATTATTCCGATAACCATAAATATAATGCATATCATTCCATTGGTAATCGGTGGCTTGTCAGGGAAGAATGAAGCTGCTGACAGAAGTATGATTACTGCCGCAATCAGAAAGGTTGGCACATAATCCTGAACCTTTGTCAGGGGTCCGCCGATTATCTCCTGGTCATAGTCCCTGAACAGGTAAAGCATAACCTGAATTGCAAAAAGCATCCCCAGCTGCACCACGAAGAACAGTCCCGGCCTTCCTTCAAACCAGAAGAAATCCAGGAAGTCCATGCCAGCATGGCCTCCAAGCATTATGGAGGTTGTGTCTCCAACCATGGTCGCAGCACCCTCAAGGTTTGACGCTATCGCAATGGAAACGACAGCCGGAACCGGAGAGATCCTCAGCTTTTTTGAGACAGATATGGCCACAGGAGCAATCATAAGAACTGTTGCAACATTATCCACGAATGCGGATATTCCTGCAGCAAGCACCGCGAGTACAATAATTGCCCACTTAACATCCGGCATCTTCCATATTATAAGGTCGGCAAGCCTTGCCGGCATTCCAGATTCAATGAACAATGGTACGAGTCCCATCATGCCTCTAATCATGAGGATCACATTCCAGTCAATTGACGGCAGCACATCTCTATATGGAACATATCCAAGCAGCACGAACACGGCAGCAGATAGAAGTGCCACCTGAGCTCTAGCTTTAGGCAATACGATTATGAGGAAATATGTAATCATGAGAATTACCAAAGCCTGGTACATATAACACCTCTCTAACTCGCTTCAGACCATATCAAATATTAAAGTCAACCAGGAATCAGTAAGATATGGTTCAGATGCGGCCTTCACTCCTGAGCCACTCAATCTCATCCCTGATCGTGTCCCTGAAAGGACGTATGGAATAACCAAGTTCCATTACTGCCTTTTGACTGCTGAAATTATTGTTCCGAAGAAGATTGTATATGGTGAACCTTGTGAGTATGGTCTTCTTTCCTATGATGTTGCCGATTGATTCTGACAGAGCAGCGAAGGGCATGGCCAATGAACCAGGAATAATAAGCTTTACTCTCTTCTTTCCACAGCACTCGGCGATGGTATCAAAAAGCTCCTTAACTGTCACTGTCTTATTGCCCATAATGTAGCCCTCACCCCTGCCGCCTTTTTCGCAGCACGATATTACTCCATCAGCAAGGTCCCGGACATCTGCGCAATTGAACGATCCTGTAAGTCCGCCAGGTACCCTGCCCTTAGCAAAATTTATGATGTTGCTGGTAACCAGCCCGAATCCGTAATCATATGGCCCGAATATTCCTGTAGGAAATACGATTGATGCATCGAGATCATTTTCCATTACAGCATCCATGACAATCTGGGATGCCCAGGCTTTGGACTTGCCATAATATCCATAAACACTTTCAGGATCAAAGCTATTTACCTCAATAATCCTCTGGTTCCCAGCCAGCTCAGGGATAGCACTGGTCGAGCTTATATATACAAGCTTCCTTACCTTCTTCTTAACGCACTGGTCCACTATGTTCCTGGTTCCAGTTACATTAACCTCATGAACTATTTTGCTGTAGTCAGTTGCAAGCGATACCATTCCTGCACAGTGGATTACATATGCATCTGTATCAGATGGCAGGTCGAAGAATCTATCCAGCGATTCGATGTTCAGTATATCTCCAGAAAATATCTCCGCCTCCTGAGGAATTCTATTCACCGCAAGGTCACTATCCATAACAAGCGCCCGAACCGATTCTCCTGAGGATATTAATGTTCTTATGATATTACTGCCAAGATTTCCAGTAGCTCCTGTCAATAGATATAGCTTATCTTTCAAACTAATCACCCTTACAGCAGTAATTGCTCATAATCCAAACCGCTCTTCAATTAGTAGTATCTACTAATTTCCATTATACTCTTAATAATAGAATTCACCATTTAGTGCTGAAACGACAAAAATCCCTGAAAGAAATAACTTTCAGGGATTTTTTGCGGTTGTAAGCTTCCTGGCGGAGAATGAGGGATTTGAACCCTCGCGCCGGTTACCCGACCTACGCCCTTAGCAGGGGCGCCTCTTCGGCCACTTGAGTAATTCTCCAGGCGAAGCTTGCATAAAACTATTCAGTTAAATCAACCACGAAGTTAATTATAACAATGACCCCAATTTATGTCAACTAAATTGAAGGCATTACGGGGTTTTAGAAAACACGAACAAAAAAACAGAAGCAGCTTGTGACTGCTTCCCATAGTGGATTTTAAGGTAGGTAAAAGTATAATGCGTATGAACATTACGCTCATAGCTAAAGGGCTAAGGTCATAGTAATACACAAACCTTAAATAATATTATAAAATGTGTTAAATATCAGTGAACAACATCAGCTTTTTTACGGATTACCTGTTCGTTACTCATATCAGCTAATATCAATTATCCGTTTCAACCCTTGATGGTGGCTGATTCATGGCTTTACTCGGTATTCGGGATCAGTTTTTTGTTTTTATGGACAATTATTCAATTATGACGAAAAATATTCGTCGAATTATCCCCTTATCTGACCGTTGCCGAAAATTATGTACTTTGTCGTTGTAAGCTCCTTCGTTCCAACAGGTCCTCTGACATGGAGCTTCTGTGTTGAAATTCCCATTTCACCACCCATACCGAATTCGAATCCGTCTGTGAACCTCGTTGATGCGTTGACATATACCGCTGCTGAATCGACTCGGTTAAGGAATTCCATGGCATTTGTATAGTTCTCAGTCACTATGGATTCTGAATGTGATGTTGAATACTTGTTGATATGCCTTATTGCCTCATCAAGCGAATCAACCACTTTAAGAGAAATCTTATAATCAAGATACTCAGTGGCAAAATCCTCTTCTGTAGCAGACTGGAATTCGGGTACTACTGCCTTTGCCCTTTCATCTGCATACACAGTCACGTTGTATTTCTTTAGTTCGTTCCATACCAAGGGAAGGAATCCTTCAATCTTGTCGCTGTGAACTACAAGACTCTCAGCTGCGTTGCAAACCCCTATCCTCTGAGTCTTGGCATTGATTATTATGTCGACAGCCATTTTTTCATCTGCACTGGCATCAACATAAATGTGGCAGTTGCCAGTCCCTGTTTCAATCACCGGAACAGTCGAGTTCTGAACCACAGATTTGATCAGTCTGTCACTTCCTCTTGGTATGAGGACATCCACATAGTCATTGAGCTTCATGAACTCATTTGCAACCTCATAGCTCTGATCCTCTATAAGCTGTACAAAATCCTTGTTATACCCTGCTTCTTCAATGCTTTGCCTCATGATTCCTGCTAAGGCTTTGTTTGAATTAAGCGCTTCCTTTCCACCCCTAAGTATCAGTGCATTTGATGACTTGAGGCAGAGAGCTGCCGTATCAACGGTCACATTCGGTCTTGCCTCATATATTATACCTACGACTCCAAGTGGAACCCTCTTTTTCCCAATGATCAGACCGTTCTTCATGGTCTTCATCCCCAGCACTTCCCCGACCGGATCCTCAAGCGCAATTATGGTCCTGATGCCCTCTATCATTGAATCGATGCGATTTGAAGTCAACTTGAGCCTGTCAATCAGGCCTTCAGAAAGGCCATTAAGTCTTCCGGCTTCAACATCGATGCTGTTCTGCTCAAGAATTGCACCTTCGCTCTTTTTCAGGTTGATTGCTATCTTGTCGAGCAAATTGTTCTTCTCATCATTTGAGAGCATGGACAGGCTTGCAGCTGCCTCTTTGGCCCTCATACCCATTTCCTTAAGCATTCTTCATCCTCCTCGAGAAAAGTGTCCCTATTTCTTTACCATCCATGATATCCACTATCACTTCCGGCGATTCTCCATTTGCGATAACCACATCTATTCCGACTTCAGTTGCAATCTTTGCAGCAGAAATCTTCGTTGCCATTCCACCTGTTCCCTGATTAGACGATGTTCCCTTGCCTATGGACTCTATGTATTCATCTATGACATCAACCTGATGAAGCAGCCTGGCATCCGGGTTCTTTTTTGGATCATCGCTGTACAGGCCGTTGATATCTGACAACAGTATGAGAAGGTCAGCCTCAACAAGCTTTGCCACGACTGCAGATAGAGTGTCATTGTCACCGAATATGATTTCTTCGGTTGCTATTGTGTCATTTTCATTGACTACAGGCAAAATACCCATTCTCAGAAGCTCATTGAAGGTATTTTTTGCATTGAACCTCATCACTTCGTCATCGTTGACAAGCCGTGTGACAAGTATCTGCGCTACCTCGTAGGCATAGTCATGGAAGAATCTCTGATACATGTTCATGAGGACTACCTGCCCTACAGCCGCAGCTGCCTGCTTTTCACTTACCTTCTTCGGTCTTTCCCTGAGGTTAAGCCTTTGTGCCCCGACCGCAATAGCTCCTGAAGAAACAAGGACAACCTCCATCCCCTGGTTCTTGAGACTGGAAATGGTTCGTGACAGATGCTCAAGCTTCATGAGATTCATCTTGCCGTCGTTATGTGTGATAGTGGAAGTCCCCACCTTGATGACAACTCTTTTCCTGTTCCTTAAGTCCTGTCTTTTGTTCTCCATCATATAGCCTCCGCATTGTATATCCTTCTCTCCATTATATTTTATTTTGTAATATTTAAAAGCCGAATCAAATTGATTTACCAATTTCCTTTGGAAATAATAGTATATTTATGAACAAAAGGTTAATATTGAATTGAATAAGGATTAATTTAATTGTATGCTATTGATTATAGTTCTCATTTGCAATATACTTGGTTCATAGAAACAACCGAAAGAAATCTTCGGAAATTGATTTAATAACGGAGGAATTTAAAATGAAACATGAATTACCAAAACTTCCATATGAGTATTCCGCTTTGGAGCCTTACATAGATGAAACAACAATGACAATACACCACACAAAGCATCATCAGGCGTACATTAACAATCTGAATGCAGCGCTTGAAAAATATCCTGAGCTTCAGGAAAAGAGTGTAGAGGAGCTCGTAAGGGAACTTGACTCAATACCTGAAGACATAAGGACCACAGTCAGAAATAACGGTGGAGGTCATCTGAACCACTCAAGATTCTGGAACTGGATGGCTAAGGCCGAAGGTCAGGCACCTGAAGGAGCACTTCTTGAAGCAATTGAGAAGAAATTCGGCAGCCTTGATGCATTCAAGGATGTATTCGCAAAGGCAGCTGCCGGAAGATTCGGTTCAGGATGGGCATGGCTGGTTATAAATGATGGTGAGCTGGAAGTAGTATCCACTGCAAATCAGGATAATCCGATAACCGAAGGAAAACATCCAATACTAGGACTGGACGTATGGGAACATGCTTACTATCTGAAGTATCAGAACAGAAGACCTGACTATATCAAGGAATGGTTCAACGTAGTAAACTGGAGCGCGGTTTCTAAGGAATTCGAAGCTCTCAAATAAACATATTGAAACGGCCTAAAGTTTCAAGGAAGCCCTGCAAATCGCAGGGCTTCTCTTTTGTATAGACAAGTGACAACAAAATCTTGTAATATCATATTATGGTTAACACGGGGGGAATGTACTAATGGAACGGCTTACAATAGAAGACTTCAAGAACTACAGATTTCTTTCCGGTATAAGGCACTCTCCTGATGGAAAGAACGCCTGCTTTGTGGTCCATTTGATGAACCTGGAAGAGAACCGGTATGACTCAACCCTACATATTCTTGATTTGGAATCAGGAAAGACAAGGAAGCTCACTTCATCCAACAAGGAAACCCAGTTCAAATGGCTTGATGATGAAAACATAGTCTTTACTGCGATGCGCGATGAGAAAGACAAGGAAAAATCCGAAGCGCTTGAAGAGATTACTGAGCTGTATAAGATCAGCATCCATGGCGGTGAAGCTGACAAATACCTTAGCTTCAAGAAAGAACTCGGTTCCTACGAGTTCCTCTCCGATGGTTCCATAATCGCAACAGTCTCATTCGATTCGAATAGCCCGGAGCTTCTTGGGCTTGAAGGTGAAGATCGTTCAAAGGAACTTAAAAGAAGGAAGGAAGAGAAGGATTACGAGGTACTTGAAGAAATACCTTACTGGTCTAACGGCTCAGGATTCACAAGCAGAAAAAGAAACAGGCTTGCCCTATTCAATTCGGACGGTTCCTTCAGAAATTACATAACTGGTGAGTTCACCGATGTAGAATCGCTGCGGCTCAACAAATCAAAGGACACGGCTGTCATCATAGCCACTACCTTCACGGACAAGATGGAGCTCACAAATGATGTCCTGCTATATTCAGATGGAAAGCTGAGCTCTCCTCCACTCATCGCCATGAACTATGGATTTGCAGGCTTTCTTGATGATGAGCATCTGGTACTTACCGGCAGCAACATGCTGTCATATGGACTCAACGAAAACAAGAAGATATTCACATGCAGGTTAGATGGTTCGGACTTCAGAAATCTGTATCCTGAACTGGATCTTTCACTATACAATTCAGTAGGCACCGATTCAAGATATGGATCATCACAGGAAAAGGCTACAGACAGAAATTTCCTCTACTTTCTCGCGACTGAGGGTACAGACAGCAGACTCAAGAGAATTGATGCAGGCGGGAACATCGAGGAAGTTATCAGTATTAACGGAACTGTGGACGGATTTTCAGTCTGTGAAGGGAACATTATATATATCGGCATGAAGGATAATTCTCTCCAGGAGATATATGCTTCTGGCAGTCAGGAGCCACTGACTTCCTTCAATTCGGGTATCCTAAAGGAGAGAACCATTTCTATTCCGGAAACTTTAGTTTTGAAATCATCTGGGTCACCTGATATTGAAGGCTTCGTTATACGACCTGCGATGTTTGAAGAAGGGAAAAAATACCCCTGCATACTCAACATACACGGCGGTCCCAAGACTGCCTTCGGCAATGTATTCCACCATGAGATGCAGGTACTTTCCAACCTTGGATATTTTGTGGTCTACTGCAACCCGAGGGGTAGCGACGGCAAGGGAAACGACTTTTCTGATATCAGAGGAAAATATGGCACGATTGACTATGATGATATCCTATCATTCCTGGACAAGGCGATTGATACCTATGCCGAAATCGACAGCGACCGCATCGGCGTCACCGGAGGTTCATATGGCGGCTTCATGACCAATTGGATCATTGGTCATTCTGACAGGTTCAAAGCAGCTGTCTCAGAAAGAAGCATCTCGAATTGGATTTCAATGTATTCAACCACTGATATCGGCTACTATTTTGCCAGCGACCAGATAGGAGAAACACCCTGGACTGACAGCGAAAAGCTTTGGTGGCACTCGCCACTTAAATATGCAGACAAGGTAAGGACCCCAACCCTATTCCTTCACTCTGATGAAGACTACAGATGCTGGCTGGTTGAAGGTCTCCAGATGTATACTGCACTGAAGGACAACGGCGTCCCTGCAAGGCTCTGCATGTTCAAGGGGGAAAACCACGAGCTGTCCAGAAGCGGAAAGCCGCTTCACAGGATAAGACGGCTGAAAGAAATGACCGAATGGTTCGGCAGGTATCTATAGAATCTTCACAGCGCATTTAATATGCGCTGTTTTTTTGGGATGCCTTATCATATGGTTCGTAAAATTAACCTCAGGTTAAAAGAATAGACTCAGAATATGCGTTGACACTTGACTATACAGGGTATATGCTAATCAAAACACATTCTGAGGGGAGGATTTTTATGGATATAAACACTCTGACCTCATTGATCAAAGCTTCAAAGGGAGAAATCTGGTGCGACCTCTCAATTCGCAATGCAAGACTCGCTGATGTGTTCAGCGGGAAAATAATTGATACAGGTATTGGAATCAAGGACGGCTATATTGTCGGCTACGGTGAGTATGAGGCTGATGAGATCATTGACCTTGAAGGCGCTTATATCGCTCCTTCACTCATTGATTCACACATACATGTGGAATCCACGCTATCAACCTGCAGGGTACTCTCAGAAGCTGCCTGCATGCACGGCATAGGAGCAATGGTTGCCGATCCTCACGAAATAGCGAATGTTCTTGGTGCTGATGGAATACGCTATATGCTTGAATCTTCTGAAGGCCTTCCGGTCGATTTCTACTTCATGCTCTCATCCTGCGTTCCATCCACTCAACTGGAGACATCCGGTGCGGAGTTGAAATCAGGTGACCTTCTGCCACTGTATGACAGCGAAAGGGTCCTGGGGCTCGCTGAAGTCATGGATATGCCTTCAGTAACCGGATGTGATGAGGATATGATGATGAAGCTGCTGACAGCAAGAAACAGAGGCCTGGTCATAGATGGTCATGGGTCTGAGCTGAACGCACTTGGCTCTAATATTTTCAGGACTGCGGGCATCTCCACCGACCATGAATGCGTCTCTCCTGAAGAGGCCTTGGACCGGCTGTCAAAGGGTATGTATATCCATATAAGGGAAGGTACAGCAGCAAAGAACTTTGATTCTCTAATAGGCATTGTAAATAAGGACAACCTCAGAAGATTTACTTTTTGCACCGATGATATGCATATAGATGAGCTCCATAAATATGGAAGCATCGACTCCTTGGTCAGGCGGGCAATAGCCTTCGGAATTGAACCTGTAGATGCAATACGCATGGCTACGATAAATCCTTCTGAATGCTATGGACTCATGGAGTCCGGAGCTGTAGCTCCAGGTTACATGGCTGACTTCGTCGTACTGGACAGCCTGAGCGATTTCAGAATAAGAAGCGTCTACAAGAGGGGGATAAAAGTATATGGAATTGATGGTGTAAGGTTTGATTATTCATCAAGCATATCTCCTCCAGTAAGGAACACGATAAACTTCAAGGAGCTCGACGCATCAAGCTTCAAAATTGAGATACCCGGTACCGGAACAGTTAATCTGATGGAAATCATCAAGAACAGCCTCCTTACCAGGCATCATGAAATCAGTATGGACAAGTCACTGAGCTTCACGTCTGATATATTGGAAGACATTATAAAGATAGGAATTGTGGAGAGACATAAGAATACAGGGAATGTTGCCCTGGGATTGGTCAGAGGATTCCACCTGAATAAAGGCGCAGTAGCTTCCTCCGTGTCACATGATTCACACAACATAGTTGTGATAGGCACCAATGACCAGGATATGGCTTCAGCCTGCAACAGGCTAAAGGAAATCGGCGGCGGTGTAGTTATCCTATCTGATGGGAAGGTTCTGTCTGAGCTTCCCCTTGAAATCGCTGGACTAATGTCAGGAAGGTCGCTCACCGACCTGATTGAAGTCATCGGGGACCTGAAGTCCAAGGCACAGGTTGTATTTAGCGGTCTTGATTTCGATCCTTTCCTTACTTTGTCATTCCTCGCACTTTCAGTAATTCCAGAAATAAAGATAACCGACAAAGGGCTCTATAGCTCTTCAATCGGCAGCTTTATCGGTTTATTCAATAATATGCAGTGAATATTCGACCCAGGCAATTTAAAATGCCTGGGTCCTTATTTCTAGATCTCTTCAAATTTCCTTTGAATATAGCCTGATAATGTATTCCAGGGAACTATCCTTGCCTTCGGTCTAACTTCTGCTATGGACACAGCTGCATAATCACCATTGCCGTTCAGTGTCCTGAAAAGGTAATAGACTCCTCTGTGCGAGACAGTAATCATATGGTTTATGCTCAGGAACCTTTCTTGTGCTATGCCATTTTCTTCACAGAACATTGAAAGATACTTGCATATTGTCTCACCTATGCTGTCCACCTTTGATATCTGATACTCACCAGATAACCATCTGTACCATGACCCGTTAAGGTTCACAAAGTTGAAGAACTGATTGAAATCAGTAATCACAGTAGTTAGTGCAGCCTTTTCGGCTTCACTTACTTTGACATCCACACCTTTCACCGTTGCCGGTACAAATGTCCTTGCTTCTTCGAGCTTCTCTTTTGTTAACTGTTTTTCCATAAACTCACCTCGAATAATCAATCAGACCCTATACCAAATAGCGAGAAGTAAAAATCCAAATATTCTGTCTATTACACATGTGGCATTTCTACTTCTTATTATCATAATATCACTACCCATAGTAAATTGTAATAATATATGAACACAATTTCCATAAATTGACAAATTTGTAACATTTAGAATTCCAATTTTCTTCAGATAATCTTCTCATAGAGCCTGAACCACTTTAATCCTGGAATGTTTAGCCCCAGGTCCACCGTACCTGCATACTCAAAGCCTGATTTCTCATAAAGCCTTATTGCAGGCAGATTGGTTTGCAGCACATCCAGCCGCAGGGCTTTAATCCCGTTTCTCATTCCATATAAATATGCATAGTCAAGGAGCCTTTCTCCAAGACCTTTTCCCCAAAACTCAGGATCTACTGTAAATGTCCTGATTACAAACAGTTTTTCATACTGCCACTCATATCTCCACTTCACTTCACGGTAAGCTTCTTCCGGGTCATGAGAAAGTACGATGGTGCCGGCAATCCTTCCTTCAATTGTAATCACGTGAAGCTCCTCATTGCCCACATACAGCTCAGCTGTTCTTCTGTCAGGATAGACACCTTTTTTCCAGCCTGGATAATTTGTTGCGCTCTCGAGTCTGTCGCAAAGCCTGTCAAAGAGTTCAGCTATTGCGTTGATGTCCGACTTCTCAGCCAGCCTTACAATGATATCGTACATATTCCCTCCACTTATGCAATTTCTCAATTTATCAATTTCAATTTTGTTCATCTATGAGTATAAAATGGTATATATCTGATGATTTCGTAATTTGTATCATACCTATTTACAGTGACTTTGTTATATGCAATAATTTGTTGAAAGAAATCTTTAAGCCAGGTGCTGAGATACCGGCAAGGTTTGTCATATTGTGAAGCATTTATGCTGATAGTATACGATCTTGCCTTGGGCAAGTTTTTTTTTGCCATTTCGGGCCAGGCAGATTTCAAAGAATAGGAGGCAGCTAAATGAAAAACAAACATGTATCAGGGTATCTACCTGACGAGACACCGGAATTCCTCGAACTCATAGCGTTCGCGCTCCAGCAGATCGTTGTCATGTTCCCGGCAACCGTCCTTGTGGCTCTCATTACCGGTTTCCATGTTTCAACGACCATATTCGCAAGCGGACTTGCAACACTGGCTTTCATACTTGTTACAGGGAGAAAAATCCCGCTTTACTACGGATCAAGCTTCTCATACATCGCTGCAATAGCTTCGATAATGAGCGCAGATGCATTCGCATCATATTCACTCAATGACAAGATATCAATCGCACAATTCGGAATTATAATGTCCGGTTTCGTATCAATCATCGCCGGATACATCATAAAGAAAAGCGGAAAGGCCTTCATTGACAAAGTCCTTCCAGCAACCGTCACAGGAAGCATTGCAATCATCATAGGATTATCACTCTCAGCAAACGCTATGGGAAATGCATCAGCAATCCCATCGACTGTCGCAGAGGGCAGCCAGAGCCTTGCAACCAGCCTTGCATGGGTCATTGCACTCATAACCCTCATATCAACAATACTATACTCTGTATACCTCAAAGGCAAGCTTAGCCAGCTTCCAATATTGTTCGGACTGCTTACAGGATATGTGTCAGCACTTATAATCGGAGCTTCAACCGGTATACAGTTCGTGAACTTCAACACAATAACGTCAGCTGGAATTCTCAATCTCCCGATATTCACATTCCCTAAGCCATCACTTGCGGCAGTAATTGCAATAATGCCAATAGCGATAGCGACAATACCTGAATCGACTGCCCATATTTATCAGCTTGATATCTACGTAAATGACCTTGCCCGAAAGAAAGGTTCAACAAAGAAGTATGACCTTGAGAACAAGCTTGGTCTTAACCTTATAGGAGATGGTATCGGTGATATAGTTTCAGGACTCATCGGAGGCCCTGCAGGAACCAACTACGGCGAAAACATAAGCGCTATGGCAATATCCAAGAATTTCTCGGTGCCTGTGCTAATTGCTGCAGCCATACTTACAATGATAATCTCAATGTTCACACCGCTGATCAATGTGGTATATTCAATACCGACAGCTGTAATCGGAGGACTTTCGATATACCTCTTCGGAGTAATAGCTGCTCAGGGAATCACCATTATGATGGACAAGAAGGTAGATATGTTCAGCTCGAAGAACCTTGCGGTAATAGCGGTAATTCTTATAGTGGGACTTGGCGGAAGCTTCAACTTCGAAGGCGGCATGATACCTATGTTCGGTACCCAGCTTCCAGCGATAGCTACAGCAGCCATAGTCGGAATAACACTGAACCTTATGCTCTCCATAGGTGATTCCAAGGAATCTGCAGCAGATGCTGCAAGTGAAGAAATAGCATAGCATATAAATTAAAAGCGAGTAAGGGCTAGCCCTTACTCGCTTTGTTTTATCCTATTATTTTCTCAAGGTATACAGCTTCACTGTCAGAGACAGTAATTATGAATCCGATGGCTGAATGAAAAAGAAAGCTTGCTTCATTACCGGCTTCAATGTCCGAGGTTAGCCTTTTAATTCCCTTTTTCTCTGCAATCTCAACCAATCTCTTTACCAAAGCTTCTGCAATACCATTTCGCCTGTATCGCTCACGGGTATGGATACCCTCAATGTGTATCGATGTTCCTGCTGAACCAGGTATTCCATCCTTAATGGAGTATTCGAGGAATCCTGCAAGATTATCACAAGACGTGCACATAAGAAGCCCTGACTCTGTTCCGCCATCGACTGGCTTCCCTGTCAGTATCTGACGCATCTCTTCAATATGCTCGTCATGTCTTCCTTCACCAGGCCAGAGCTCCAATCTTTCCTCGAGCCAGTTTTGGAAGAGCCTTTCATCCATATTGCTGTCTGTGATGCCATATTCCATTATCCTCATATCATATTCCGAGCATCGCCACTACCTTGTGCTTGTAGCTTCTGTAGAAGAAGCCTCCGATTTTGCCAATAAAAAGAGCTCCGATTATAGTCCCTTCTCTGATCAATCCAATGTTCCCGAAGAAAATCATTGAAATAGTTGCAGAAGCAGCAACACAGGAAAGGTCGAACCATATTTTAACTTTCGCAAAATCTATTGAGTATTTGTCAGAAATCGCTTTGCAGAAGGCTTCAGGGGAATTGTTGACTATATCAGCTACCAGCAGCATGAATACTGCTAAGCCCATTAGAAAAACACTCGTCAGGAGGTATAAAAGTTTAATGACATATGACTGAGGCGCCAGAACCGCTGTAACCGATAATGCTGAATCGGTAAAAAAGCCAAATACTGATGAAAAGGCTATCTGAAGCAGATTCTTGACCTTGAAGTCCTTCCTTAAAATGATTATCTGCGCAACAACAAGTACAAGATAGAAGAATATGGTTATTCGTCCCACAGTCATTCCGGTTACTTTGCTTATTGCGACAGGAAATGAGCTTATCGGCGATACTCCAAGCGAAGACCTTATTGCCAGGGCAATACCATAGGAGAGTATGAATAGTCCTAAAACAAACATCGTGAATCTTGTAGCCAGTGCCTTCATTTATTATCCGTCCTTCATCATTATAATTCCCCAAAACCAATGCCATTGAAGGGGATATGGCTTTCCTCACATAAAACCTGAAAATTAAAGTCAAACAAGAATTACTTTTACTATTTCCAAAGGAGTCTTCCATAACCTAAAAAAGATAAAAAAAAGTCGCC
>DIWI01000008.1 GCA_002428415.1 Clostridiaceae bacterium UBA6110
TAGCTGCCTGCGGAAGCGGGATGGGCTCAAGTCAGATCATAAAGATGAAGATAGAGAAGGTCTTCAAGAAGCACAACATACCTGTTGCAATACACCACTGCAGCGTTAGCGAGGCCAAGTCCCTCATCAGGGACTATGACGTAGTGATCAGCTCTCTGGCACTAATCGACAATTTCAAGGATGCTGAAAAGTATAACACGATAGTAATCGGACTGAGGAATCTTCTGTCAGAGCAGGAGATTGAAGAAAAGATCGTAGAAAAGATAGTCAACAGGAAATAGGCAGCTTATGGAATGGGGATACTGAGAGATACAGTATCCCCTCATTAAAAGCTGACAATGTACAAGTGATAATAGGAGATGGTATAGATGAGATTCGAGAAGAAACATCTGACAGACATGTTCAGATGCTATTCGACACAATATGTGACTGTAGACGGTGAAGAGAGGGTGCTGTTGGCGACAGAAGGCGAAGGCCAGGCACTTAGCTTTTCTGGCAAGGACTATGAAAAGATGGAAGCAGTTTGGGACGCACCAGGCGGAACCATGTCAATGGTTCCAATTCCGGGGAAAAATGGTGCATTCCTGGCAGTCCAGAATTTTTTCCCTACATTCCAGGCTGAAAAATCAATTGTAGTCACAGCAGTGCCAAAGGAAGACAGGTCATGGGAAGTAACCAAATTTCTGGATCTTCCTTATCTGCACAGATTCGACATCCTCACCGGGGGTGGAAAGCTATACTTCATCGGCTGCACGCTTTGCACATCAAAGTCCAGCAAGGAAGACTGGAGCGATCCGGGAAAGATATATGTAGGTGAGCTGGATTTGGATGCTCCAATGGAGCTTAAGGTGATAGCAGAGGGCCTTGTAAGAAACCATGGATATTCCAGAGTCAACTGGAAGGGCACGGAGTGCGGATTCGTTACCTCAGACCAGGGCGTGCTTGTAGTTACACCACCACAAAAGGACGGAGACGACTGGACTGTGGAAAAGCTGCTTGATGAGCCTGTAAGTGACATCGCAGTCATTGACATCGACGGTGATGGAGAGGACGAACTGGTTACGATTGAAGCATTCCATGGAGGGAACTTCCTCATAAGGAAAAAAATAGACGGCGAGTACAAGATAGTCTTCAAATACCACAAGCCAATGGATTTTGGCCATGTGGTTTGGGGAGGAAAGCTCAGGGGAGTACCGACAATTATCGGAGGCTACAGGAGAGAGGCTAAGGAGCTGTTCTGGATACAGGCAGACAAGGATGAACCTCTGACCTTCAGGACAGGAACGATCGATGAAGGCACAGGTCCAAGCAACGTGGCAGTGATCAACCATGAGGACAGGGATATAATAATAGCTGCTAACCGTGAGATCGGTGAAGCTGCACTGTACTTTGTATACGAATAGGAGGTATGGGACATGTATGAAGATATGAAAAAAAGGGTGCTGGAGGCGAACCTCCTGCTTCCAAAATACGAGCTTGTAAAATTCACATGGGGAAATGTATCAGAGATTGACAGGGAGCGAGGAGTCGTAGCCATAAAGCCCTCAGGAGTAGAATACGATGTTATGAAGGCTGAAGATATCGTAATAGTGGACATGGAGGGGAACAGGATAGAAGGTGACCTTAATCCGTCATCGGACCTTCCTACTCATCTGGCACTTTACAAGGCTTTCAAGAACATTGGTGCAGTGACCCATACACATTCAAGGTGGGCGACAATCTGGGCTCAGGCCGGGAAGCCAATACCCGCACTGGGCACTACTCATGGCGACTATTTCTATGGCGAAATACCGTGCACGAGGCTGATGACACCTGGGGAGATTGCAGATCAGTACGAGCTTGAGACAGGCAACGTAATAATTGAGACCTTCATAGGGATAAATCCTGATTACATGCCAGGTGTGCTTGTCCATTCCCACGGTCCTTTCACCTGGGGAAAGGATGCCATGGAGGCAGTCCATAATTCTGCTGTTTTAGATGAGCTTGCAATGATGTCATGGCACAACAACATGATAGACCCTACCTTGCCTCAGATGCAGCAGGAGCTTCTTGACAAGCACTATCTCAGAAAGCATGGTCCGGATTCCTATTACGGCCAGAAGAAGAAAGTGGTTTAGATGGAGAGTGTAAGGATCGGGCTTTATGAGAAAGCCATTCCAAACCGTATGTCAATGAAGGAGAAGCTAAGCCTTGCCAGGAAATATGGGTACGATTTTCTTGAAATGAGTATTGATGAAACTGAGGATAAGCTTGCCAGACTGGACATGACGATTGAAGAAAGAGCCAGGATGGTCAGTGATATGTTCGAAGAAGGGCTTTTCATAAGGTCCATATGCCTCAGCGGTCACAGGAAGTACCCACTTGGATCGGAAGATGCCGGTATAAGGGAGAAATCCCTTGAAATCATGAGGAAGGCTATTATTCTCGCATATGACCTTGGTGTAAGGATAATCATGATCGCCGGCTATGATGAGTATTACAATGAATCAAATGAAGCTACGAAAGCTAATTTTCTTGAAAATCTCAGAAAGAGCGTTGAAATGGCAGCGAGATACGGAGTTATCCTTGCATTCGAGACCATGGAGACAGAGTTCATGAATACCATCGAGAAAGCCATGTATTATGTGAATGAGGTTAATTCGCCATACCTTCAGGTTTACCCGGATCTAGGCAACATAACTAATGCAGCCGTGATGTATGGCAAGTCAGTGACTGACGACATAAGTCTTGGTGAAGGGAACATAGTTGCCTTTCACCTCAAGGAAACTGTTCCAGGAGTATTCAGGGAAGTTCCTTATGGAACTGGACATGTGGATTTCAAAAAAAGCCTGAGAGCAATTCTGGATAAAGGGGTCAATCTCTTTGTCTGTGAGTTCTGGGACACTGGGAAAAGTGATTTTGAAGAAGACCTGAGGTTTGCACGCGAATTCATCCTGGAAAACCTGAAAAGCTAGTGAAAATACAGAGGACTTGATAAAAAAATCAAGTCTTCTGTGTTTTCACTATATTTTTTAGTCATAGGCATTTGAAGGATAATTGAAAGCTACATTTAGGTTTTAGTATCTGTCTCGTTTTTGGAAGTGTGATATAATGTTCCGGGACAGAATGTTCTCTAATAATATGAAAGTTAAAGGTGGATTATGGACGGTAAAAAGCGCGCAGATATAAAGCCGGGGATAAAGGTTCAGATAGTAAAGAAAGAAGACCAGAGGTCCGGGAAGCTTACCGAGGGAGTCGTGAAGGATATCCTTACAAATTCCTCAAACCATCCACATGGAATTAAAGTCAGGCTTGAGGACGGTACAGTGGGACGAGTCCAGAACATAGTTTGAAAATGAAATTTCTGAGTTAAAAAATGCAGTAATTCCAAAGCAATACAATAGTTCACTCATAGTTTACAAAATATTCAGGCAGTTGTTTGAATATATGCTGCTTGTGTGTTTTAATGAAGTCAAAGAAGGGATTTCCTTGAAATTCCGGAATTTGTTTCAACCTTCAAATCAGTTACCTGATTCCATTCGAACATGATGGGGGAGATGAATCATGTACAAAAAGATATTGGTAGCTACCGATGGTTCGGATTATTCGAGACGAGCGTTTGAGGTTGCACTGGAGATGGCGAAGCGTTTTCAGTCTGAACTTGAGATTCTTCATGTAATACAAGATTATATGAAGGGTGAGTCAAATGTTGAGGTTAAGATAACAAAGGAGCAGATAGAAGCCGTAAGCAAGGAAATCATGGAGAAGACGAAGGGTGAAACAGATACCGGAGAGGTCAGCGTAACAACGAAGACAGCATTTGGATACCCTGCCTCTGTGATCATAGAGGAAGCCAATACAGGCTTTGATTTGGTTGTAATGGGTACGAAGGGACACGGGCCATGGGGCGGAGCTATAATGGGAAGTGTTACTCAAAGGGTAGCGGGTGCCGCGGGCTGTCCGGTACTGGTTGTCAAATAGGTTCCAATTTTAACTTGTGAAGCAGGCTGTCGCCCTAGATGCGGCTGCCTGCTTTTTTGGTGGTTGGAAACAAATGAACAAAAGGCTGTAATTAACATGGAGACTATGTATTAACACTCAATGAACATTCAGAGATACAATTGATAATAAAAATCAAAATGTTATGATTCAATTATAAGAAAAAAACCACAATAGGAGGTTTAGAATGGATTTCGTATATGAGATGAAGACAGGAAAAGACTTTGAAACAGCTGTCGAGGATATCAGGAAGGCACTTGGGTCTAAGGGCTTCGGAGTACTTTGGGAAATGAACTTCAAGGACAAGCTCAGAGAGAAGGGACTGGATTTCGATGTCAACTTCAAGGTCATGGAGGTATGCAATCCTCCCAAGGCCAAGATAGTGTTGGACAAGGACATAGAGGCAGGATATATGCTTCCATGCAAAATGGCAGTCTATGAGAAGGATGGAGAAGTAAGGATCGGGATGCTTAAGCCCATGTCCCTCGTAGGATTACTTGGGAAAGAAGGTCTTCAAGATATAGCTGAAGAGGTTGAAGGGATACTGAAATCAGCTATTCTGGAAGCAGTATAGAAAAGAAGGTATAGGCCGTCATTGTAAATGCAACTGACGGCCGTATCACGTTTTTCCGGAATTGGTGAATTTCAATTTTCAGGAACTGCAAATTACAACAGATTTCTAAAAAGAGGTGTATACTTTAAAAAGGTTCAAGAAACTGTATAACCGGGAGGCAGCAATGAAGAAAAGGGATGTTCTAACGACAAATTTGAAGCTATCATATTTTCTTATTTTCGGATCATTTGCATGCTTCTTTCCATTCCTAACATATTATATGCAGTCCAGGGGATTGAGTTTCACCCAGATTGGAATACTTTTCGCGGTATATTCCATTACCGGCGTGTTCACTCAGCCTATTTGGGGATTTTTAACTGACAAGTATCTCAATAAGAGAATAACCATAATGATACTTATAGTTGGAAGTGCGATACTCATAACAAGCTTCATATTCGCCAATTCATTCATCGCCATACTCCTCTGCATAGTTTTCTTCCTTACTTTCCAAAGCCCGATAATTCCTGTTTCTGATGCATTCACCTATGAAATCATGGAGAAGAAGCGAGAGATCCAGTATGGAAGGATCCGTCTCATGGGCTCCGCAGGATATGCATTCATGGCCCTTATTTCGGGACAGTTAGTATCAAGGTTTGGAATAAACATCGCATTCATAATGTATCCTTTGCTTATTATGATAGGGTTGGTCTTTATATACAGGATTGACTTTCAGGGCAAAAAGGCCAAGGTGAAGATCAATGTCAAGGATATTTCCAAGCTCTTTAAAAATCGCAGGTTCCTCATATTCATGCTTGCTGTATATACGATCAACATAGCCATCGGCAGCAACAATTCATACATTTCGCTTCTGATACAGAAGACCGGCGGAACAGTTGCACATATTGGAGTATATGGGTTCATGGTTGCAATAAGTGAGCTTCCCTCAATGTTTTCAGGTCACAAGCTGATGAAGCGGTTCGGAGAGCTTAACCTCTTCGCCATAGGCATATTCTTCTTTGTACTTAGATACCTGCTTGACTCATTAAGCGTTTCATATCAGATGGTACTTATTGTACAGGTTCTTCAGGGAGTATCCTTTGCATTGTTTTTCATGGCGGCTCTTCAGTATCTGAACGGAATAGTCCCATCAGCCATGAAGACTACAGCAATGACAATATTCGCTGCAGTCTGCGGACTAGGGAACTTCACAGGAAATATTGGTGGAGGAATTCTTCTGGAGCACATCGATATATTTACATTGTTCAGGATACTGGCGGCAGTTTCATTTGTCGCGCTGCTAATAATCCTGGTATTGAAGGTCTATGAGAAATCGCTTAAGGAAAAGCTGGTCAGCTGATTCTATTTGCTATGTTAATTGCAAGACACCTCCAGGGGTGTCTTTTTCTAATCCTCAAAACCTGCATGGTAAATATTCGAGAATAGTTAATAAAGTATATGGATTGTTAATATGGATAAGGTGCTCCGGTTATTCTATATGGAGAAGATTAGATTTATAATCAAGGTAAGTCAAATAGTGTGAGGTGAATGGCATGCGTACGGATCAAAGACTGACGGAAGCTTATCTCAAGGCAAGGGTTGCTCATTTTGACGAAAATTCAAGGTATGTGTTCATAAGCGACTGCCACCGCGGAAATGGAAACAGCTCTGATGAGTTCACGAAGAACCAGAATGCATACCTGCATGCGATGGACTATTACTACAAAAATGGCTTTGTCTATGTGGAAGCAGGCGATGGAGACGAGCTTTGGGAGCATCCGCGGTTCGTAGACATAAAGAATGCCCATTATGAAGTTTATGAGTCCATCAGAAGATTCCATGATGAAAAAAGGCTTTTCATGCTCTATGGGAATCACAACATCTATCTGAAGAATAAGGATTATGTAAGGAACAACTATTATACATACTATAATGACTTCAAGCAGCAGGCTCACGATTTTCTCAATGAACTGGATCCATGTGAGTCATTGCTTCTTGTCAATAGAAAGACAGGTCAGGAAATTCTGACACTGCACGGACATCAGGGAGACCTCAGCAACGATCAGTTCTGGTTCTTTTCAATGCTGTCGCTTAAGTACTTCTGGAGACACCTTCACTCATTCGGCTTCACTAACCCCGCAAGCCCGGTGAGGAACATCAGCAAAAGGCACAGGATTGAAAAGAACTATGTGAAGTGGATAGATAAGCATAAAAGGATGCTGATATGCGGTCATACCCACAGATTCAAGTTTCCAAGAGCTGATGAGCTTCCATATTTTAATACCGGATGCTGCATCTATCCGACAAGCATGACTGCCATAGAGCTTATTGACGGCAATATCCAGATTGCCAGGTGGAGAGTCGTGGTCAACAGTGAAGGCCTGCTTCAGGTGACAAGGTTTGTTCTGAGGGGTCCGGAACCAATTGAAAAGTTCAATCTGCGTCTGGAGCAATAAGCATTTAGATATCCATTTAAGGATAGTATAATAGTTTTAATGTAAAAAATTGGCGATAGGTATGATGATACAAGAGGAAAAATGAATGGAAACGGATAACCTGGAACTTGCAAGGCGACTTAGACATGAACTGCATATGCATCCCGAGCTTTCAAATCAAGAGGTCTGGACGAAAAAGCACCTCATCGAATTCCTGAGAAAGAATACAAGACTTGAAATCGTGGATCGCGGAAGGTGGTTCTACGCCATCTACAGAGCTGAAACTGGAGGCAGGAACATCGCCTTTCGTGCTGATTTTGACGCTATTCATATGGATGAGATAATTGAAATTCCACACTCATCACTTGAAGCTGGAGTTTCTCATAAATGCGGACATGACGGGCATTCTGCAACCCTTGCCGGCTTTGCATTGGAAATCGACAAGAAGGGCAGCAGCAACAATATATTCTTCCTGTTCCAGCATGCTGAGGAGACCGGAGACGGTGCTGCAGAATGCAGGGTATTCATTGAAGAGAACCGTATAGACGAGATATTTGCATTCCACAATATGAGCGGTATGGAGCTAAAGTCAGTGAATGTTATAGATGGTGTAAGCCACTGCGGTTCAAAGGGCATGATAGTTCATATGGAGGGAGCTCCATCCCATGCCAGCCAACCTGAAAAGGGAATTAATCCTGCATTCGCGATTGCAAAGATCATAGATGCGATACCTGAGCTGACATCTCCTGACTACAACAAGGGAATGGTGCTGTGCACAGTGATCCAGGTGGATATAGGTGAACGGGCTTTCGGTGTTTCAGCAGGAAGAGGAGATATCCTCCTTACCATCAGAGCGAATCTTGAGTCGGAAATGGACAGGCTGCAGAAAAACCTTGAAGAACTTGCACATGCTCAGGCTGAAAGGTACGGGCTTGGTTTAAGCTTTAAGTATGTAGACTACTTCCCGGAGACCTTCAACCACAAGGAAAGCTCAGACAAGATCAGGCAGGTATGCAGGGATAAGGGGCTTCATCTTGTTGAGATGGAAGAGCCCTTCAGGGCTTCCGAGGATTTCGGACATTACCTGAAGCTGACCAAAGGAGCCATATGCTATATCGGTAACGGTGTTGACCATCCAAATATACATACCCATGAATATGATTTTCCTGATGAAATAATTGAAACGGGAGTTGAACTATTTAAAGGTCTGGCTGAAACAAAATGACAGGATAATACTTTTTAGAGACCATGGATTTTGTCCATGGTCTTTTGTTATGCAAATTTGACTCTAAACCTATGGTGAAATTTCCGTAAATTTTATCCTGATATTGTATTGCACGCAAAAGTATTTGGGTGCAAAGGATTTCATGAAAATGTAATTGTTTACCGCATTTCGATTTAACGTGGACATAACAATCTGGCAATGTGGAATAAACATTGAGTCCGTATAATTCATTTTGTAGGTTGTGAATTGGCAACCGGTTGAACTCGAATTTTAGGAGGATATCAATGAATAAGAAAATACTCGGACTAGTATCATCACTTGCACTTGTATCAATACTCGCAGGCTGCGGAGCTGCAGCAACACCAACTACAGCTCCATCTGCAACAGAACCAAAGCTAAGCGGTGCCGTTATAGTTGACGGATCAGGAACAGTTTATCCGCTTATGGCTAACATCGCTGAAAACTACATGACTGACGTACAGGATGAAGTAAGCGTTCAGGTCGGCAGAGCAGGATCAAGCGCAGGCCTCAAGAAGTTCATCGCAGGGGAACTTGATTTCGCAGATGCTTCAAGAAAGATCAAGGATACCGAGGTTGCTGAGCTTGTTGCAGCCGGAAAGAAAATGGATGAAAACATTCTTGAGATTAAGCTTGCATATGATGGACTCACTCTTGTTATAAACAAGGAAAACACCTGGGCAACTGAGATGAAGGCTGAAGAGATACTCAACATGTATACTTCAGGCAAGATCAAGAGCGATGATAAGGTCCTCTGGTCAGACATCAGATCCACATGGCCTGCAGAGGAAGTAAAGTTCTATGGTCCTAACGAGAACCACGGAACATACGAGTTCTTCTATGAAGGACTTCTCAAGAAGGAAAACCTAGTTTCAACAGTAAACCTTCAGCAGGAATATTCAACCCTTGTTGACCTGGTCTCAAAGGATAAGAACGCAATTGCCTTCTTCGGATTTGGATACTACGAATCAAATAAGGATAAGCTGAGTGCAGTTAAGGTTGACTTCGGAAGCGGAGCAGTAGAGCCAAAGCTTGAGACGATCGGTGAAGCACTTCCTTATGCAGGATTCACCAGACTTGTATACACTTACCTTGACCTTGACAAGGCAAAAGCTAATCCACAGGTTCTTGACTATGCGAAGTTCGTTGTATCAGCTGACGGTGCTGCAAAGCTTGCTGGCGAGAATGGATTTGCACCACTGCCAGATAGCGTCTACAGCGGTTATGCTGCAACACTTGATGCTGTAAAGTAATCAGAATTAACTAGATAGTTCAAGATGAGGGGCATGAGCCTCTCATCTTGAACTGCTGTATGAAGATATCCCGGGAGGAACAGCTTCTATGGAAAATCAGACCAAAGTAAGAGAAATGATACACGACCATATGGTGAAAAAGAATTATGTGATGGACAAGATCGTGCCGAGCTTTCTATTCCTCATGTCTTTCATTTCAGTACTCACAACATTTGGAATTGTCCTTACACTCGTAGTCGACGCATACAACTTCTTCTCAAAGGTCCCTTTGGCAGAAGTATTCAGCACAAAGCTTGCTCCCCTGAATGCAACAGCTCCAAGTTTCGGGTTCATACCGCTGATAACAGGGACCATATTCACAACTCTGATAGCCATGTCAGTAGCTGTTCCGGTAGGACTGGCAGCTGCAATATATATGAGCCAGTTTGCAACAGCAAGTGTCCGTAAG
Organism: Clostridiaceae bacterium UBA6110; assembly: GCA_002428415.1. Classification (GTDB taxonomy): domain Bacteria; phylum Bacillota; class Clostridia; order Clostridiales; family Clostridiaceae; genus Youngiibacter. The sequence goes on from DIWI01000008.1 coordinate 9,908, forward strand.
ACCGTAAAGCCTATAATGGAGGTTCTTGCGGGAATCCCTACAATAGTATATGGATTCTTTGCATACTCGACTGTCACACCTCTTTTAATGAAGATAATCCCAACTCTGGAGTCCAAGAATGTCCTGAGTCCCGGCATAGTCATGGGAATCATGATCATTCCAATGGTTGCCTCATTGTCGGAGGATGCTATGAACGCAGTTCCTGAAATAATGAGAGAAGGAGCATTGGGTTTGGGATCGACAAGACTTGAAGTGGCATTTAAGGTGGTTACACCTGCTGCAATTTCCGGAATACTATCATCCATCGTACTGGCGATCTCCAGAGCGATCGGCGAGACAATGATTGTAACGATTGCCAGCGGAAGCTCGAAGGCATTCACTCTGGACATAACAAAATCCATGCAGACGATGACCGGATATATTGTCGAGTTCACAAGCGGAGATGCGGCCAGCGGATCAACAGGATACTATAGCCTGTATGCTGTGGGCTTGATGCTGTTCCTGTTCACCATGCTCATGAACCATATCGCACACAGGATTTCGAAAAGATACAGGGAGGCATACTGATGGAAAGCAAAGGACTCAATATGGAAAATAAAAGTACCAAATTTGAGAACAAGAAGAAGCTTCCTTACAAGGTGCCTATAGACAGTGCCAGGATCCAGGGACGTGTGAGGCTCAGTAACTTCGCCAAGCACCTGTTTTCATCCTCAGTGCTGTTTGCTATTATCGTACTGGCATTTCTGCTATTCCAGGTAATAAGAGACAGCATAGGCTGGCTTGATATTGACTTTCTTACCAAGACACTATCCATATTTCCGGAGAAGGCAGGTATCAAGGGCGCCATAATGGGTACAGTATGGCTTATGCTCATAGTAATTCCAGTTACAATGGTGCTGGGAGTTTCAACAGCCATTTATCTGGAGGAATATGCGGCACCAGGTACGATAAAGGACTTCATCAACATCAACATATCAAACCTTGCAAGCGTTCCTTCTGTAATATTCGGACTACTGGGTCTGACTGTCTTCGGAAGAATGTTGAACCTGGGAGGCAGCCTGCTGGCAGGCGGACTTACAATGTCTCTCCTTGTATTGCCGATTGTCGTGGTATCAAGCCAGGAAGCGCTTAAGGCAGTTCCTGGGTTCCTAAGAGAGGCTTCATACGCCATGGGAGCTGATAAATGGACCACAATCAGCAAGGTAGTACTTCCGGTTGCCATACCTGGAATACTTACGGGATTCATACTCTCACTTTCAAGGGCCATAGGAGAGACTGCTCCACTGGTAGTTCTTGGTATCCCTACACTGATATTGAAGCTCCCGAACAGCATACTTGATGACTTTACTGCTCTTCCAATCCAGATTTACTACTGGACTCTGGATACGGTACTTACACCTGAGTATGCAAATCTTGCTGCAGCAACCATCGTTGTGCTCCTGGCAATTCTGTTCCTTATGAATTCGGTGGCGATTGTAATAAGAAACAAATTTCAGAAGCGATTTTAGTGGAGGTTAATAATTTTGTCAGAAAAGATTAATGAAAACAAAGAGGCAATATACGAGGTCAGGAACCTGAATCTCTGGTATGGAAAAGACAATGCCTTGAAGAACATAAACATAGACATATACAAAAATGAGGTTACCGCAATAATAGGGCCTTCAGGCTGCGGTAAATCCACCTTCATAAAGACTCTCAACAGGATGGTTGAGAATATTCCTTCAGTTAAGGTTGAAGGTGAGATACTCTATCACGGAAAGAATATATTTGACAGGGACCTGAGGGTTGAGGAGCTGAGGACAAAGGTCGGTATGGTGTTCCAGAAACCTAATCCGTTTCCTAAATCAATAATGGAAAATGTTGTCTATGGTCCGAGGATACATGGAATAACTGACAAGAAGCTTCTGATGGAGATAACTGAGACAAGCCTCAGAAGTGCGGCGCTATGGGATGAGGTCAAGGACAGGCTTAATGACAATGCATACGGACTGTCAGGAGGCCAGCAGCAGAGGCTCTGCATAGCAAGGGCATTGGCGGTTCAGCCTGATGTGATCCTGATGGATGAGCCTACATCAGCTCTTGACCCGATAGCAACCTACAAGATAGAAGAGCTTCTTGATTCCCTGAAGAAGGAATATACCATAAGCATAGTCACGCATTCCATGCAGCAGGCCGCAAGAATTTCGGACAGGACAGCTTTCTTCCTGCTTGGCGAGATGATAGAATATGGTAACACCAAATCACTGTTTACAACTCCAATCGATAAGCGAACTGAAGATTATATAACCGGAAGATTCGGCTAAGGAGGAATATATGGCACGTGATAATTATGAGAAGACAATCCTTGTACTTAGAAACAAGGTAGTTGAGATGATGGACCTCTCCAGGGAAATCCTGGATGAAAGCATAAGGTCGCTTGTTGAGCAGGATGTTGAGGCTGCCAAGACGATATCCAAACAGGATGATGCAGTCGATGACCTCCTCAACCAGGTCGAAGACCTATGCACAGAGCTGATTGCTCTGCAGCAGCCAACTGCCAAGGATATGAGACTCGTATTTTCGATAATCAAGATGGTTACCGACATTGAGAGAATCGGCGATTACTGTGTTAACATATCAAGGGAAGTCATAGTCATAGGTGATGAACCTCACTACATGGAAGTCAAGGACGTTCTTAAGATGAGAGACATAATCCAGGGTATGCTCGCAGACACCAGGAAGAGCTTTATTGAGGGCGATGCCTATCTTGCCTTGAAGGTTGGAAAGCAGGATGACCTTGTAGATGAGATCTACAGGGATTTCTATAATGATGTACTCCTAAAGATAAGCGACAACCGTGAATTCATAAGGCAGGGAACAAAGCTCCTCTTCATAGGAAGGCATCTGGAAAGGATCGCAGACCACATAACCAACATATGCGAAAAGGTAGTTTATATTATTCGCGGTGAAAGAATACAGATAAACTAGAACCATGGAAGCATGCTGAGAAAATCTAGCTGATATTGTGCATGCTTTTTTCATTGGATCCGACGCATTCAAATACTGCAAAAGTGATTCTCAATATACGGAAGTCATTGGATCACAAGGAATGGATATTATAAAAGAGAGGTGCCAGTGCATATGACGAAAAGCATTGAGGTAAGTATAAATCACATGAACAACGGACTCTTAAGGATGGGATTCCTGGTTGAGACTCAGATGAAGAGGGCAATCAAGGCACTTGTCCAAAGGGATGCGAAGCTTGCAGAATTCTTAATCGGTGAGGACAGGGAAATCAACGAACTGATGAGAAACATTGAAGACGAGGCCATCAAGCTGATTGCAACCCAGGGTCCTGTAGCAAGTGATCTGAGATATATATTTACAGTGATAAAAATTGTAACAGACCTTGAGAGAATGGGAGACCATGCAAAGGACATCGCGATTGTCGCTTTGGAGTGCAAGGATAACTATACTGACATCATTGACGATGAACTTATGGAAATAAGTGATGATGTGACAAAATTCATCAACGAATCCCTGGATTCATTTGTAGCCAAGGACAGGAGCCATGCAATAGACCTGGCCAGAACCGATGATATCATCGATGAAAAGTCAAAAAGAGCAATCGCCAAGCTCTATGAGTTTGCTTCAGGCAACAATGACCTCATGAAATTGGCTGGTCAGCTGCAGTTCGTAGTAAAGTACCTGGAGAGAAACGGAGACCATGCCACGAACATCTGCGAATGGACAAACTATATAGTTACGGGTCAGTTCAAGGAACTGAACTGAGTAAGGACACGGAATCTGTCAATGGATGGATCCGTGTCTTTTTCATCAGTGATTCATTCAATTCAATACTAAAGTATGAATTTATGCTATAAAATGGAAGTGTGGAACTGACATTTAGCTTGCTTATTCAAACAATACTAGCTTGCAGGAGGTCAATATGGAAGGCAGGACTTTAATCACTTATTATTCATGGTCCGGCAATACGGAATCTGTGGCGAAGGAGATTCAGGCACTTACCGGGTACGATTCAATTGCTATTGTGGAGAAAAAGGAAAGGAAGAAAAGCAACATGCCTTTTTCCGCACTTACGGCACTGCTCGGCCTGAGGAGCAGACTCATGCCAATGGATTTCAACCTCGATGGGTATGACAGGATATTGCTTGGATGTCAGGTCTGGGCATGGCATAGTACTCCGGCAGTCAATTCATTCATAAGCAAAGCGAATTTCAAAGGGAAAAAAGTCTTCCTGTTCATAACCAAGGCAGATGACAAGGTGCCTCAAAAGGTGATTGACAGTATTACATCGAAGATACGTTCCAAGGGTGGAGAGGTTGCAGACAGTCTGTCAATCACTACAACTATGGAGAGGGTGATTGAACCTGATGAATTCAGGGAAGAACTCAGCTCCTGGCTTAAAAGTAACGGGCTCATTTAGATTGGTTGCATGAATTATCTTGCTGTGAACACCTAAAGTATCCTGTTTGTACAGAGATTCGGAACATTGAGCCTATAATATATATGGTGAATAGTTCTTTTCAAGGAGGAGTAAAAAATGGATGAAAAGCTCAGGATAAAATGGCTGGGGCATTCCTGCTTCAAGATAGAATATGGGGAGTACTCTTTGGTGATCGATCCCTACAAGGACGGGATGATTCCGGGGCTTTCGCCGCTTCATGAGGAGGCCTGTGAAGTGTTTGCAAGCCACGGTCATAATGACCATAACTGGTTTCAGGCTGTCAGGATAATTGATAGAGGTGCAAAGTCGCCCTTCAATGTGAAGAAGATAATGAGCACACATGATGACGATGGCGGAAGAAAACGAGGGATGAATACAATCCATGTATTTGAGGGAGAAGGCTACAGATTCGCTCATTTTGGAGATCTTGGTGAATCCCTTGATGATAAGAGGCTTGGAGAAATCGGTCAGCTTGATGTGGCGATGATCCCTGTCGGTGGCTATTATACCATCGATGCTTCTGTCGCCTCCGACATAGTCAAAAAGCTTATGCCAAAGGTTGTGATTCCCATGCATTACAGCTCAGAGAGCTTCGGCTTTGATGTTATAAAGGGTGTCGGGGAATTCCTTGAACTGACAGGCAGAGTTGTCGAGTATGACGGCAACCTTATTGAGGTGACACATGATACGGAGCGACAGACAGCTGTCCTGAAGTACAAGGGCTGATTGGATGATAGATGTCATTAAAGTCATCAACCTCGGCCTTTCCTTCATTGTTGAACTGGTCGCGCTATTCATATATGGCTACTATGGATACAATACTGGAATCCAGGCTTGGCAGAGGATACTCCTCGCGGTGATCCTGCCAGCGACAGCGGCTGTTTTTTGGGGTAAATACCTGGCCCCGAATGCAATCGGAAGATTTGAAATGCCAGGACTACTTATTGCAAAAATAGCTATCATGGCTGTAGCTGCAGTAATGCTGTTCCGAATGGGAAGGACAATACCTGGATTCTTCTTTTCTGTTATAGCTGCTGCAAATCTTCTGCTTGCAGTTCTTTTAGGACAAGAATAAGCCTGTAATCTTATTGACTGGAGCGTGATGAGAGATGGTAACTATTGAAGAGATGGGCAGGATTCTTGATAAAATCGCAGACGGATTTCCCGAAGAGCTGTTTAACGAGCTCAGCGGCGGAATAGTACTCGTACCTGAATTGAAGCTGAATCAGATGAGTATGAACAACGACCTGTACATCCTGGGTGAATATCACAGGGGTTTCAGTTCCGGAAGATATATCGTCATATATTACGGTTCATTCATGAAGGTATATGGGTATCTTGAAGAGCCGGAGCTTAAAGAAAGGCTGGAGCATACTCTTAAGCATGAGTTCATCCACCATCTTGAGTCCTTGGCTGGCGAAAAGGGGTTGGAGAAGGAAGACGCAAAGAATCTCTTTGACTATATAATGCTGAGGGATTGGAAAAGGTCGAAATGATAATACTCAGAGAACTATATCTGAGGATATTACTAAAAACTGGAAATAATGATTTGAAGAAATTTATTGATCCGAGAGTATTACTTAATTAAGGTTAATGATATATTAATTATAGAATATGTCTAATTTCCTGAACAATAAGTGGGGATATGATTCAGGACTGGGGGATAGGTTGTCAAATGAGTGATTTTCTGTTTGGTATATTTGGCGGCACGGCACTATTGATGTATGGGGTAGATATGATGGGTGAAGGCCTGGAACACCTATCAGGAGGGATCATGAAAAAGGCGCTTCAGAAGCTTACCGGTAAGCTTTGGAAGGCTTTTCTTGCAGGTATTTTTTTAACTGCTCTTGTCCAGAGTAGTACAGCCATATCAGTATTGAGCGTTGGATTTGTAAATTCAGGTATAATTGAGCTGACTCAGGCGATCGGGATAATTTATGGTGCAAATATCGGTACTACCATAACAGCCCAATTCATGGCTCTAAGCTTCAGTTTCAAGCTCACGGCATTCGCATTGCCCATAATCGCTTTAGGATTCGTCCTGAAGATATTCTCGCGGAAGCTGCAGCTTCAGAATGTAGGGCATGCGATAATGGGAATTGGTTTCATGCTCCTGGGCCTGACAATTCTAAATAGTGGAATTCCTTACATGGAGCAGAATGAGACTATCAGATACTTTTTCCAGAAATATGCTTCAAATACCTTCATAGGCATATTTCTTGGAGTAGTGACAACCGCTCTGGTACACAGCAGTGCAGCAACCGTGGGTATAGTCATGCTTCTCGGAAACGCAGGACTTTTGACGCTTCCTGCGGCGATAGCGCTTATGTTCGGGGACAATATAGGCACATCAGTCACTGCCCTGCTTGCGAGTGTGAACGGAAACATCAATGCCAAGAGGACTGCATGGGGGCATGCGTTTCATAATATAATAGGTGTGTTGATATTTCTTCCTTTTGTCGGTCTATTTTCTGATTTCATACAATCATTCACAATGATGATTCAGGGCAGCAGCAATATTCAACTGCAGATTGCTAATTCCCATACGATTTTCAACATCATGGTAGCTTTGATCTTCCTTCCGCTGAATAATTATTTCGTGTCTCTTTTGAAGACAATCGTCAAGGAGAAAAAACCGTCAGGTATAACAGAGGAAGTCTATATCGACAAATTGCTGCTTGATACTCCTGCCGCTGCAATTGAAGGATCCATGAAGGAAATGCTACGGGCTATGGATACTAACAGAGATATGCTTGGTGCTGCAGTGGATTCTGTAATAGGCAATAACCTGGATAATCGTGATGCGGTTTATGACCGCGAAAAATCTGTAAGCTGCATCCACAAGGATCTCACTGACTATATGGTCGAGCTGTCCAGGAGAGGTGTCTCACAATCTGATTCAATTGTAATACCTGGCATAATTAAATGTGCCAATTATCTGGAAAGGATCGCAGACCATACGATAACAACGATGAAGCTCCAGGAGAAGCGATACAACGGGGGGCTTGATTTCACTAATGAAGCTCTGGGAGAACTTGAACAGCTCAATAAAGAGCTTTCAAACATGTCGAAGCTCGTATCAGAAAATATTAAAGTGTTCACAGAAGAGAAGCATTCGAAGGTAAAACTAATGGATGAAAATATGGACATCCTCACTGCGAAGTTTTCCGAAGCCCATGTAAAGAGGCTTGAGGATGGCAAATGTACAATTGAAGAGAGCCTGGTATATCTGGAGATAATCACAAACCTTGAGAGAATAGCAAATTACTTATACAAGATTTCAAGGCTTTGCAGATACGAACTGCAGGGAATAAGCTTTATCTGAAAACAAAGATTGAAGGTCCGAAGAAAGAGGAGGTAAGGAACGCACTAAGCATTCCTTACCTCCATACTTACTTTACAAAACAAATTAACATGATTATGCAATCTTGTCTGATTTTGATGACTCAGATGCTTCTCCCTTAAAGAAGAGATTGGTCTCCGCAATGATAACGCCGCTAAGGCCTACAAGTGCGATGAGATTAGGGATTGCCATGAGGCCGTTCACGATATCAGCAAGTATCCAGATCATGTCCAGCTTCAGGAATGCTCCGATCGCCACAAGACCGATGAAAATAATCCTGTATGGCTTTATGCCCTTAACTCCGAACAGATATTCCGTGCACCTTTCACCATAGTAGTTCCATCCCAGTATGGTTGTGAATGCAAAGAATACGAGTCCGATGGTCACAATGTATGATCCGATACCGGGAAGCCCTGATTCAAAAGCGGAATTGGTCATCGCTGCACCTGAAAGGTCGCCTTTCCATGCTCCTGTCATTATCAGCATGATGCCAGTCATAGTACATATTATGATCGTGTCGAAGAAGGTTCCGGTCATTGAGATGAGCCCCTGTTTTACACAGGAATTGGATTTTGCTGCAGCTGTCGCTATCGGTGCGCTTCCAAGCCCTGATTCGTTAGAAAATACACCTCGTGCAACTCCGTTCCTCATGGCAAACATTACACTTGCACCCAGGAATCCGCCTGCTGCGGCTGCAGGAGTGAAGGCACTCCTTATCACAAGTGAAAATGTCTCGGGTAGAAGGGTATAGTTCCTTGCCATTATGAACAATGCTCCAAGCACATAGAACACAGCCATGAACGGTACGACTATCTCAGACACCTTAGCGATGCTTTTGATTCCACCAAGTGTCACCAAAGCAACTATAACTGTAAGTGCAATTGAAGTTACAATTATTGGAACCTTGAAGGTCAGGTCGATTGCATTCGATATTGCATTGATCTGTGGGAAAGTACCTATCCCGAAGAAGGCCACGCATATTCCAAAGAATGCAAATGCTTTTGCAAGGAACTTGTTTCCAAGGCCTCTTTCAATATAGTACATTGGACCTCCGGACATCTGGCCGTTATCATCCACTACCCTGTACTTTATTGAAAGAAGGCATTCCCCGTATTTAGTAGCCATTCCAAAGAACGCGGCGACCCACATCCAGAACAGCGCACCAGGGCCGCCTGCCTTGATTGCAGTAGCCACACCTACAATATTGCCTGTTCCGATGGTAGCGGCAAGTGCGGTACAAAGAGCGCCAAAGCTTGAAACATCGCCCTGGGCGCCATCCTCAGTGTCTTTGGAGAATACAAGCTTTAAAGCCATCGGCAGCCTCGATATCTGTATAAGTCCGAGTCTTGCAGTGAGGTATATACCTGTTCCTACAAGTAGTATGAGGAGCGGCGGGCCCCAAACCCATGAGTCGATTT
>DIWI01000112.1 GCA_002428415.1 Clostridiaceae bacterium UBA6110
TCGAGGAGTGCAAGGAAAGGGATTCCACCTATTCTGCATCCTTGAAGGTGAAGGTAAGGCTCGAGAACATCGAGACCGGAGAAATCAAGGAACAGGAAGTCTTTATGGGCGAGTTCCCGCTGATGACCGAACAGGGAACCTTCATTATTAATGGAGCTGAGAGAGTTATCGTTTCGCAGCTTGTAAGGTCTCCTGGGGTATACTACAACGAGTCCCTGGACAAGAACGGGAAAAAACTCTATGCATCCACCGTCATACCTAACAGAGGAGCCTGGCTGGAATTCGAGACCGATTCGAACGATGTCATAAGTGTAAGGATAGACAAGACAAGAAAGCTTCCCATTACGGTGCTTGCAAGGGCAATGGGAATGTCAAGCGACATGGACATACTTTCCTATTTCGGTGAAGAGGAAAGGCTAAAGGCTACGCTTGAAAAGGACAACACGACAAACAAGGAAGAAGGACTCCTTGAAATATACAAGAGGCTGAGACCGGGTGAGCCACCTACAGTGGACAGCGCAGTTTCTCTTATTGATTCGCTTTTCTTTGATGCGAAGAGATATGACCTTTCAAAGGTTGGCAGATACAAGTTCAACAAGAAGCTGAACATAGCTGCAAGGATTGCAAACCACATTTCAGCAAACGACATCGTGGATCCTAATACTGGTGAGATAATAGTCGGCAAGGGTGAAAAGATCACTAGAGAAAAGGCAAGGGCAATTCATGCCTGTGCCATTAACTCGGTTGATATCATTGCTGATGACAAGACTATCAGAGTTATAGGAAACAATTTCGTGAACATGAAGGATTTCATATCCTTCGACCCTAAGATTGTCGGAATAAAGGAATTGGTGCATTTCCCGGTTCTCCGTTCAATACTGAACATGAACCTGGAGGAGGATGACCTCAAGGAAGAGATCAGGAAGAATTTCCATGGCCTTGTTCCAAAGCATATCCTCAAGGACGACATATACGCGGCAATAAGCTACGAGCTTGGACTTCCATACAGGATAGGTGTTATTGATGACATCGACCATCTTGGAAACAGAAGGCTGAGGTCTGTCGGAGAGCTTCTCCAGAACCAGTTCAGAATCGGACTGTCGAGGATGGAGAGGGTAGTAAAGGAAAGGATGACGATACAGGACCAGGAGAACATCACTCCGCAGGCCCTTATCAACATCAGGCCTGTAACTGCTGCAATAAAGGAATTCTTCGGATCATCGCAGCTTTCCCAGTTCATGGACCAGACCAACCCGCTATCAGAGCTCACTCATAAGAGAAGGCTTTCAGCGCTGGGACCTGGCGGACTTTCAAGGGAAAGGGCAGGCTTCGAGGTCAGAGACGTACATCACTCCCATTACGGCAGGATGTGCCCTATAGAGACTCCTGAAGGACCGAACATAGGACTCATAAACTCCCTGGCGACATTCGCCAAGGTCAATGAATATGGATTCATTGAAACTCCTTACAGGGTAGTGGATAAGTCCACTGGAACTGTCACCACTGAAGTGAAGTATTTCACTGCAGACGAGGAGGATGAGTATTTCATAGCCCAGGCCAACGAGCCTCTCGATGCTACCGGAAGGTTTGTAGGAGAAAGGATCGCTGTCAGGGATATGGAGGATATGGCTGTCATAACAAGACAGAGCGTAGACCTCATGGATATATCGCCAAGGCAGCTGGTTTCAGTTGCTACAGCGATGATACCGTTCCTTGAGAACGACGATGCATCCAGAGCCCTGATGGGATCGAACATGCAGCGTCAGGCTGTTCCGCTTCTTAAGGCTACTGCGCCTATAGTAGGAACCGGCATAGAGTACAAGGCTGCATCCGACTCAGGAGTGCTTCCGAAGGCTGTGCATGAAGGCACAGTCGTATACGTAAGTGCGAACGAGATAAGGATAAAGAGGGCTGACGGTGGTCTGATAGACACCTACAGGCTCCTCAAGTTCAAGAGAAGCAACCAGGGTACCTGCATCAACCAGAAGCCTCTTGTGGAAAAGGGCGAGTATGTAAAGAAGGGAGCCCTTCTTGCAGACGGACCGTCTACAGACCTTGGAGAGATAGCCCTCGGAAAGAACATCCGAATCGGCTTCATAACCTGGGAAGGCTACAACTACGAGGACGCCATGCTCATATCTGAAGAGCTTGTAAGGGATGACGTCTTCACATCGATACATATCGAGGAATACGAGGCTGAGGCAAGGGACACCAAGCTGGGGCCTGAAGAGATAACAAGGGACATTCCGAATGTCGGGGATGACTCGCTAAGAGACCTCGACGACAGAGGAATCATAAGGATAGGTGCCGAGGTAAGGTCCGGTGACATACTTGTCGGAAAGGTCACTCCAAAGGGAGAGACCGAGCTTACCGCTGAAGAAAGGCTCCTGAGGGCAATATTCGGTGAAAAGGCAAGGGAAGTCAGAGATACATCACTGAGAGTTCCACATGGTGAATCAGGTATCATAGTAGACATCAAGGTGTTTACAAGAGAGAACGCTGATGAGCTGCCGCCTGGAGTTAACATGCTCGTAAGGTGCTATATTGCACAGAAGAGAAAGATCTCCGTCGGTGACAAAATGGCCGGAAGACATGGAAACAAGGGTGTCATCTCAAGGGTTCTCCCTGAGGAAGACATGCCGTTCCTGCCTGATGGAAGACCGCTGCAGATATGCCTGAATCCTCTTGGAGTTCCTTCCCGAATGAATATCGGACAGGTACTTGAGGTTCATCTTGGCTGGGCAGCCTCCAAGATGGGCTGGCATGTTGCGACACCGGTATTTGACGGAGCGACAGAGAAGGACATCGAGGACATGCTTGAGCAGGCCGGATATGACAGAAACGGCAAGACTCTGCTTTACGACGGAAGAACAGGAGAAGCTTTTGACAATCCTATCACCGTAGGATACATGTACATACTTAAGCTTGCGCATCTGGTCGATGACAAGATACACGCAAGGTCTACAGGACCGTACTCCCTTGTAACGCAGCAGCCGCTTGGCGGAAAGGCACAGTTCGGAGGACAGAGGTTCGGAGAAATGGAAGTCTGGGCACTTGAGGCTTATGGCTCTGCCCATACTCTGCAGGAAATACTTACAGTCAAGTCCGATGACGTCGTCGGAAGAGTCAAGACATATGAAGCCATCGTCAAGGGTGAGAATATCCCTGAGCCGGGCATACCAGAGTCGTTCAAGGTCCTTATTAAGGAACTGCAGGCACTCTGCCTGGATGTCAAGGTTCTGAATGACGAGAAGGAAGAGATAGAGATAAAGGAATCGGTTGAAGAGGAAGTCTTCACTGAGATAACCGGAATTTCAATCGAATCCCCGGAGGACATAATCATTGATACGAGCGAGGAATTCGATAAGGACGCGCTTATAATCGATGATGAGGAATTCGAAATTGATGATGACACGAGCGATTTTGCCGACGATATAGAGTAATTGGAGGGAGGACAACCCTTTATGGAATTAAACAACTTTGATGCGCTGCAGATTGGCCTGGCATCTCCTGAGGAGATCAGGGGCTGGTCAAGGGGCGAGGTTAAGAAGCCGGAGACCATAAACTACAGGACCCTCAAGCCGGAAAGGGACGGACTGTTCTGTGAAAGAATATTCGGGCCTATGAAGGACTGGGAGTGCCACTGCGGTAAATACAAGAGAGTAAGATATAAGGGCATAATTTGCGACAGATGCGGAGTCGAGGTCACAAAGGCCAAGGTCAGAAGAGAGAGGATGGGGCACATAGAGCTTGCAGCTCCTGTCTCACACATCTGGTACTTCAAGGGCATACCTTCGAGGATGGGACTCATCCTCGACATGAGCCCGAGGTCACTGGAGAAGATACTGTACTTCGCATCATACGTGGTACTTGACCCGAAGAATACCACCTTCATGAAGAAGCAGGTACTCACGGAGAAAGAATACAGGGACATGGTTGAGCAGGAGGGAGAATACTCCTTCACAGCCAAGATGGGAGCTGAAGCTATAAAGGCTCTCCTTGCTGAAATCGACCTCGAGAAATCCTCAAAGGAACTCAAGGAAGATCTGAAGAACGCAACCGGACAGAAAAGAGTCAGGATAATAAGGAGGCTTGAGGTAATCGAGTCCTTCAGAAAATCAGGAAACAGGCCTGAATGGATGATCATAGATGTCATTCCGGTAATACCTCCTGATATAAGGCCAATGGTGCAGCTCGATGGCGGAAGGTTCGCAACCTCCGACCTCAACGACCTCTACAGAAGGGTCATAAACAGGAATAACAGGCTGAAGAAGCTCCTTGACCTCGGTGCTCCGGACATCATCGTAAGGAACGAGAAGAGGATGCTTCAGGAAGCAGTGGATGCGCTGATCGACAACGGCAGAAGAGGAAGACCGGTAACAGGCCCTGGAAACAGGCCGTTAAAGTCACTTTCCGACATGCTGAAGGGAAAGCAGGGAAGGTTCAGGCAGAACCTACTTGGAAAGCGTGTTGACTATTCAGGAAGATCGGTTATCGTCGTCGGCCCTGAGCTGAAGATGTACCAGTGCGGTCTCCCCAAGGAGATGGCGCTTGAGCTGTTCAAGCCTTTCGTAATGAAGAAGCTGGTTGCAAACGGAACCGCACACAACATAAAGAGCGCCAAGAGAATGGTAGAGAGGGTACAGCCACAGGTCTGGGATATCCTTGAAGAGGTCATAACTGACCATCCGGTTCTCCTTAACAGAGCGCCTACGCTGCATAGACTTGGAATTCAGGCATTCCAGCCGGTACTTGTTGAAGGAAGGGCGCTTAAGCTCCATCCTCTCGTATGTACCGCATACAATGCCGACTTCGATGGAGACCAGATGGCCGTCCACGTTCCACTGTCAATGGAGGCCCAGGCTGAAGCAAGGTTCCTGATGCTTGCATCCGGCAACATACTTAAGCCTTCAGACGGAAAGCCGGTTTCGGTCCCATCGCAGGATATGGTCCTCGGATCCTACTACCTGACAATGGAGAGACCGTCTAACGATGGTTTCGACAAGATTTACACATCCAAAGAAGAAGCCCTGATGGCATACCAGGTAAAGGCTGTAACACTCCAGGAGCCTGTCAAGGTGCGACTTTCAAAGGTCGTGGACGGTGTGGAGAGGACAGAGATAATAAAGACTACGGTTGGAAAACTCATTTTCAATGAGTCAATTCCGCAGGACCTGGGATTTGTAGACAGGACTGATGAGGCGAATCTGTTCATGCCGGAAATTGACTTCCTGGTAGACAAGAAGAAGCTCGGAAAGATAGTTGACAAATGCTACATCAAGCATGGTCCTACACTGACTTCAATAATGCTTGATGACATAAAGGCCCTTGGATATCATTATTCAACTGTCGGAGCTATCACGGTCGCGGTTGCGGACATGATAGTTCCTGAAAAGAAGTATGTTCTTCTTAAGGAAGCTGATGAAACGGTAGACAAGATCGAGAAGATGTTCAAGAGAGGACTCATCTCAGAAGAGGAAAGATACAACAGGGTTATCGAGAAGTGGACAAAGACAACTGATGAGGTTGCTGATGCCCTTATGGAATCCCTTGACAGATACAATCCAATATTCATGATGGCGGACTCAGGTGCGAGAGGATCGAAATCACAGATCAAGCAGCTGGCGGGAATGAGAGGACTTATGGCCAACCCGTCAGGAAAGATCGTCGAAAGACCAATCAGGGCATCCTTCAGAGAAGGCCTTGACGTCCTCGAGTATTTCATATCCACTCATGGAGCAAGAAAGGGTAATGCGGATACCGCCCTTAAGACAGCTGACTCAGGATACCTTACCAGGAGACTTGTAGACGTATCTCAGGAAGTAATAGTCAGGGAAGAGGACTGCGGAACCACTGAGGGCCTGGTGATGGAGGCGATAACCGAAGCCGGTGACATCATCGAGACACTTAGGGAAAGACTTACAGGAAGATTCACCATGCAGGACATCGTCCATCCTGAAACAGGAGAAATCCTGGTGCATGAGGGCGAGTACATTGAGCCGCTCATGGCGGAGAAGATTGACGCACTTGGAATCAAGAAGGTCAAAATCAGGTCGGTATACACCTGCCAGACTAAGGTCGGCGTATGTGCAAAGTGCTACGGCATGAACATGGCAACTGCGAGCCAGATCAACATCGGCGAGGCTGTGGGCATCATCGCCGCGCAGAGTATAGGAGAGCCGGGAACACAGCTTACAATGAGAACATTCCATACAGGCGGAGTTGCCGGAGCCGACATAACCCAGGGTCTTCCCAGAGTTGAAGAGCTCTTTGAGGCAAGAAAGCCGAAGGGACTTGCTGTTGTCACCGATGTCGGAGGCCGCGTAAGGCTTGAGGAAACCAAGAAGAAGAGGACTGTTCATGTACTTGCTGAAACAGGCGAGGAATTCAGCTACGACATACCTTTCGGATCCAGAATCAAGGTTTCGGACGGAATGGTGGTTGGAGCCGGTGATGCACTTACTGAAGGATCCATCAATCCGCATGACATAATGAGGATAAAGGGAGTAGAAGGCGTCAGGGAATATCTCCTTTCAGAAGTACAGAAGGTGTACAGGCTGCAGGGTGTTGACATCAATGACAAGCATCTCGAGGTTGTCGTAAGACAAATGACGAGAAAGGTCAAGATAACTGAAGCCAATGACACCGAGCTTCTGCCGGGCGTTCTCATTGACATATTCGACTTCATAATTGAAAACAACAGGGTAAAGGAGCTTGGGCTCAAGGAAGCGGAAGGCGAGCAGGTGCTGCTGGGTATTACCAAGGCATCTCTAGCGACAGATTCATTCCTGTCTGCGGCATCTTTCCAGGAAACCACCAGGGTTCTGACTGATGCGGCAATAAAGGGAAAGATAGATCCGCTGCTCGGACTCAAGGAGAACGTCATAATAGGAAAGCTGATTCCAGCCGGTACCGGAATGACCAGGTACAATGCCATTAAGCTCAGTACCGACAACGACCTTGCTGTGGACAAGCATGAGGAAGAAGAAGAGATCATAGAGGATTAGTGTCAATTTGTTGACACGTCCCTCTGGTTTTGGTAAAATAAAATTTGTGTGATTTAGAGGAACGGTGATTTGGATCAACCAAATCACCAGCCTTATCCCACGAAGCCCGTAAAAGGGTGTTGCTAAGGTATCTATTAACCCATATAGATATGTTTCATAAAGACACACGGAGGTGAAAAAATGCCAACTATTAACCAGCTAGTAAGGAAGGGCAGAGAGACAGCAGTCTATAAGACTAATTCTCCAGCTCTAAAGGAGTCCCCTCAGAAAAGAGGAGTCTGCACAGTAGTCAAGACAACTACTCCTAAGAAGCCAAACTCAGCGCTCAGAAAGATCGCCAGGGTAAGACTTGTTAACGGATATGAGGTAACAGCCTATATCGGTGGAGTAGGACACAACCTTCAGGAGCACAGCGTTGTTCTCATAAGGGGTGGAAGAGTCAAGGACCTTCCTGGTGTAAGGTACCACATTGTCAGAGGAGCACTCGACAGCGCAGGTGTCAACAACAGGCTGCAGTCAAGGTCCAAGTATGGTG
>DIWI01000013.1 GCA_002428415.1 Clostridiaceae bacterium UBA6110
GCTTTTTAACTTAATGCCATTGGGATTTATCCTGGGAGGTTTTTTATTGTGCATTTTGAATAAGATACCATTATAAATGTAAAGATTATAATTAATATATTTATAGAAATAGACCCCGGAGCACATTGTTTTGATATGATCCGAGGTCTATGTGTTTTCAGGCTCATAGGACCTCAATTCCAGCCTGTCTGAAGATATCCGAGTATTCCTGGAATAAGGGGTCGTCTCTGTGAATCTGGCTTATTCCATCCATCTCATACTTTCGTCCGAGAAGCTCGTACTTGCCTTCTCCGAAGCTATGGTACCTGAGCAGGTGTACCTTCCTGATTCCAAGTTCAAGTATAGTCTCGCTAAGCCTCGCTGCATCATCAGTTGTGTAGTTGAAGTCCGGTATTACCGGAACTCTCCCGATGACCTGAAGGGTCGGATAATTTGCTGCTGCCCTTATGTTATCCTGGATAAGCCCAAGCGGTACGCCGGTAAATGCCTCATGCTTCTTGCTGTCCCAGTGCTTGATGTCACAAAGCAGCAGGTCGAGATCCCGAAGAAGTCCGATGAACTTGTCCTTCGGGCCATAGCAGGTTGTCTCCATGGCGGTATGAAGTCCTTTTAACTTTGCTGCGGCGAGGAGCTCGCCGGCGAAAACTGGCTGTGTCAGCACTTCTCCACCTGTTAGTGTGATTCCGCCACCTGACTCGGCATAGAAGGGCTCGTCCTTCATTACGATTTCCATGATTTCATCAGTTGTGCGATAAGATCCCTCGTAGGAAATTGCACCTGTTGGACAGGCTTCCATGCACATCATGCAGGCGTTGCATCTTTTACTGTCAAAGACAATGAGCTTTTTCTCATCTCTCTGTGGTGAGGTACAATTTTGATCAACCATATGTATCACATCCAGGCTGCAAGCCCTAAGGCATGTGCCACAGCTGATGCACTTTTTCCTGTCCCAGGTCATCTCGATCCTTGCTGACTGGGATTCAGGATTGGAGCACCAGGGGCAGCGGAGCGGACAACCTTTGAAGAATACTGCAGTCCTGATGCCCGGCCCGTCATGTATGCTGAACCTCTGTACATTGAATATGAGTCCGTTTCCTTCCATTTGCAGCCTCCTTTGGATAATTAGAGGATACCAGAAAAAAGGTTCAAATGGAATAAGAAAACTTCAAAAGAAAGAAAATAATTTACGAATGAAAGTAATTATTGACTCGTATGAAAGAAATGGATATAATTTGAGGTGAGTAAGGCAGGGGGGATGATTGTATGTCCAGAGAAATAGAGCTGTTGAACATCATAATGAATGAAGGCAGGATATCGGTGGCTGAGCTCTCTAAGAGGACTGACGTATCGCAGGTGACAATACGCAAGGACCTGGACCAGCTGGAGGCGAAGGGACTTATCTCAAGGGAACATGGCTATGCTGCGGCCCTTGACTCCGATGACCTTGCCAACAGGATGGCAGTTAACTATTCTGCGAAGAGGATGGTTGCTGAGAGGGCTGCGGAGCTTGTGAGGGACGGTGATACTGTGATGATCGAATCAGGATCATGCTGTGCTCTTCTGGCTGAGGAAATCTGCAGGAGGAGGTCATATGGCAGGATCATCACGAATTCGGTATTCATAGCGAACTTTGTGAGGGGCTACAAGGGTATCGACGTTACTCTTCTTGGCGGTGAGTTCCAGAGGAAGTCGCAAGTCAACACAGGGCCGCTGACCAAGCTTTGTGCAGGTCAGTATAGGGTTGACAGACTCTTCGTTGGGACTGACGGGTTTGACTTAAGGTCTGGATTCACCGGAAGGGACATGGTGAGGACAGATACTGTCAGGAGCATGGCGGAAAGCGCCAAGGAAGTCGTGATACTTACGGATTCCAGCAAGTTCAGCACAGGTGGGCTAGTAAGGCAGTTTTCGTTTGAAGAGGTAAGCAAAGTAGTGACTGACGGCGGAATAGGTGAAGAAATTGCGGCGGAACTCACAAAGAGCGGGATCGAAGTCATAATCGCCGGATAAACAGAGGATTAAGGGAGAAAACAATGAACGGATATTTTGGGAAACTGACACCGAGGATGGACAGATATCGTGAATCAGTACTGGATTCGGTGAGATGGGTATGCACGGAGAGGGCAAAGGCAACCACGGAGGCCTATGAAAGATATGCAGCCCAGCCGCTTCCGATATTGCGCGCCAGGATGCTTGATACGATCCTCAGCAGCATGACCATTTATATCGAGGATGAGACACTTATCGCAGGGAATCAGGCATCTTCGAACTGTGCGGCACCTATTTTCCCTGAATATGCCATGGATTGGGTAATAGATGAGCTGGACAAGTTCGACAAAAGAGACGGAGATGTTTTCCACATCACTGAGGAAAACAAGCAGGTCCTTCGGGATATTGCCCCGTTCTGGAAAGGAAGGACCATAAAGGAGAAGGCTCTCGCAAGGATGCCTGAAGGCAGCAGGCTGTTCTATGACCTTGGGATAATAAAGGCAGAGGGCAATATAACCTCAGGAGACGCCCACATCGCCGTCAATTATGAAAGAATAACAAAGGAAGGACTGGAAAGCTACGAGAAGCAGACAAGGGCTGCCATGGTGAAGCTGAACCTGACTGATTACAGGGACCAGGAGAAGCTCCATTTCCATGAAGGAATACTCATAACAATCAATGCAGTCAGGAAGTTTGCAAAGAGGTACGCTGACCTTGCATCAGAGGTGGCTTTGAACGAGGAGGATCCGGGCAGGAAATCTGAACTTGAAAGAATTTCCAGCACACTTTGTAAAGTGCCATACGGCAGGGCGGAGAGCTTCTACGAGGCTGTTCAGTCAATCTGGCTTGTCCAGCTTGCGCTCCAGATCGAAAGCAACGGACATTCACTCTCATACGGCAGGCTAGACCAGTATCTCTGGGACTTCTACTCTGACGACCTCAGGAAAGGTACCATCACTGAAGATGAAGCATGCGAGCTAATGACCAACCTTTGGATAAAGACATACACAGTGAATAAGATAAGGTCCTGGAGCCATACACAATATTCAGCAGGAAGCCCACTCTATCAGAATGTGACCATAGGGGGACAGACCAAAGGTGGAAGGGATGCTGTCAACGGTCTGAGCTACCTGATACTTAAATCTGTAGCGAGGGCTCATCTCCCACAGCCTAATTTGACTGTCAGATACCACAGGGGACTTGAAGACAGGTTCATGAAGGAAGCTGTGGAGCTCATGAGACTTGGATCCGGAATGCCGGCCTTCAATTCAGACGAGGTCATAATACCATCACTTATCGAAAAGGGTGTTTCAAAGGAGGATGCGTGCAACTATAGCGCCATCGGCTGCGTCGAAGTAGCCGTCCCCGGCAAGTGGGGGTACAGGTGCACAGGCATGAGCTTCCTCAACTATCCGAAGACACTGCTTATATCAATGAATGATGGAACGGATTCGAAGTCAGGGTCGCATCTAATGGAAGGCGCGGGCAAATTCACCGAGTTTACGTCCTTCTATGAGCTCATGGCTGCCTGGGACAAGACAATCACACAGTTCACCAGAGAACAGGTCGCTATCGACGCTGCGGTAGACAGGACGCTGGAATTAAATACCATGGACGTACTCTGCTCGGCCTTAGTCGACGACTGCATAGACAGGGGACTGAGCCTGAAGGAAGGGGGAGCTGTCTACGATATGGTATCCGATCTCCAGGTGGGTATCGCGAACCTTGCCGATTCACTTTCCGCAATCAAAAAGTGCGTATTCGAGGACAGACTGGTGACACCTCCTGAGCTATGGGCTGCCATGATGGACAATTATGAGGGAACTGAAGGTGAGAGGATCAGAAGGATTATGGGTGATACACCTCCAAAGTTCGGAAATGATGACGACTATGTGGACCTTCTTATCAGGGAAGCCTATGACATGCATATAAGAGAAATAAAAAAGTACCATAACACAAGATTTGGCAGAGGACCTATCGGCGGTGGCTACTATGCAGGGACATCATCCATATCGGCCAATGTCGGACAAGGGCTCGGAACCCTGGCGACACCTGATGGAAGAAAGGCTGGAGAACCTCTGGCAGAGGGCTGTGCCCCATGCCACAATGCCGACAGGAACGGACCCACTGCTGTCTTCAAATCCGTATCGAAGCTGCCTACACGGGAAATAACAGGCGGAGTGCTTCTCAATCAGAAGGTGAATCCTGATATGCTCAGGTATGAAGAGGACAAGCTGAAGCTTATTATGATGCTGAGGACCTTCTTCAACAGGCTCGATGGGTTCCACGTACAGTATAATGTGGTATCAAGAGATACACTTATCGATGCTCAGCTGCATCCTGAAAGGCATAGGGACCTGATAGTAAGGGTTGCTGGATACTCGGCGTTCTTCAATGTTTTGTCAAAGAAGACACAGGATGACATAATCGAGAGGACCGAACAGACAATCTGACGAATAGAATAATATGAAGGAAGGTAAATACCGCATGTTCATAGATACCGCAAACATAAATGAGATCAAGGAAGCGCTTGGTACCGGAATAATAAAGGGGGTCACGACAAACCCTACAATACTTAAAAGAGAAGGAAGGCCACGATTACAGCAGCTTGATGATATCCTTGCGCTCGAGCCGGGTATGATTTTCGTGCAGGTAACAGGCCGTGATGTAGAGGAGCTTTTTGACGATTACCTGAGGCTCTGTGAATATGGCATATCCCGGGGCAGGAAGATTGGCATCAAGACTCCGATGAGCTTCATCGGCCTTGAGCTTGTGAAGAGGATCAAGGAACATGACAGTAACATCCCTGTTCTGGGGACAGCAATATATTCTGCGGACCAGGGCATACTCAGTTCCATTGCAGGATGCGATTACCTGGCGCCTTACGTTAACAGGATGAAGAACTGCGGAAGCGACCCATACCTGGAGATCAGGAAAATGCGTACATTCATTGACGACAGGGGACTGGGAACCAGAATACTTGCAGCAAGCTTCAAGGAACCGGTACAGGTGACTGATGCCCTTATGGCAGGAGCGCATACCTGTACAGTACCTCTTTCCATCATTAAGCATATGATGGACAAGGACGCGGCTCTTGCGGCGATAAATGTGTTCAATACCGACGGGGAATCCTTATAACAGCAGTACAATAGGATAATACGATAAGTGGAGCATTGACCTGTGCTATTACAGGCAAGTGCTCTGCTTTTACGTTAATTCTATGTTAAATCGCATTACATTCCATTAACAATTGGGCAGGATTCATGTATCATGTTAACTGGACTTACATGTGTAGTTTTCTGTAAACGGAGGAATAATTGTGGATTTTGAAATGATAATAGGTCTTCTCGGGGGTCTTGGTCTGTTCTTCTATGGAATGAAGATGATGGGAGATGGACTTGAAAATGCTGCAGGGTCAAAGCTCAAGTTCATACTCGAAAAGGTAACCGCCAATCCAATTAGTGCAGTTTTGGTAGGTACCATAGTCACTGGAATTATCCAGTCTAGTTCTGCAACTACGGTCATGGTCGTTGGTTTTGTTAATTCAGGACTCATGAATCTGGTTCAGGCGACTGGAATCATCATGGGAGCCAACATAGGAACAACAGTAACTGCATTCATAATATCTTTGAATATGGATGCCGTTGTACCCATAGCCATATTCTTCGGAGCAATAATGTTCATGTTCTCCAAGGCTAAGAAGCGAAGGGACCTGGCAAGCATACTCCTGGGTTTCGGACTTCTGATGGAAGGTATGGAGCTCATGAAGGTAGCCATGTCACCTCTGAAGGAATCTGCAGCATTCGAGCAGATCATTCTTGCCATTGGAACCCAGTGGTATTTCGGGCTCCTTCTTGGAGTTGTTGCAACAGCAATAATCCAGTCAAGCTCTGCAACTACAGGTATACTTCTTGCGATGACTTCAACAGGAAAGATAACCATGGAGATTGCATTTCCCATGCTGCTCGGTGCCAATATAGGTACATGCGCAACAGCACTCCTGTCATCAATAGGAACCAACAAGACAGCCAGGAAGGCAGCAGTCATCCATCTTCTCTTCAATACGATAGGAACCTTCATTTTCATGCCTCTGGGTGTGCTGATGATAGGATTCGTAAGAAGCGTTACGTCACCTGAAAACATCATGATGCAGATAGCATACCTGCACATAATGTTCAACGTTCTTAATACGATCATACTCCTTCCATTCTCGAATCTGCTTATTGCAGCCGCTAACAAGCTGATCGGACCGGATGAAGTAAGGGTATCTGTAACAGACAGGCTGGACAAGAGACTTCTGCAGACACCTTCAATAGCTGAAGGACAGGTAATCAACGAGACTGTCAGGATGGCTGAGATAGCAAAGGAGAACTTCAAGCTTTCCTTCGAGGCATTCCTGGAGAGTGATGAATCGAATGCAGAGAGGATATTCGGAAACGAAAGGACAATAAATGAGCTTAATGAAGGAATCACGAACTTCCTCGTGGAGCTCTCTTCAAGCGATATAGACATCAACGAATTCGGAAGGATAGCATCAACCTACCATGTCCTGAATGATATTGAAAGAATCGGCGACCATTCAGAGAACATAATGGAGCTGGCCCAGGAGAAAATCAGGAAGGGCGTCGAAATGACTGAAGATGCTGTCGAAGAGCTGAAGTCCATGTTCACGTACTGCATCGATGCGCTTAACATAGCTATCGAAAGCTACAAGAACAATGACAAGAAGCGAGCGGAGACCATGATAAGGGTCGAGAAGCGAATCGACGAGCTTGAGAAGGAATACAGGGAAACGCACATCAGAAGGCTCACTCATGGCAAATGCACACCTATAGCCGGCATACTTTTCCTAGACCTGATATCCAACATGGAGAGGGTAGGAGACCACGCTAACAATGTCGCTGAGGCAGTCCTCGGCAGATATGAGGAATAGCTGAAATTCATGGACCGCGTCAAGCGGTCCTTTTTTTTGGCAGAATGTTCAAAGAAACTTTCACCAGTGGTAACAAAGATAGTATATAATAAGCACATATATTAAAGAGGGGGGTGATGTATTTGAAGAGATGGAAGCTGAATATGATCAATTCTGCGCTGCTTGTTCTTCTTATAGCTGTAGCTTATATCATGTTCAGAAACATAGTCACTCCGGAATTGAAGGCAGATGAAGTGACCTCAGTCAGGATGTCAATTAGGGCAACTGAGGATGCTGTAAAGCATGTGACTGGTGCGGATGACCTGAAAAGATTCATCAAGGTCTTCAATTCTATAGACCTAAAATACTCGCCACTTGGAGGAAATCCTGTAGAATGGGCGATGAAGGTGCAGGTAGAAGGGGAAAAGACTTTAGATATCCTTGTGCAGGATGACATGTTGAGAGTTGGGAAGTCTTGGTACAAGGCAGATAGCGGTAAAATGACAGAGCTTCTGTTCCTTTATCCGGAATTCAGTTATCCTGCGAGCATATCTCCGGAATAGTTACATAATGTGTGAAGAGACCTAAGGGTCTCTTTTTTGTTAAGTTATTTTTTTGTCAAGTTAATTTTGTGTTATAATTTTCTGTATGTGATAAGAAAGTGATGGTTAGTAGAGATGGAAGAGACCAATAAAAAGAGAAGTGGAAAACTGAATATATACGCGTATATCAAGAATCCTGTGAAGGCGGATATCATAAGGCTTTCGTGGCCCATAGTGCTTGAGCTCATAATGGGCACTCTCTTCGGCATGGTCGACATGATAATGCTGGGAAGGCTTGCTAACCTTGGAGAAGCGGCAGCATCAGTGGCTGCAGTGGGAATAACCAACCAGCCGATGTTCGTAGGGCTTTCGCTTGTCCAGGCCCTTAATGTAGGCGGAACTGCCATGATAGCGAGGTATCTTGGCTCGGGCAAGAAGGACAGGATAGAGAGTACGCTGAAGCACACTATTATACTGAACCTTCTGGGTCTTGGAATCCCGCTGGGAGTATTGGGAATTGTTTTTTCAAACAAGATAATGCAGTTCATGGGTGCAGGCCAGGACGTAATAGGCATAGGCAACGTATATTTTAAGATAATAATGGTCGGCTTCATATTCCAGTCCTTCAACATGTCTATTACGGCGGCTCTCCGCGGGGTTGGACAGACGAAGGTTCCCATGAAGATAAACATACTGGTCAACTTTATGAATGTAGTAGGAAACGCAATACTGATTTACGGACTTTTAGGTGCTCCAAGACTTGGAATCACCGGAGCCGGAATATCCACAGCTCTTTCCAATGTGGTTGCAAGCATGCTGCTGCTTGCCTTTGTTCTGAAGGGCGACAGTGTAGTAAGACTTAGCTTCAGGAGCAAGTTCAAATTCAACAGGGACATCATGACTAACCTTGTTAAGATAGGGGTGCCGGCTTCCCTAGAATCCCTTGCCTTAAGAGTTGCAATACTTATATTCGTCAGGATAGTGGCAGGTCTTGGAACTGTCGTCTATGCGGCCCATCAGATAGCTTTGAGCATCCTCGGCCTGTCCTTCCAGCCGGGACAGGGGTTTGGCATAGCAGCATCGTCACTTGTCGGCAGGTCACTGGGTGCCGGAAATCCGAAGAAGGCCGAGGAGTATGCGAAGGAGACCAGGAGGATGGGCTCAGTGGTCGCGACTGTAATAGCCCTCTTGTTCTTTTTCTTTGGAACGGATATCGTATCCCTGTACTCCACTGACCCTGAGATAATAAGGAATGCTTCAGGGGCGCTCAAGATAATCGCCCTGGTCCAGCCATTCCAGGTATCCCAGCTCATACTTGCTGGAGCTCTCAGAGGAGCCGGTGATACGTTCTGGCCGCTTATCGCGACATTCATAGGAGCACTCCCGTTCAGGCTGATCATAGCCTATGTTCTTGTCAACAATTTCGGAATGGGACTTACGGGAGCATGGGCAGCCGTCCTTGTGGACCAGCTGGTGAGATGGTTCTTCGTCTTGATGAGATTTAAGACCGGAAAATGGAAATACATAAAGATAAGATAGAAAGAGGACGCAACCGATGAGAAATCATAGGTTGCGTCCTCTTTGCCCTAGAAAATATCAAGTCCATGCTTCAGCTTGCCTGAATCGATTTGAGAATAGGTGAGAATGTCATCACCAAGATTCTCTGCCTTCCTTACAGCTTCGACTATGGCCTTCTCCACTGCCTTAGCTGCAAGGGTTCCAAGGAAGCTGAGGTCGCTTTCCTCGCTGCCATTTGCCATGACGAAAAGGGTGTCTCCGTCAACCATTGTATGGACAGGCCTGATTGCTCTGGCGAAGCCGTCATGTCCCATGGTGGCAAGCTTGTTCGCCTGTGCCTTGGTAAGCTTCGCATTGGTCAGGATGCATCCTATTGTCGTGTTTCCCCGGAACCTTGCCTCCATGCCCTTTATCATCAGGTCTTCGGTGGATACCGGGATTCCGGCGATCCTCGGTCCTGCCAGCAGGCTTCCGCCATCGTATACGCTGCCGAAGGCATTTACCGCTACTATTGCCCCGACCCTGACACCTCCAACCTCATAGGCTGCTGAGCCTATGCCGCTCTTCATGACGTTATGAGGTCCCATGATCTTCCCAACTGTGGCACCAGTTCCGGCACCTCTTGAGCCGTCCTCGTAGTTGCCTGGGTATGCATTCCTGCATGCCTCGTAACCCATCTGAAGATCAGGCCTCACTTTGGCTGACCTGTACGCAAGGTCGAAAAGCACTGCAGATGCCACTATTGGTACCTTAGCAACACCTGTGTCGAAGCCGATGCCCTTTTCATCCAGAAATCTCATTACTCCTGAGGAGGCATCCAGTCCGAAGGCACTTCCTCCTGAGAGCACTACACTGTGGATCCTCTCCACCATTTCACGTGAATCTATAAGGTCTGTCTCCCTGGTTCCCGGTGCGCCGCCTCTCACATCCACACCGGGAACAGCACCATCCTCGCATATGATGACAGTCACACCTGTTCCTGCATCCTTGTCCTCGGCATTTCCTATCAAAAAGCCCAATTCCCTTATGTCTATTTCTTTCAATCTATTTCCACCTCCGAAAGCTCTCTCAATACCTAAATTATATATCACAACTCCGCTGATTTCTCATGGCAGTCTAAAATATTGAATAATTCACCATATATGCATATTTACTGATTTTTTTCTTGAAAATATCCAATATGCTTTTCATGAGGAAAAAATCATGATAAAATCAAATACATTAAGTTTCAACGGGAAAAAGGGCTTTGAGCCCTTTAGTCGGGCATCAGGGCCAGGAGGTAAGTTATGGCATATTATTCACAGACAACAGATTTTTATAAGGGGAATGACCCTAAGGAGCTTCTTATAAAATTCGGAAGCCCCCTTTACGTATACAGCGAGGAGATTCTGAGGCAGAAGGCAAGGGACATGAAGAACCTTGCAGAGCTTCCTAATTTTCAGTCCAACTATTCAGTCAAGGCGAATTCGAATGTGAGCCTTCTTAAGATTATCCATGAAGAGGGCCTCTATGCTGACGCGATGTCACCGGGAGAGATACTTGCTCTTGAGGCTGCGGGCTTCGAGCATGAGAAGATATTCTACGTAGCGAACAATGTTAGCTCTGAAGAGATGAAGTTTGCTCTGGACAGGGGCATCATAGTCAGTGTTGATTCACTGGATCAGCTTGACCAGTTCGGCAGGATAGCTGATGGCCTTGAGGTCGCAATCAGGTTCAATCCGGGAGTTGGAGCGGGACACAGCGAAAAGGTCGTAACCGGTGGAAAGAAGACGAAGTTCGGAGTTTCCATGGATGACATAGACAAGGTCAAGGAAATACTGATGAGGAATAAAACCACGCTTATTGGAATCAATCAGCACATAGGCTCGCTCTATATGGAGAAGGATCCTTTCCTTGCTGCAGTTAAGAATCTCCTTGAGATCGCAAAGAGCTTCAAAGGACTTAAGATAATTGACTTCGGCGGCGGGTTCGGTATTCCATACAAGAAGCAGACCGGACAGGAACCGCTGGACATAGCATCCCTGAAGGCTGAGTTTACTGAGGTGCTGAAGGTATGGATGGCAGAGACAGGAGAGACACCGCTGTTCAAGATTGAGCCGGGCAGGTATGTGGTGGCGGAGTCATCAATACTTCTTGGAACAGTCCATGCTGTAAAGGACAATGCAGGCACCACCTATGTGGGAACTGACCTTGGCTTCAATGTCCTTGCAAGGCCCATGATGTATGACAGCCATCATGACATAGAGGTATATCCAAATGACGGAAGGGCTTTAGGTCAGGAATTCGAGCAGACTGTGGTCGGAAACATCTGTGAATCCGGAGACATCATGGCTAAGGGAAGACTTCTTCCTGAAATCAAGACAGGAGACACCCTTGGAGTAATGGACGCAGGAGCTTACGGTTTCTCAATGAGCTCCAACTACAACAACAGGCTGAAGCCTGCCGAGGTGCTGATCAAGGCGGACGGGTCTGTGAAACTCATAAGAAAGATGGATAATTATGAGAGTTTGCTTATAAATATGTTAAATTTGTAAAAATATCGTATGAATATATTGCTGCAGGAAATTTCATTTCCTGCAGCTTTTTCTTTGTTTTTCCATAAATACGATTACATTATGAAGGATGCCATTTTGAAATATTCAAAAACGTATTAATTGGATCCTAATGGACTCATAAAATTCACAGAATATGAGGTAAAATTTATGAAATTGGACTCTAATGGACTAAAAAAATCCTTGCATCATGCGTCCAATGTGGTACTATTAGGGTGACAAGAGATAAAGGAACAGGTGACTGATTTGGACATTACCCTGAACAAGAACAATGGCAAACCGCTTTATAAGCAGCTATATGACCAGGTTTCCGAACTCATCAGAAAGAGGGAGCTTGAAGCAGGCTACAGGATGCCGGCTGAAAGGGACCTTTCATTGGAGCTTGGAGTAAGCAGGAATACCGTCAGTTCAGCATACAGGGAGCTGGAGGCATCAGGACTGCTGACATCGAGGCAGGGCAAAGGCACCTTCGTATCTGATGATGCGGCAGGGTATGGCAGGGACAGATATCTGAACCTCCACAGGCTTCTGGACCAGTCTATAGATGAGGCGGCTGCTCTGGGAGTAGATGACAAGAGTCTTTCAGTGATGCTTGATGACAGGATAAAGGCAAGGGCAAATGGATTGTCAGGTGCAAGGTCCGTGTTCCTCGAGTGCAACATTGAGCAGGCAAAGTTCTTTGCAAGGGAGCTCACTGAGCTTACCCGGATCCCATGCCAGCCACTGACGATCTCAGACCTTGAAACCATGGATGACGACACTGCAAGAAAGCTAAGGGAAGCAAGCGTAGTCATTGCGACCTTCAATCATGTCAGGGAAGTTGTCGACCTGGTCGGCAGCTTTGGGAAGGAAGTCCTGGGAATCGCTATAAATCCAGACCTGGAGACCATAGTGAGGATCGCGAGATATCCTGACAGCAAGAGATTCGGATTCCTGTGCATATCGGACCAGTTCATGCAGAAGACCAGGCAGGCCCTTGAATCTGCAGGGCTCGGATACCTCAGCATTGAGTTTTCCAACACCAAAGATGAGGATGAGGTCAAAAGACTTGTTGAAGATAGCGAGGTCCTCATAGTATCTCCGGGAAGGGTTAAGGATATAGAAAAATACAACATCGATGACAAGGAAATCATAGAATTCCAATACAACCTTGATGAGGGCTCGGTAAAGGCCCTGAAGAGCAAACTGATAGAACAGAGCCTGATGTAGGCAGAAGGAGCGATTAAGATGGAAAAGAAGACGATAGTACTGGGAGTTATAGGCTCTGACTGTCATGCAGTTGGCAACAAGATACTTGATTATTCACTGACAGAGGCAGGCTTCAATGTTGTTAACATTGGTGTGCTTTCACCGCAGGAGGATTTCATCAACGCAGCAATTGAGACAAATGCCCAGGTGATAATGGTCAGTTCGCTGTATGGCCATGGGGAGATCGACTGCAGAGGAATGAGGGAAAAATGCGACGAGGCAGGTCTTAAGGACATACTGCTCTACGTAGGTGGAAACATTGTAGTTGGAAAGCAGGACTTCAGCGAGGTAAAGGCAAGATTTGAAAGCATGGGCTTCGACAGGGTCTATCCACCTGGAACAACCGTTGACACGGCAATCCACGACCTCAGGGAGGACCTGGGAGCTCAAGAAGAAGCGTTAGGGGCATAGCATGAGGGATGCGTATCTCTTCATTGATTTCGGAAGCACCTACACAAAGCTCACTGCAGTGGATGCGAATGCCGATGAGGTAATTGCAACGGGCAAGGCATACACAACTGTAGAGACTGATGTGCAGGAAGGCTACCTGAATGCGATGAAGGAGCTTGAAGGAAAGACAGGGGAGCTAAACTATATAAAAAAGCTTGCGTGTTCATCCGCTGCAGGTGGCCTGAAGATAATTGCCATAGGACTGGTTCCTGAGCTGACTGCTGAAGCTGCAAAAAGAGCAGCGCTCGGTGCAGGTGCAAGGGTAATCGAGGTGTACAGCTTCAAGCTGAACAGGGATGAGATGCGGGAGTTAAAGGGTTCCAATGCGGACATGATACTACTTGCTGGTGGCACAAACGGCGGAAATTCAGAGGTCATACTGCATAATGCGAAGATGATCAGGGATTTTGAAATCGGGATACCCGTTGTGGTGGCAGGCAACAAGAGCGCAGTCGATGAGATAAGGGACATATTCGGCAATGCCATAGATTATCATGTGACTGAAAATGTCATGCCGAGCCTTAATGATATCAATGTACTTCCTGCAAGGGAGACCATAAGGACCATCTTCATGAAGAGGATAGTTAAGGCAAAGGGCATGTCAGGAATGGAAGGAATGATCAGCGGCATCCTTATGCCGACTCCTGCTGCAGTCCTTAAGGCAGCTGAGGTCCTGTCCATTGGTACCAAGGATATGGAGGGTATAGGCGACCTTGCAATTATCGACATTGGTGGTGCGACTACAGACGTCCACACCATAGCCGAAGGGGCGCCAAGTAAGCCCTCTGTTATTTTGCGCGGACTTGAAGAGCCAATGTCAAAAAGGACAGTAGAGGGTGACCTGGGGATGAGATATTCTGCCTTGTCGTTATATGAAGCTTCAGGCAGAAGGCTCGTGAGGAAATACATTAACGAGGGCAAATACGACCTTGAAAAGGAGTTTTCAAGGCGTCATGACAACACAGCCTTCGTATCGGTTGAAGAGGAAGACATCGCATTTGACGAGGGAATGGCGAAGATCTGCTGCGACATGTCCATGAAGAGGCATGCAGGTACGGTGACTGCCATCTATTCGCCTCTTGGAATGATGTTCGCACAGGAAGGCAAAGACCTGTCTGAGCTTCCTTATGTCATCGGGACAGGAGGGATAATAGTATATAGCAGGAATCCAGGGGAGATCCTCAAGGCTTCGGTGTTTACAATGGACGACCCTGATTCCCTGAAGCCAAGGCATCCCAGATTCCTTTACGACAGGGACTACATACTTTCTGCAATGGGACTGCTTGCGATGATAGACAGTGAAAAGGCTTTAAGAATGCTAAAAAAATATATGGTCAGCTGTTAGGAGTGGTGATGTCAACTAACCCTCGACTAAAGTC
>DIWI01000038.1:0-10425 GCA_002428415.1 Clostridiaceae bacterium UBA6110
TTCTTCTCATAACCCACGACATGGGTGTTGTCAACGAGGTTTCCGATGAGGTTGCGGTAATGTACATGGGCAACATTGTTGAAAGCGGAGTTACAAAGGAAGTGCTTACAAATCCGGCCCACCCATACACAAGGGGTCTGCTCCAGTCCATACCCATACTGNNAAGGGCAGGAACCAGGACCTTAAGCCGATAAGGGGATCAACACCAGACCCTTACAACAGGCCGATTGGCTGCCAGTTCAAGGACAGATGCGATTTTGCAACAGACAAGTGCATGGAGATGCCTGGCGAAGAAATCGTCGAAGGTAATCACATGGTACGATGCTGGCACTACAAGGAGGTGCTTTCAAATGGAAAATAAGGAAGTTCTCCTGAGTCTGAAAAACGTCAAGACATATTTCCCTGTTAAAAAGGGAGTCCTGAAAAAGACTGTGGGCTATGTCAAGGCTGTGGACGATATATCCATAGACGTATACAAGG
Source organism: Clostridiaceae bacterium UBA6110 (assembly GCA_002428415.1). Classification (GTDB taxonomy): domain Bacteria; phylum Bacillota; class Clostridia; order Clostridiales; family Clostridiaceae; genus Youngiibacter. The sequence goes on from DIWI01000038.1 coordinate 481, forward strand.
GTGAGACCCTTGGACTTGTCGGAGAGTCAGGCTGCGGAAAGACAACGCTTGGCAAATCCATACTGCAGCTTATCAAGGCTACAGACGGGACCATGGAATACAAATTCGAGGATGGGATGAAGGACCTGAGAAAGCTTCCTGGCAGCGAGCTTGACAATGCAAGGAAGAAGCTGCAGATAGTTTTCCAGGATCCACACTCATCTCTAAATCCTGCATTCACCATCTTCCAGTCCCTTGAGGATCCTCTGAAGAAATTCGGGGTAAAAACCAGGGAGGAAAGAAGGAAGATAATCGGTGACCTTCTCGAGGCTGTAAACATGAGAAGGGAATACATGGACAGATATCCTCATGAGTTCTCAGGCGGCCAGAGGCAGAGGATAGGAATCGCGAGAGCGCTTTCGGTAAATCCTGAGCTCATCGTATGCGATGAAGCAGTCAGCGCACTGGATGTGTCCATACAGGCACAGGTTCTGAACCTGCTCAAGAAGCTCAAGGAAGAAAGGCAGCTTACCTACATATTCATAACCCACGACCTCAGTGTCGTCGAGTACATCAGCGACAGGATCGCTGTCATGTACCTTGGAAGGATAGTAGAGCTGGCTGATGCCGACGAGCTTTACAGGAACAAGCTCCATCCCTATACACAGGCACTGCTCTCGGCAATATTCGTCGCTGAACCCGACAGGAAGACAAACAGGATAATCCTTGAGGGAGATGTCCCCAGTCCTTCCAAACCGCCTTCAGGCTGTACCTTCCACCCCAGATGCTCATATTGCATGGAAAGGTGCAAGACGGAAAAGCCTGAACTCAAGGAATACGATATTGACGGAAGCAAACACCATGTCGCTTGCCACTTTGTAGATGAAGAAATCGAAAGGAATGTGAAGAATGGCTAATTTCAACATATCAGAGATCAAGGGAGTAATACCTGCACTTTTAACCCCGTTTACTGCGGAGGAGGAACTGGATGAGAAGGGCCTGAGGGCTCTCGTATCACACCTTATCGGTGTGGGTATCCACGGACTGTATATTGTCGGTTCAACAGGAGAAGGCTTCCTCATGTCGCAGGATGAGAGGAAAAAGGCAGTTGAGATCGTAATGGACGAGGTAAAGGGAAAGGTTCCTGTAATAGTCCATGTAGGCGCAATTTCCACTAAGCTTTCAAAGGAGCTTACTGTTCATGCTTACGAGTCAGGCGCAGATGCAATATCTTCAGTGCCTCCCTTCTACTACAAGTTTTCCGAGGAGCAGATCATAGGCTACTACACGGACCTTGCTGAGGCAAGTCCGCTTCCGATGATAATATACAACATACCTCTTGCAGGACTGATGGGATACGGAACTCTGGTAAAGCTTGCCAAGATTCCTGGAGTAAAGGGAATAAAATACACATCAACCACACACTTCGAAATAACTCAGCTGAAGTCAGATATCGGTCCGGATTTCATGGTATACTCCGGTGCTGATGAGATGGCCCTTTCAGGACTTCTTGCAGGCTCAGACGGAATAATCGGTTCGACCTACAATGCTATACCTGATACATTCCTTGCCTTATACGATGCTTTCGTCAAGGGCGACATCGTGAAGGCAAACAATGTCATGAAGCAGGCTGTAGAGGTAATCATGCAGATGCTTAAGTATGGAAGCCTTATGTCGCTGCTTAAGGCGATAAACAGGTGGATTGGTGTAGATGCAGGCTATGCAAGGAAGCCTTTCTCCAACTTCACAGAGGCTGAAGAGGCGTCAATCAGAAAGGATTTCGTAGCTCTCAAGAAGAGGCTTTCGCTGACTGATGTAAAATTCATAGATACTTTGGAAAAGAATGAAGCTTAGGAAAAGCATAGAGACCGACATCCTGGTAATCGGATCTGGAATTGCAGGGGTCTGTGCAGCCATATCAGCAGCCAGGGAGGGGAAGAGCGTGCTCCTCACCTCCTCGGCCAATATATTCTCAGGCTCCACCTTCTATCCTGGTACCTGGGGCTTCGGTCTTGTAGGTCCGGATGGAGAGGAAGATACGGATGAACTCCTTGAAACCATCAGGACAGTAGGTTCGGGGATGATTGATGAGAAGGTTGCAAGAGCTTTCGTCGAAGGGCTTAACAGCTCCGTTGACGAGCTTGAGTCTTTGGGAGTCGAGCTCATGAAGCCATCTGAGAATGCCAAGGGAGAGAAGGAGTACATACCCTGCTTCGACCACAAGCACAGAAGATGGAGAGGCCTGACAAAGAAAAATCTCCTGGGCAGCCTGCCCTTGATACTCGAGGAAAGAGAAGTAAAGATACTCCCGTTCTTCCAGATGACTGAGCTTGCAATGAATGATGGAAGAGTCAGCGGCGCAATCGGAGTCCTGAATAAGAAGGACCCGGTATATATCGCTTCAAAAGCAGTCATTCTGGCTGCCGGGGGACTTGGCGGCCTTTACAAGAGAAGACTTACAACAGATGATGTCGATGCAACAGGGACTGCGGCTGCCATGAGGGCAGGAGCAAATGCGGTGAATCTCGAATTCATGCAGATAATGCTGGGATTCGTAAGGCCGTCATTCAAGACAATATACAATGAAAAGACCTTCTTCGCATCAAGGTTCACCGACCGGAATGGAAGTGACTTCATCGAAAAATACCTTCCGGAAGGATTAACGGAGCAGGAGGTCCTTGATGCAAGAAGCCTGCACGGACCTTTCTCATCAGAGACGATCTCAAGATACCTTGATATCGCCTTTGCAAAGGAGATGGAGAAAGGTGAGACTGATGGACTTGTTCTCAGGTACGACCTTGAAAGGCTCAACGCCGGTAGTGAATTCGTAAAGGAATACTTCAGGTGGCTTAAGGAAGAGAAGGGAGTATCAGCTGAGGAAGAGATCATTCTGGCTCCGTTCATGCATGCATCAAATGGCGGAATCGAAATCGATGAAAATGCCAGGACTTCAGTTCCGGGACTTTTTGCCTGCGGGGAATGTACAGGCGGAATGCATGGTGCTGACAGGATCGGAGGGCTTTCGACAGCAAATGGGATTGTGTTCGGATTCAAGGCAGGAAGGTCTGCAGCGGGATACACAGGTAACACCGGATTGGTTGAAGAGGCTGAACTTGATGTCTTCAGCATAGCGAATGCAAAGGAAAAACTGGAGGCACTGAGAGCAGTGATGTACAGAGATGCATTTCTGGCAAGAAGCAGAGAAAGCCTTGAAAGGGTCAGGGACTTCATTGGTTCCATGGAACTTGAAAAGGGCAGGAGTTCAACCTTGCTTGAATACCTTGATTCGAACAGGCTTCTTTCAACAGTTGAAATGGCGAAATCATGCATTGAAGCCATGGACCTGAGGAAGGAGAGCAGAGGCTCCCATTACAGGGAGGACTATCCGGAAAAGGATGAAAGCATTGGAGCTCTGATAATTGTCAGGCTTGAGAATGGAGAACCTAAGGCAGCATATATGGGAGGCACGGAATGAAAAGGATCGGTATAGCAGGAATAGGCCAGATAGCAGGGGACTACATGTCGATCTTCGGCGGAGGTATGGTGGACGGAGCAGCTTTAGTAGCCCTATCCTCGAGAAATACTGATAAGGCTGAGGAGACTGCAAAGAAGTGCGGGCTTTCTGACATCAGGATATTCGACAGCTATACAGATATGCTTGATTCCGGGCTTGTAGATGGTGTGATAATAACGACCCCACATACGCTTCATGCAAAAATGGCTGAAGAGGCCATAGCCAGAGGGATCAGCGTGCTTGTCGATAAGCCTCTTGGAGTAAGCGCCATTGAAGTGGAAAGGTTGGTCACATTGGCAGATGGGAGACCGGACCTTGCTACAGGGGTCATGGTAAACAGGAGAGCAAACAATCTTTACAGGAAGGTCAGGGACATTGTCCGCTCTGGAAGCCTTGGTGAGCTTAGACGTTCATCATGGCAGATAACCAACCTTTACAGGACCTATGCCTACTACAGGTCGGGCTCCTGGAGAGGGAGCTGGAAGACTGAAGCCGGCGGTGTGCTCATGAACCAGGCGGTGCATCAGTTCGACCTCCTGCTATGGATAGCAGGGATGCCTGAGAGTATCTCTGCCTACACTGCAGAAGGTCTGCACAGGCCTGTGACTACTGAGAATGATGCAACCCTTGTGCTGTTCTACGAGAACGGCGCTACAGGGACATTCACCGCATCTACTCATGAGTGTCCTGGAACAAACAGGCTTGAGCTGTCCTTCGAAAGAGGACAGATAGTGGTCGAGGATGATTCAAGGCTTACGGTTAGGACACTCTCGATGCCTGAAGAGGACTTCGCAAGAACTGAACCAGGGTACTTTACCAAGGTGCCATGGACTGAGACCATTGAGGAAATTCCGATAGTTTCCAACAAGGTGGAACAGGCGGCAACCATACAGAATTTTGTGGATACCATGGAAGGCATCAAGGAAATACAATGTTCATTCCGGGGTGGAAGGGACACAGTGAGGGCGGTAAACGCAGCATACCTGTCAGCATGGACGGGAAGGCCGGTCGCGATCAATTTTGATCCTGATGAATATGAAGTGGCTTATCAGCGAAAGGTATCAGTGGAAGAGGGGAAGAATGCATGGACAGGAAAAGAATAGTTTGTTTCGGCGATTCGAATACTTGGGGATATGATGCGGGGACTGGTGGAAGGTTTCCTGATGGTGTCAGGTGGACCGCACTTCTTCAGGAGCTTCTTGGAAGCGAATGGGAAGTGATTTCTGAAGGCCTGTCGGGTAGGACAGCTGTCTGCGACGATCCGCTCTTCGAAGGTCTGAAGGGACTAGACTACATCCATCCATGCCTAATGAGCCACAGTCCTGCAGAGCTTGCGATAATCATGCTGGGCACCAATGATACAAAGGAAAGATTCTCCTTCACTTCCATGAACATAGCCCAGGGGATAGCAAGGCTTGCTGTCAAGGCAAGGTCGGTCAAGGCCGGTCCTGGTGGAACGGGGACAAAAGTAATCGTGGTATGCCCTCCTGAAATAGGAGAACGCTACGTGGATTCAGAAATTGGTGCAGCCATGGGCAAAGGCTGTGATGCCAAATCAAGGGAGCTTGCCGGAAACCTATCCGGTTTGCTGGAGCTTGAAGGAATACCGTTCTTTGATTCTGGAAAGAAGATAGGAATGAACAGGATCGACTATATGCACCTGGACGCTGAAGGACACAAGAAGATGGCTGACCTTATGGGAAAGCTGGTGCTGAAGATGATATCTGGTGATAATCTGAACAATAAGGAGGACATATGAGGACTAAACAGGAAGTACATGAGGCAATAAGGAACAAGGTGGTAGTATCATGCCAGGCGCTGGCGGATGAACCCCTGCACAGTGCATTCATAATGGGAAGGATGGCTTATGCAGCTTTTCTTGGCGGAGCAAGCGGAATAAGGGCAAACAGTGTGGTGGATATCAGGGAGATCAAGAGGACTGTGGACCTTCCGATAATCGGGATCATAAAGCAGGATTACGAAGGCTCTGACGTATATATAACACCTACAATGAAGGAAGTGGATGCCCTTTGCGAAGAGGGTGTGGACATCATTGCGATTGATGCTACAATCAGGGTAAGACCGGATGGTATGACCATTAAAGAGGCCTTTCCGATAATCAGGGCGAAATATCCAGATCAGCTCTTCATGGCTGACTGCTCGGATTTTGAAGAGGCGAAGCTTGCTGCAGAGATTGGATTCGACTATATCGGAAGCACAATGGCAGGGTATACACCTTATACAGAAGGAAGGCAGCTTCCTGCACTCGACCTTATCGAAAGGATGGTAAGGGAGCTGGATAAACCGGTAATAGCTGAAGGCGGGATATCAACTCCCGAAGAGCTCAGGGCGGTGCTTGACCTTGGAGTCCATAGTGCGGTTGTAGGTTCTGCAATAACGAGACCGATGGAAATAACCAAGAGGTTCATTGCGGCAGCTTATAAATAGGAGGCAGTTTCATGAGGATACTTTGCGCAGATATCGGAGGGACATCAATAAAGCTTGGGATAGTGACGGAAATTGGTGACTTTTCAGGATTCACTGAGGTGCCAACCGAGGGAAAAAAAGGCGGAGCCAGAGTCATTGAGAACCTGATTTCAGGGCTGGAGGCGTTTGAAGGCTATGATGCCATAGGCATAAGCACCGCCGGACAGGTAGACAGGGAAAAGGGAAGCATAATTTATGCCAATGACAACATTCCAGGCTATACCGGTACTCAAGTAAAGGATATACTGGAGAAGAGATTCAAAAGACCTGTTGAGGTCGAGAACGACGTAAACTGCGCAGCCCTTGGAGAAGGATGGATGGGTGCAGGCAAAGGACTATCGGACTACCTGTGTCTTACATATGGAACGGGTATAGGAGGAGCTATAATTCTCGGAGGAAAGCTATATAGAGGAATCGGAGGATCTGCCGGTGAATTCGGACACATGATCCTGCATCCGGGTGGAAGAGAATGCTCCTGCGGCAAGAAAGGCTGTTATGAGGCCTATGCATCAGCCAGGATGCTGGTTGAAATGGCTGAGGCTGTAAACCCTGAGGTCACAAGCGGAAGGGAGCTTTTCAAAAGGATAGCAGAAGGTGATGGAAGGATGAAGGCAGTCCTTGACGAATGGTCAAGGGAGGCTGCGACGGGGCTTGCCAGCCTTGTGCACATATTCAATCCTCAGGCACTTATACTTGGCGGTGGCATCCTTGAACAGGATGCGGCAGCTGCGTCACTGGAAAAGAATTCAAGGGATCTGATCATGGAAAGCTTCCAGAACGTAAGATTTCTTAAGGCAGCTCTGGGAAACAAGGCAGGTCTTTTCGGGGCCGCAACGCTCCACATAAAATAGGGGGAAACACAGAATGCAGAACAGCGATATTTTCACCACTATCCACACCACGTACAACTCCTTCACGAATACGGAGAAGAAGGTTGCAGATCAGGTCCTTAAGAACAGGACCCAGATCATATACATGTCCATAACCGACCTGGCGGACAGGTGCGGAGTAGGTGAATCAAGCATTTTCAGGTTCTGCAAGACTCTGGGCTTCAAAGGCTACCAGGAATTCAAGATAGCCATGGCCCACAGTCTGAATTCAGAGGAAGAGACTCCTCAGATAGACAAGGAGATACTCAGGAACGACAGTCTCGAAGAGCTGACTGCAAAGGTGAAGAACACCAACATCAGCGCTCTGGACGAGACACACAGCCTGATAGACTACTCGAATCTTGACAAGGCTGTGAGTCTGCTTGTAGCTGCTGACAGGATCAGGTTCTTTGGAGTAGGTGCATCCCTTATCACAGCCATGGAAGGCTACAACAAGTTTCTGAGGATCACGAGCAAATCAGAATTTACAGTTGACCAGCATCTGCAGGCAATGACTGCATCCCTCATGACTGACAGGGATGTAGCCGTCATAATATCATATTCTGGATCCACCAAGGATACCATAGAGGTAGCACGGGCCGTCAAAGAGGCTGGTGCAAGGACAATCTGCATAACAAGGTTCGTGAAATCACCGCTTACAGCATATTCTGATATCACGCTTCTTTGCGGAGCTAATGAAGGTCCCCTTCAGGGAGGCTCGCTGTCTGCGAAGATCGCGCAGCTGTACCTTCTGGATGTGCTGTATTTCGAGTATTTCAAGCGAACCTTCGATATATCCGTGGCAAACAAGGAGAAGACGGCAAAGGCTGTCGTCGAGAAACTGCTTTAGGAGGAATAATATGAAGATAATAAAGGCTAAAGACTATAAGGACATGAGCAGGAAAGCTGCCAACATAATTTCGGCGCAGGTAATCCTGTATCCGAACAGCGTACTTGGACTTGCTACCGGGTCATCACCAATCGGGACATATGAACAGCTTGTTGAATGGTTCAACAAGGGAGATGTGGATTTTTCGGGAGTCAGGACTGTAAACCTTGATGAGTACAGGGGACTGGACGGGTCCAACGAACAGAGCTACAGGCATTTCATGAATGAGCATCTCTTTGACCTTGTCAACATAGACAAGTCGAAGACCTTCGTTCCGGACGGACTAGCTGAAAATCCTGACGAGGAGTGCAAAAGGTACGATGCACTCATCGAATCTCTTGGAGGAATTGACCTACAACTCCTTGGAATAGGCCACAACGGTCACATAGGCTTCAACGAGCCAAGTGAAGCGTTTGAAAAGACCACCCATCTTGTGGACCTTAAGCCTGAGACGATAGCAGCGAACACGAAATTCTTCGGGAATGCAGCTGATGTTCCAAAGCAGGCATATACCATGGGGATCAAGAGCATTATGCAGGCAAAGAAGATAGTCCTTATCGTAAGCAGTGAGGATAAGGCTGACATCCTGAAGAAGGCCCTTTATGGACCGGTTACACCTGAGGTACCAGGCTCCATCTTACAGCTTCATCCTGACCTTACTGTAGTGACCTGCGGTATTTGAAAATAGCGTATATTATAACTAATAAGTGGTATATGAGAATATGAGGCAGCGGGACCGTTCTGGTCCTCTGCCTCATATTTTTTCGTATATCAGATGCGATTACCCAGCCATTTTCATGCTTACAAAAAGGTAACTTCTTTTAACTTCGGTTATAGGGATATATAATCAGGGAGAGGACAATGGAGGTATTGAAAATGCTTGGAGAAGAAAGGCTTAAAAGGTTCACTGAGGAGAACTATAAAAAAACGCTAACAAAGGTGAATGACAGGATCTATCATTTCCTTGGATTTAGCCACAGCAATGCTGTTGCTGTAATTGGGGATACATCTGTAATCCTTGTGGATACTCTTGACAGCGATGAATGTGCCAAGGAACTGAAGACAGAGCTCCTTAAGATAACTGACAAGCCTGTGAAGACCATAATATATACACACGGCCATCCGGACCACAGGGGAGGAGCTGGGGCGTTTCGTGAGACTGCAGAGGAAATCATCGCATTCGCACCACAGAAACCGATCCTTAAGTATTATGAAAGGCTGAATGATATCCTTGGAAAAAGAGGAACCTATCAGCATGGCTACGGATTGACTGATGAAGAGGCGATATGCCAGGGAATCGGCATACGTGAAGGCAAGGAAATCGGGAAGGGGAAGTATGACTTCCTGAATCCGACAACAGTCTACAATGAGAAGGAAGTTGAAAGGATCATCGATGGCGTCAGGCTGAAACTGGTCAGCGCTGTAGGTGAATCAGATGACCAGATATACATCTGGCTTGAGGACGACAGGGTGATTTGCACCGGCGACAATTACTACGGCTGCTGGCCAAACCTATATGCAATAAGAGGGACCCAGTACAGGGACATCGCGGCATGGATTGATTCACTGGATGAAATCTTATCCTATGATTCGGTTGCCCTTTTGCCTGGCCATACGAAACCTCTTATCGGATATGACCTCATACAGGACCAGGTGGGGACTTTCAGAGATGCTATCGAATATGTCCTGCTTCAGACACTGGATTGTATGAACCGGGGAATGACGATGAGTGAGGCAGTGGAACATGTGAAGCTGCCTCCCAAGTTCGCTGACAAGGACTATCTCGGTGAATATTATGGAACTGTAGAGTGGTCCGTCAGGAGCATCTATACGGGATATCTTGGCTGGTTCAATGGAAATCCTGCATTCCTTATGCCAGTAAGCGATAGGGAATTCAATAAAAGCCTGATTGAGCTGATCGGTACTGAAAAGCTTATGGCGAAAATAAGAGAATGCATGGTAAAGGAAGAATATCAGCTGGCACTTCAGCTTCTTGAGCTAACAGAAGAGAACGGTCTGAAAAAGAAAGCTCTGCTTATGAGAGCGAAGCAGATGACTTCTGCCAATGCCAGGCATTACTTCATTGCCAGCGAAAAACAAATATAATCGTAATGAGGCGATATTTGAAAACCATGAATTGTGTTACCACATTTTCATGGTTTTCTTTTTTGTAGTCGAACTTCTAAAATCAATGATCTTTAAAATAT
>DIWI01000038.1:10441-10929 GCA_002428415.1 Clostridiaceae bacterium UBA6110
TTAACCATACAATCTGAGTGTAACAATAGAAATGAATGCAACATTCAAATAAAGGAGGGTATCGTCATGATAAAGAAGGAAGAGCTTCCCGTATGCCCGGTGGCAGCTACAGTAAATCTTATAGGCAGCAAGTGGAAGCTTCTGATAATGAGAAATCTGCTTGGAAGGCCATGGCGTTTCAATGAATTGCACAAGTCGCTGGAGGGTATCAGCCAGAAGGTCCTTACTGACAGCCTGAGGTCAATGGAGGCAGATGGGATCATTACAAGAACTGTTTATCCTGAGGTCCCACCAAGGGTTGAGTACTCACTGTCTGAGCTTGGTGAAACCATGCGTCCGATAATAGGTTCCATGGAACAGTGGGGGAAGGGATACCAGGAGCTTGTGAACAAGCAGGCATGATGTATAGCATTAGAATTTCATTCGATTGAAGTTTACGATTGTCTGATTAGATTTGATTAAAAGCTTGCGCAAACTCGTGACTTAAG
>DIWI01000109.1 GCA_002428415.1 Clostridiaceae bacterium UBA6110
ATCGGACTCAATGTTTTCGACCAGTCATACATTGACAAGCTCATGATCGAGCTTGATGGCACAAAGAACAAGGGAAACCTTGGAGCAAACGCGATCCTTGGAGTATCCCTTGCTGTAGCCAAGGCTGCTGCAAACTCACTTGGACTTCCACTTTACCAGTATATCGGCGGAGTGAATGCAAAGGTTCTTCCGGCACCAATGATGAACATCATAAACGGCGGATCCCATGCTGACAACAACGTTGACCTTCAGGAGTTCATGGTAATGCCTCTTGGCGCCAAGAGCTTCTCGCATGCTCTTCAGATGAGCTCAGAGGTTTATGCCGCACTCAAGAGCATCCTTAAGGCTAAGGGTCTGGCAACAGGCGTTGGCGACGAGGGTGGATTCGCACCTGACCTAAGCTCAAACGAAGAGGCAATAAAGATAATCATAGAGGCTATCGAGAAGGCTGGTTTCGTACCAGGCAAGGACATCTACATAGCTCTTGACCCTGCATCATCAGAGTTCTTCGAGGATGGACTTTACAACCTCAAGAGCGAAGGAAGAAAGCTTACTCCTGCCGAGATGGTAGAGTACTATGCTGACCTCGTTGAGAAGTATCCTATAATCTCAATCGAAGACGGTATGGCAGAGGAAGACTGGGAAGGCTGGAAGCTCATCACTGACAGGCTTGGAGGAAAGATCCAGCTCGTTGGAGACGACCTCTTCGTTACAAACGTTGAGAGACTCAAGATGGGTATCGAGAGAAAGACAGCTAACTCGATCCTTATAAAGCTTAACCAGATAGGATCACTGACAGAGACTCTTGATGCCATCGAGATGGCTAACAGAGCCGGATATACTGCAGTAATATCCCACAGGTCAGGCGAGACTGAGGACAGCACAATAGCTGACCTTGCAGTAGCACTGAATGCAGGACAGATCAAGACTGGCGCACCTGCAAGGACAGAGAGAGTCGCTAAGTACAACCAGCTTCTCAGAATCGAGGAAGAGCTCGATGAAGTTGCACAGTACAGAGGACTTGACGGATTCTTCAACCTTAAGAAGTAAGAAGCCGTAAAAGAAACAGAATATAAACATCAATCAGGCTCCGGAATCAGTTCCGGAGCCTGATTTCCTTTTTCTGGCCTTTATCCCGCATTTTTATTTATTATTACATGCTATCTGCAGTGTTAAGGTTTGCATTCTGTATGAATTCTGTAATTAATGCTGAACTGTAGAGTGTTATATTCTAATCAAAGGTATAACCACTACGGAGGGATTTAAATGAAGAAGATTATTGCGATGATGGCAATGGTTTCTATCCTCTTGGGAACGATCGGATGCTCAGCTGCACCTGAAAATGGATCAGAGGTTCAGGCCAAGGACCTGAAGGTGTCTGAAAAGACCAGCATGCACGCGGTGCTTGATGTCCCGATGGAAGACAGCAACATGCTTTACTGCGTGACTTTCCAGCTTGCGTGGAACGAGCTTATGGATAACGTTCTTAAAGGGGACATCATACTTGAATCGGAGAAGGAGATCAGCTCCAGGCTTAACCTTCAGAATCAGACCAAGGGGAGCCTGTCGCCAGAAGATTACATTGCTATGGTTGGAATGGGCAGGGACGATATAGTAAAAAAGATAAATGATGAGATGGACAGGAAGTTTGCCGAGGAAGACAAGTGGAAGGTTGAATCAGAGGTTGGACCTGACGATTACCTGGCTTTTGCGTTCCTGAAGAAGGTGTTGGAGTTCGGCACATCATTTGAAAAGGTTGAGGACGGTCTGGATTTCAAGGGCACGAAGGTAGCATCCTTCGGCATAATGACTGTTAAGGACCCGGAAGTCAGGGAGAAGCTTGCACTGCAGGTTGAACTGCTTTACTACAAAAACGACAAGGAGTTTATCATAAGGCTTAAGGATAAGGCTGCAAAAGAGGAGCTCAACCTTGCCATGCTTCCTGAAGAAGAGACTCTGGAAAAGATGGTTGACAAGGCCAGAAGCCTTGAGGGTCAGCCTGTTAAGCTCGGACCTTCGGATGTGCTGAACATTCCGGTGATTGCTTTTGACATCAAGCATAATTACAAGGAGCTTGAGAACCAGGCTATCATGAACAAGGGCTTTGAAGGATATTCAATAGGTTCTGCACTTCAGAGGATCGAGTTCGTGCTGAACGAGAGCGGAGCTGTCCTTAAGTCCAAGGCTGAGATAACCATGGTGACATCTATGCCGGTTGAGCCGAAATCCCTGATACTAAACGACTCATTCCTTCTGTACATGACCGAGACCGGACAGAGTGATCCTTATCTCGTGGTTTATGTAGACAACGCGGAAATCCTGACAGCAAAGTGAAGATGAGGTGACAGCTATGAAAAAGAGATTCATTGCCGGGATTGCAGTAGTAGCAGTGGCTGCTGCAGCGGCCGCATACTTGCTCTGGCCAAGGCCGGAAGACCAGCATGAGGTAGTGGCGAAGGTATTGGCTGAGACTAAAGACACCAGGATGGTTCCTGTACTTAATGTGCCTCTTGAGAGTGGTAATGTTATCTGGTCCGTTACCTTCCAGCTTGCATGGAACGAGCTTGTGGAGAATGTAATCAGGGAAGGAATCCTCCTTGAGTCGGAGAGGGCTTACAGCACTGAGCTGAACCTGATGAAACAGAAGAAAGAGTCTCTTGATGAGGCAGACTACATAGCCATGGTTGGAATGGGACGGGAAGGAATTGTAGACAAGGTCAATGCCGAGCTTGAAAAGAAGTTCGGTGAAGGTGGGAAGTGGAAGGTTGAATCAAAGGTGGACCCTGAGAGCTATCTTGCCTTTGCGTTCCTGAAGAAGTCCGTAGCATTTGCGGAGAACTTTGAAAAGGTGACAAAGGGACTTGATTTCAAGGGGACTGTGGTCCAGTCCTTCGGCATCATGGAAGAAGGGGATGCAGTCAGAAGGGGAAAGCTTGAGGAACAGGTTGAAATATTGTATTACAAGAATGACGAGGAATTCATAGTCAGGCTTAAGGACAAGGATGACAAGGAAGAGCTGTATCTTGCAAAGCTGCCGGCAGAGGACACGCTCGAAGGATTGCTTGAAAAGGCAAGAAGCCTTGAGGGAGAACCTGTTGCGATGACCAAGTACGATAAGCTTAACGTCCCGCTTATAGCGATTGACATGAGGAAGGACTATGAGACGCTTATAGGGCAATACCTGATGAACAAGGGCTTTGAAGATTACTTCATAGGAAGTGCCCTGCAGAGGATGGAGTTCGTTCTGAATGAAAGCGGTGCAGCCTTGAAATCGAAGGCTGAGATAGTCCTTGATAAGTCAGTGCCTCCACCATCAAAGAACCTGATCTTGGATGATTCCTTCCTGCTGTGTATGGTAGAGAAAGGGAAGGCTGACCCTTACCTAGTCATATATGTGGACAACGCAGAACTCCTCAATGCCAGGTAGCTGAAGCTAATGACTTGCTATGCTGGGACAAGCCTGTATACTTTTGACAGGCTTGTTCATCTTTTGTTAATTTCTTTGTGAAAATCGTGTTTTTTGGTATTGTTAAGAAATCTGATTTGTTATATTATATTTGTTATAGAGTTTGAAATATGTTAAAATGAGTTGTTGATTACAGCTCAGGAGGAATTTATGAACGGTTTCTTGATATTTATTGAATTTGTTTTGGCGATTGCCATGATAGCAGTAGTACTTATGCAGCAGAGCAAATCCGACGGTCTGAAGGGATTCACAGGCGGCGGAACACAGGAGACATTCTTCAGCAAGAACAGGTCAAGGACTGGAGAAGCCTTCTTAAAGAAAATAACGGTGCTCCTGGCGATACTTTTCGCAGTGAACACAATCCTAATGAACATACTATAGGATAACTATGCTGTCTTGCAGGCAGCATTTTATTTTACACTGATTTCGCATATATGGAGCAGCCATGGCGATCACCGATATAAAGAACCTGAAGAACTCTTGATATTGAATGAAAGTCATGACAGCTTCTATTTATTTGGAGGGAAGAATGAGAAGATCGGCATTTAAGCTTATTGTACTAATTGCATCTGTCTTCCTTCTTGCCGGGTGTTCCGGAAAGGAAGAGGTACCTGCCGGGAAATTTCCTGAAAAGGAGATAGAGGTTCCGGTTAAGGGCGGAACTCTCAAGGGCACGCTGATGGAGCCATCTGGTGCTTCAGGAACTCTTGCAATAATCGTGGCGGGTTCAGGCCCTACTGACAGGAACGGGAACAATCCACAGGCTGGGGAGAACAACAGCCTGAAGATGATTGCTGAAGCACTGGCTGAGGCCGGGGTTTCAAGCTTCAGATATGACAAGAGGGGAATAGCAAAGAGCGCTGACCTGGTGAAGAAGGAGGAAGACCTCATTTTCACCGACTACAGCGATGACATAGTAAAGATCGCAGCCTATTTCAAGGATTATAATAAAATTGTGCTTATCGGCCACAGCGAAGGGGCAATGCTAGCTTCTGTTGCCGAGAAGGATCTTCCAGGTCTCTCAGGACTGGTAATGGTATCTGGAATCGGCACACCTGCAGATGTGACACTTAAGAGACAGCTGAAGGCATCAGGCGAAGATATATACAACAGGTCGCTTCCAATAATCGACAGCCTGACGAATGGTCAGAAGGTCACTGAAATACCTGCCGACCTCTTCATGCTGTTCAGGCCAAGCGTCCAGCCTTATCTCATATCATGGTTCAGGTTTGATCCTTCAGAGGTAATGAAGGGTGTGAAGGCGAAGACTCTGATACTTCAGGGTGACAATGACATGCAGGTGGGTGTTGAGGATGCCAGGCTTCTGCATGAATCTAAGCCTGATTCGACAATGTTCATCATACCCGGAATGAACCATGTGCTTAAGGAAGCACCGACGGATAGAGATGGAAATCTCAAGACCTATTCCGATCCAAACTTACCCCTGGATCCGGAATTTAAGGAAAAACTAATTGATTTTGTAAGCGGTTTATAATTAAATATAATTATAGATAAACATGAAAGCAGTATCATATATAGAAAGAAGATACGCTTTAGGACAAGACCTGGAATGTCAGGATGAACCTGACTTACCAGGGTGATTACTTATATAACAAGGTAATAAGGTAATAAAAGGTAAAAAAAAGGGAGTGTTGTCAATGGAAATCACGTTTCTTCTGTCGGCGTTGTGCGGCGTCGTTGCTCTTCTATTCGCGTTCTATCTTGCCTCCTCAATCAGCAAGGAGGATCCTGGCAATGACAGGATGAAGGAAATCGCAGGCTACATCCATGATGGAGCCATGGCTTTCCTTAAGGCTGAATACCAGTATCTTGCAGTATTTATCGTTGCTGTAACAGCTATCCTTTTTGTGATCGGATGGCAGACTTCCGTTTCTTTCGTTCTTGGTGCTCTTTTTTCAATTGCAGCAGGTTATTTTGGTATGACGGTTGCTACAAAGGCAAATGTCAGGACTGCAAATGCGGCAAAATCCGGTATGAAGCAGGCTCTTAGAATCGCTTTCTCCGGCGGTGCCGTAATGGGAATGGCGGTTGTAGGGCTTGGAGTCCTTGGACTCGCTCTTCTGTACCTTGCCTTCGACGGTAATGTAACTTACCTTACAGGCTTCAGCCTTGGAGCTTCCTCAATAGCTCTTTTTGCGAGAGTTGGAGGAGGTATTTATACAAAGGCCGCTGACGTAGGTGCAGACCTTGTCGGTAAGGTTGAGGCAGGCATACCTGAGGATGACCCGAGAAATCCAGCTGTCATAGCAGACAACGTTGGAGACAATGTCGGTGACGTAGCCGGTATGGGAGCAGACCTCTTCGAGTCATATGTAGGATCCATAGTATCAGCCCTTACATTGGGTGTAGTACTTCTTGGCAAGAATGGTGCCATATTCCCTATGCTCCTTGCAGCAATAGGTATAATCGGTTCGATAATCGGTGTTGTGATCTCGAACAGCTCGAAGGAAGATAACCCTCAGAGCGCACTTAACCTTGGAACTTACATTGCAGGCGGTGCCACTCTGATAGCAGCATTTGTCCTTAGCGCCATGATATTCGGCGACATGAAGGCCGCTTTTGCTGTCGCAGCGGGACTTATGGTAGGTATCCTGATAGGAAAGATCACAGAGATCTACACATCCTCTGACTACAAGTATGTCAAGAACATAGCTGAAGAGTCATTGTCAGGACCAGCCACCAACATCATATCAGGNNTAGTCTCATATTTCATCATGGGCGGTTCAGCCAACCCTGCCATGGGACTTTATGGAATTTCCCTTGCAGCGGTAGGAATGCTCTCTACTACAGGAATAACTGTAGCTGTCGATGCATACGGCCCTATTGCTGACAATGCCGGTGGTATTGCGGAAATGGCTCACCTTCCGAAGGAAGTCAGGCAGATAACTGACAAGCTTGATTCAGTAGGTAATACTACTGCTGCCATAGGAAAGGGCTTTGCCATAGGATCTGCAGCCCTCACTGCACTTGCCCTCTTCGCATCATATGCAGAGGCTGTGAAGCTTGGTGCTATAAACCTGCTTAATCCTCTTACACTTGTAGGCCTCTTCATCGGTGCCATGCTTCCATTCCTATTCGGAGCTCTTACAATGAACTCTGTTGGAAAAGCAGCGAATGACATGGTCAAGGAAGTAAGGAGACAGTTTAAGGAGATTCCTGGAATCATGGAAGGTACAGGAAAGCCTGAATATGAGAAGTGCGTTGCGATATCGACCAAGGCTGCGTTAAGGGAGATGATCCTTCCAGGAGTACTTGCAATAGTTGTTCCTGTAGTACTTGGACTCCTGCTTGGAACTGAAGCCCTTGGAGGAATGATCGTAGGTGCGGTCACATCAGGAGTTCTGCTTGCAATAATGATGTCCAATTCAGGCGGAGCCTGGGACAATGCCAAGAAGTACATTGAGTCAGGCGAACATGGCGGAAAGGGCGGCTATGCCCACAAGGCTGCTGTAGTCGGAGACACTGTAGGAGATCCTTTCAAGGATACTTCAGGACCTTCAATGAACATACTTATAAAGCTCATGACAGTGGTTTCACTTGTTTTCGCCCCAATCATACTCAAATACGGCGGAATACTGCTTGACCTTCTTGGAAAATAGGCACATTTAAGTACATATTGATTAAATAATTGTTAAAAGGCCGCA
>DIWI01000082.1 GCA_002428415.1 Clostridiaceae bacterium UBA6110
GATTTCACATCTATTTACTTTTCTTCACACATTCTTATCACAAATACCCATTATCATAAAACCATAAAGATAAAGGAGGATTTAGATATGAAGATTGTAAAGACAGTATCTGCGATCGCTGCTGCAGCCCTTATGGCAACCACTTTTTCAGTGGCAGCTGCGACCATGAACAAGGAAAAGGTTGGAGAGGGAGTTCAGGCAAAGATCGAAGCTAAAATAGCAGAGGGAGAGCAGGTAAAGACCCAGGCTAAGGTAGCAGAGGGAGAGCAGGTAAAGACTCAGGAAAAGGTAGCAGATGGAGAACAGGTAATGACTCAGGCAAAGGTAGCAGAGGGCGTACAGACACAGACCCAGGCAAAGGTAGCAGAGGGAGAGCAGACACAGACCGAGGCGAAGGTATCAGAAGGTATACAGACTCAGGCTCAGCTTCAAATAGGAGAATCTTCAGATGGCGGCCAGATGGTTCAGAATCAGAATGGTGATGGTTCAGGAAATCAGATTCAGGGAACTAACGGCGGAAAATAATAGGACTTGAACTTAAATGCAGCGGCAGGTAATCCTGCCGCTGCATTTTCGTTCTGATTCGTATATCATTACCTTTGGTTTTGAAATGGAATTACTGTATGATACTAGGGTGTAAATATGATGTTTCCATAAGTTTCAAGCTGTCTGCCATGGGTTTATTTTGCATATGCATTTAGAAGTCGTCAGTTTTAGATTCACATCTATTTCTATGTTTTTACATATTCCTATCACAAATTCCCGTTATTATGAACCCGTATTATGAACCCGTTACAGGCAGAGAGAACGAAGTTATTAATGATTGAATAGACGATTTGTTAATATTAATGCTAAGTGTATTTTTATCAAAGTATTGTGGAATATTGTGGCTTAAGCCGTTCGAGATTAAATATCAGATATCCGGTTCCGGTGGTATATTATAGTTAGGGTAATAATTATCTGAATTGTCAGAATGGAGGTGGGGGCATGGAACCTGCAAGAATACTTGTGGTAGAGGATGACTCGGATATATCGGATATAGTCAGGGAGTACCTTGAAGCTGCAGGCTTGGAGGTTACAGTTGCGTTCGATGGGGAGGAAGCATTAAGACTTTTTGATGAATCGAAGTTTAATTCTGTTGTTCTTGATATAATGCTTCCAAAAATTGACGGCTGGAGAGTGCTCAGGAAAATTCGAGAAACATCAATGATACCGGTGATCATTCTTTCAGCAAAGGGCGAGGAATATGACAGGCTAAAGGGATTTGATCTCGGGGTGGACGATTATGTGGTTAAGCCGTTCAGTCCGAAAGAGCTATTGGCGCGAGTGAGGGTAGCACTCAGAAGAAGTGATAAAGCCAGGAATGAGGTTGGATTGACGGGTTTCGAGTTCAAGGGGCTATCAGTGGACTTCGCATCCAGAAATGTTTTGGTTGATGGTGAGAAGGCCAGGTTAACAAGGAAGGAGTATGACCTGCTTGAATACATGATCAGGAACGAGGGAATAGTACTTAGCAGGGAGACTATCCTTGAGTCGGTCTGGGGTTTCGACTATTATGGGGAGACAAGGACAGTGGATACCCATGTAAAGATGCTTAGAGAGAGCATAGGGCCATACAGGGACATACTTGTTACTGTATGGGGTACAGGTTACAAGCTCGAGGCAGGTGATAAAACATGAGCAGGATATCACACAAGATATGGGCTGGGATAATGCTAGTGGTACTTCTACTCTGCATCTTAATCTGGGGATTCCAAAGATATTTACTTGAAGATATATACATCAACAGACTGGTGAAGTCGGTTTCGACTGATGTATTCCAAGTTCTCGAAGGTTTCGATTCAGAAAATCCTGACGACACCTATTTTAAGCTCGATGCTTTGGCTTATCGGAGAAACATAAGCGTGGAAGTAATCAACAAGGATGGCAAAACCATATATGTTACTGGTGAAAATCCCGGAACCCAGTTTGAAAGTGTCGAGGTGAAGATTAGTCCTAAGTTTTCTTTGATTGCCATGACAGGATCACTGGATGGATTGCAGCTTACACTGGCGGCTGGTGAAAACTTCGGAAGCGGAAGTCAGCCAACTGCCGCAGGTGAGGCAGCAACCGATGTACAGGATGAGGAAGTTGGGCAGTATAAAGGTGAGGGGCAGGAAAGCACAGTTGGTCAGGGTTCAGGCAGCGGAGAGGGATCAGGAACAGGAGACGGAACAGGAGACGGAACAGGAGACGGAACAAAAGACGGTCAGGGAACAGGTGATGGACAGGGACCAGAAGGCAGCGAAGGACAAGGAGACGGACAAGGGACTGACGAGCCTGGAGGTTCAGAGAATACACAAGGTGGTGGAGATGGCGACAATGGGAGTCCGTTCATGCCGGAGGGCGAGACTAGGAGAAGCATAATAGAAGATGCGCTGGAAGGGATAGAGGATTCTGAAGAAATTATTCACCCGAAATATGGTTTCAGGCTGCTGGTGCTTTCAATAGCTTTCACTTCGAAACAGGGGGAACCATATGTCGCACTGGCAGCGATACCGTTAGCACAAATTGAAGATATAGTAGGACTCATTTCAATGGCTATGATAGCTTCAATTCCTTTGATTCTAATTATTGCAGGTCTTGCATCATATGCAGTTGCTTTGACGATTGCGAGACCGCTTCGGAAACTCAGAACAGCCGCAGAAGCTATTGGAGACGGAGACCTGGATGCCAGGGCAGAAGTGAAGAGCAAGGATGAGGTCGGAAGTCTGGGCATGACATTCAACTTAATGGCAGAGCGGCTCCAGAAGTCTGACAGGATAAAGAGGGAGATTGTGGAGAATGTATCCCATGAATTAAGAACTCCGATTTCGGTTATACGAGGATATGCTGAAACCATACGTGATGTGACTGGCGATAACAGAGAGAAAAGGAATGTACAGCTTGATGTGATATCAAGTGAAGCGAACAGGCTTGGGGTCATGGTCAGTGACATCCTGGACTATTCAAGGATGACTACAGACGGAATAACACTGGATATTGAAGAATTTGACCTTGACAACCTGGTTCGGGACCTGGTGGATAAATATCAGGTGCTTATAAAATCCAGCGACATCACGGTAGGCTACGAATCGTCTGGAATGATTCGAATCAAAGGCGACAGAATAAGGTTGGAACAGGCGATAGAGAACCTTATGAGAAATGCCATAAACTATTCTCCTGACGGAGGAGCAGTGAAGCTTATGCTCACAGCCAAGGAAAATCGGATTCGAGTCGAGGTAAGGGACCAGGGGGTCGGCATACCTGAAGAGGAACTTCCAATGATATGGGAAAGGTACTATAGAACCAAGGGCATAAAGAAAAGAAAGATCTATGGGTCAGGTCTTGGGCTTTCGATTGTAAAGAGCATACTTGAAGCGCATAAGGCCACATTTGGAGTTGACAGTGTGCTGAATGAAGGGACTAGCTTCTGGTTTGAACTGCCCGAAATTAGTCCTTGAGTTAACAATTCATTATGTTTCCTAACACATTCTTATCACAAATTCCAAATATCATGAAGGTGCAGAGAAGAATCAGGAGCAATAAGAACATAAAAGGATTATTTCACTGTATCAACAACAGCAGAATTCATAAAAACAGGAAATGCTGACAGCTCAGATTGAAAAATTTAATCCTTCAAACATCATGTAACCCTAGTAGGAGCAGCTACTGGTTGCTGATGGTTATATTATAGGAAGCAGGTAATGGCGCAGAATCACTTAAGATGCAGAAACAGAAGCGGATGCAGAACAGTTGCAGAGACAGGAACAGATTCAGTTTCCACGGATGAAAATGGTTAAGGACCAGAAGCAGGAACAGGTTCTGTACCATAATCAGGAACAGCAGATGCAGGCACAGGAACAATTCAATTCCAAACCCAGACACAGATCCGGAGCCGGGAGCAGGAACAGGCTCCGGACCTGATGTGAAAACTTTTTCTAAGTCAGTCGCAATGATAGGATGGCTGGGCTTATTATGTAGCGGTGAACGTAACAGTTTATCCTAACACCTCGAGACGGCAGGACTAAAATCCTGCCGTTTGACACTATTACGAAAAAGTCCATTTTCAGGGTGATAAAAGCCAATTAATTGCTAATTGAGAGTACTTCAATTGTTAAGTGTCAAACTTCTGAATTGAGTGCTCTCATATTTGCATATTACATATTATGTATGTCCTTATTTTATATATAAGTCTATATAAATAAGTTAATAGTATAATTATAATACAAGGTTTATCTTTAAAGGTATGTTACGGATAAGAAATCCTATAATTTACAATATGGCAAAATGAATTAACATAAAGCAGAAATAATAATGTAATACTGCAAGATTATAATAATTAGTCATTGGATAAAGTAACAGTATTGAAGAATATATATGAAATTTAATTTTTAAATTGCTTAATAAAATGAAGACGAATAAATAATGATGGATATATATTGATAATAGAAAACAATCACAGTATATTCGAAATTTGCAATTTTTGACTTGTTGTTTTTTATGATGAAAATCTACGTTTTATGAAATCAAATTGTCGAAAATATCTATATTTGCATAATTCAGAATATTGCGTCATTTAAATTGACAGGATATTTTGATGATGTTACATTGATTTTGAAATTATACAAAGCTTCGAGCGATGATCCGATGGCGAATCCGCATGAGTATCTCCGCTTTTGTATGTGAGATGTTAACGTTATAGTGATTGTCTGTATGGTTCTAGCATAGTTACGAATCTCCGATTATAGCTTTTTGTTATCAATTCATTACTGTGAGAATTCCCTTCAGATAGGTTACCTTGCCAGATATGATGCTGGACTTTTGTCTCTCTCAATAAGCTGTACGATACTCACTCAAAGCTACCA
The DNA here is from genome assembly GCA_002428415.1 of Clostridiaceae bacterium UBA6110. GTDB lineage: Bacteria > Bacillota > Clostridia > Clostridiales > Clostridiaceae > Youngiibacter. The sequence goes on from DIWI01000082.1 coordinate 4,887, forward strand.
GAAGGACAACCTGGATATACAGATATCGATTAACCGGAACAACTAACTCGTGAAATGACTCTGGAACTTACCTTATTCAACTGAATTTATTAAAGGCAGATCTGAAGGCTATGACGTAACGTCACTTGCTCTCACAGCAAGGCATGTCGGTGTCTCAATTGGAAAAATATTTATCGAGGTGGAAGTAATGCCCAGAAAAATAAGATTCTTATCCAGACTAGTTGCTCCATTCGTAATTTTGACACTCCTGGTTGGATTGAGCAGTGGCTTCAAGATGTCTGTAAATGCTGAGGAAATCACCGAAACGTTGGAGGATACCAGTCTTTTCTTCAAGGAAAGGGACCGCGATGTAGTGAAGGAGATCTACACAGTGGTCGACGGGACGCGAGATGTAATCGGCGAAGCGCGGTTGTCACACAATGAAGCTGAGTTCTTGATTTACCTGAAACTCGAAGAGGGCTGGCTTCTTGATGGAGTCTTTGCTTATTCGGGAACTGATCCCATTCCACTGACCGAAGAAGCTAAACCTGACAAGACACAATTTAAATTTGGAAAAGACCTGGACCCTGATGCCGGAGTGCACCTTCTAAGCATCGATCTGTTCGGTGGCCTTAATCTGACCTGGTATCCCGAGGATACATATAAGCTGCTGCAGAATGTATCGGTATACTGCAGTGTCAAATTTGCGGATACTTCACATGAAGCATGGGTTGGAAATGCAGATGATGTGCTGTTCATAGAAGGTGACTTCACTTCCGGAACAAAACTAACCTATCAGATCAAGGAGCTGGTATACAGCAAGAATGTGTCCAAGGAAGAGGAGCTTGGAACTGACAAGGCAAAGATTGAAGTAATGCCTGTCTATGCTCCAGCCCACAGGGCTGATGGCGAGCTTGTCGAACTTACATACAGGGATGCTGCGGGTAATGTTGAAAGCGTACGAAAAATCGCAAAGCCTCTCGTTGCAGTCTATGCCGAGGAGGTTGCCGGCACTGGAGTTGTAGTACATGACGTTGATGGTGCGACAGCAACTGTCAAATCAAGAGATGTCTTCGCAGCTGTATCAATGGATGACGGCGGTACATGGAAAAAGGTGAACCTGTCACGCTCGGCAGACCTGTCTTCATTCATGCTGGAAAATCTTAGTGAATATCTTGGTGATACCTTCAAACCCAATATAAAGGTGCAAGGCAACAAGATAGTAGTAGCATGGACCAGCAAGTTCGCTAGAAGCGGGACCCCAACCTATACGCAGGATGGAGTCGAGGATATATGGGGTGTAGGAGGTCCGCAGAGGTCACGTGACTATACTGAAGATGGCTGGGCAGGACTTGAAGTGCCGTTCAGCGCAGTCTGGGTAACCCGTGGATTCATTGACACCACTACAGGCGATGTTACCTGGTTCAAGGCTGAGCGACTGACTTCAGGTCGTAGGGATGCCAACCAGATTACAATTGCATCAGCTGAGAATGCTGGTTTTGGAATTGTGTGGCAAGAGGACCCGGATGGACTTATGCCAGGCAAAGCCGTCGGTCCAGGGGAAGGGTGGAGCGGTGCTACCACCAACCAGAAGACAGACATCTGGTATTCATTTATTGAAATGACAGATTTTGAAGCTGTGGACGAAGATTTCGAATCTAATGGAGATCCGCAGTATGATCCAGAAGACCCGCTGAAGGGTGACGGACGACCTAAGTCGCTTGAACAGATGTCACTGCCTGTAAGGCTCACGGATAATGATGTGCTGAATACAGACAGCATGAAGATGAATGTCGCACTTGGTATAGATAATCGAACGTTTATGAATTATCCTGTCACATTTGCAGATAAGACAATTGATACGACAAACTTCTTCAGAGTCCATATTGACGACCTGCAGCCACTTCTGGATGCTTATGAATCCGATGCACTTTCAGATGAAGACGGGGCTCATACCTATGGATATGAGTTGCAGGGACTGCTGTACAAGGATGATGGCAATCCATCGGTCAGGTCAGACAGCGAATACCTGCGATTCTACAAGAAGGTAAACAACCAAGAGGCAGATAAGTACGTCGCTATAACTATGGACGGCAGGCTGCTGGATGGTGACACAGGTGCTTCCAGAGCAAATCTGATGCTGCAGCCATATAAGAAAACTGATGGCAAGTATAGTGCATATGCCATACTTGGGTATGAGGAGACTAAAGGTAGCGGATCAGGACCGGATGAAGCAGAGGACTGTGACGATATTGCTGATGAATCTGGGGATGGTGATGACCGTTACTATCCGGATACCGGGAAGAACGTGATCTATCACAGCTATGACTTCAAGACTGTTGATACGGTAAGCGGTGGCGTAGTCCTCAATCCGCAGGAAGTCAATGCAAAGGATGAGAAGGTCTATCTGGTGGACGAATTCGGAGAACCGATCCTGGACTTCATGAAAAATCTGATACCTGCTTACGAGAACGCACGCCGACCTCGTTTCCTGGTCCAGCCCAAGTCCAATGCGATTGCTGGCAAGAAGGCTGATGTCAAGGGAACGGTCATGGTGACACTGTACAAGATGGGCGCTGAGGGAAAGGGAAGACCGTCAGACATAATGATGCAAAGGTGGGAGGTAAGTTCGCTTGACACTGGAAATCCGTACGACATCAAATATCTGTCGAAAGAGATCCAGAATATCAGCAGCGTAACTCCTGAAATCCTTGTTCCAACCGACAATGAAGAAAATCTGAAGATGCTGAAATGGAAGCAGACCGAAGGTAACCTGAATGACAAGACTGGCCTATATGACAATGATGACGCCAGGGCACACCGAGGATTCCTGAAGGGAGACCTTCTGATAGTCGGGTACACATGGACGCCAAACTGGACAGCAGCAAGGAATGGCAACGATATATACAACCTTTATATCCGAAGGTCCTTCGATGGCGGCAAGAACTGGACATCCGATCCAAAGGGTGATGGAATCACGCACACTGAAATATTCAGAGACCCCATCACATTGGAACGATATGAGTACACTGAGTCATTCAAGGCTGGGAAGTATGAACCAGCACGAAATCTCTCCCTGCTCCGAAACAACAAGGAGAGCGTCATAGAACCGAGAGTAGTGGGAACTCCTGGTACGATTGTTGCAGTTAAGAGTAACAAATCGCTTTATTACGATGCGAGTGCCATGGTTGCGGTTACCGGTGGTTATGCCTACAAGGAGGATGTCCAGGACACCAGCTCCTTCTGGATTACCTACGGTACTGAAGATAACGTTGACACACATATTGGAAGCAATGACGATGAGGACGAGGAGATATCGGTAGGGCCGCTTGACCTCTACTATAGCTACAGCAAGAACAAGGGAGAGGATTTCTACTCCTACTTCAAGACCATAAGTGAAGACAGCGATGGAAACAATGCCGGTGATGTAGTCGAGGTTTGGGACTGGCTGGCTAAAGACCATGGGGATTACAAACCTGCTCAGGCAGAAGCCCAGATCCGAATGTCGCCAAACGGTAATGTATTCTATGCAATCTGGAATGAGAGCGGTACTGACCCGGATGATGGCCATTACAAGAGCGATGCGATCTTCCGCCGAATCACAAGGGACCACAGCTTCGTACAGACAAGGCGAATGGGTGTATATATTACTACACCTTAGCATAGGTTACTGGCTGGCGCTCGCGAGATCATGACCAAAATGGCCAGATTGCACAAAAGAATAGAGAATCATATATGTTCAGTCAGAAATGAGGCAAGGCTCCCGGCTCACGAGAGGCGGGAGCCCAGCTAAAAACAGGCCCGGTACCTGCTCCGGTAATGTTTGGTAAAAGGTAGGCTATTTAATTGGAATCGAAGATACATTCAAATTGATTCCAATGTGCCCAAATAATGATCCTGCAATTTCGAATTAAAGATAAGGTTCCTGGTTTGCATTATTACATTGCAAAAGCGATTCACATGCACATGAGATTGGAACTTTGAAAAGCTGGTTTCTTTCATGGATTGGATGAAAACTTGATAGTATTTGGACGCTTGGTTGTATTTGGACGATTGGTCAGGGTTAATCAGCATTCAATCAGAAACAATGAAGGTTATGATTTATACCGGGTTGTACCTGATTATGAACCAATGCGACACTATTTCAGTATGGCAGCAGTATCATCAGTCTGATACATGTCGCAAGCATGTGAAGGAGGGTGAAATGAAAAGGATACTTATCAATCTGCTTGTAGTGATAATGATGGTGACATTCATTCTGCCGGCTGTGACTGTATTCGCCGACTGGCCGCCACCTGAGGACAAGGGTCCTACCGGCGGTGAGCCGCCAGGATGGTATCAACGCGAAAATCCTAAGCATGGTGGGGGAGCATAAAGCATAACCCGGCTAATGCATACCATTCGCCATACAGGAAGCTAAAATTCGAAATCTGGAGGTTATCATGAAACGGAAATATACACTAATGATCATGTTTCTGGCTCTATCTCTCATTACTGCAACGCCACTTTCTGTAAATGCTGCAAAAAAGACAACAATTGCTCAGCTATTGGCTTCACCGTATAATAACCTGTCAACCCCTGCCATAATCACGGATGATGTTGCGATGTTCTACAACCAGGTCTGGATAAATACGGATGCAGACACTGTATTAGATGGTAATGAGCTGTTCATATACAAAGATGCTGATGGTGTGCCCATCCCAATTGAAGTGACTGAGTCAATGAACGAGACGCACGATAATTCATATGAAGGGCAGGCAGATTTTTATCAAACCTATGTCATTGAAAATGATCTGACGGTCGACTATGATACGCAGTATTTTGATGATAATGATGTTTGGACAGTTATCCCTGGCGTGCCGGATGGCGACCCTGACCTTACTTATCCGATTACGATGGAGGAGTATCTTAACGCTAATGGCCCATGGTATCCGCATGCCAGCGTATTCACTGTAACTCCAACACCGATAGCGTATGACGGGACAAACCTCGAAGCAGCTATCGACAGCCTGAACGACAACCGCGTATGGAACACAGAATATGTCGACACATATAATAATGCATGGCAGGCTGACTGGGCAAGGACGTATGAACCGGTAACGATTGACTTCATTGACTGGGGTAATCCGATGGAGAATACATATCCTCAGGTCGGGTATCGCTTCCCTATTGAGCTTTATCTATATACGAAGCTTGCTGAACCCATGACAGCGTATACGATGGCTTGTCTCGAATATCCTAGCTCTGCAGACGAGGTTTACGGAACAAATGGTATAACATTTGAAAGCTACTATGCAACAGTGTTAACCAATAAATTCAGGGCGGAAGCAATCAACCTGACTTACGGAGGTGTAACAAAGATCAATCTCGAGCCTGCAATCGGTCCTAGCGGAAAGATGAATTTCGCTTCAGCCGGAGGCGGTTGGATACCTACTAAAGCCGGTACGTATCGCATATACTTCTACGTTGATGATCCGCTTATATCTTTTGAAGGTGCTGAAATAAACAACGACGAACACTACATTTTCAGCCTTGGGCTTTGGGCAGAAGGCTTGTCACAGAACAAGGAAGGCTTGTCCTATATTGTCAATGGAGCTGACTACACCTGGATCGATGTTGTGGTTGTAGATCCAAATGGCGGCGGTGGAAAAAAGACAAAGTGATAAAAATGATTAACTGATTCAAATAGGGCGGTTAATCTGACCGTCCTTAGAAAAGATAAAATCGGCGAGACCTTAGAAAGGTTTCGTCGATTTTCAGTTATTGTATGGAGAATTGCCTGAAAAGCGTGAAGTGCGGACTTCAGTCGAATTGAAACGGTACCTGGAATTCATCGTTTCAAGAGTTCAAATGAGAGACCTGGTTCAGGACCTTACAACAAATTACCAAGTGCTTGCGAAGAACATTAATATAACTATTAGATGTATTTCGCTGGATGTGTTTAGAATAAAATGAGACCGGACTTTAATAGAAAAAAGGCGATTGAGAACCTTATGTGAAACGCAATCAATTATTCTCCAGATTGAGGAGAAGTTAAGCTAGTAGTCGAAGACAAAAATGACAAGGTCCGGGTGGCGGTCAGGGACCAGGGAGTAGGAATACCTGAAGAGGAACTTCCTATGGTCTGAGAGAGGTATTTCAGGACCAAGGGTATAGAAGAGAAAGAATACGGCTCGGGGTTTGGTCTCTCGATTGCAAAGAGAATACTTGAAGCTCACAAAGTACGGTTTGGTGCCGATAGTGTGCAAGGTGAAGGCATTATCTTCAGATTCGATCTGCAAAAAAAGAAAATCTAGAAATTAACAATTCATTGCATTTCCTAACACACTCATATCACAACTTCCAAATATCATGAAAGTGCAAAGTAGGGGGAGAAGTGATCAGAATGAAGAAAAAGATATTTGCATCAGTATTAACGGTAACAGCATTCATAACCGCTTCAATTTCAGTAGGTGCTGCAACTATGAACAGGACATCAGCAAAGAATACATATAGTGAAGAAGTCAGGATAGAATCAAAAGAGATGCTGATGGAAAAAACCAGATTTGAAGGTGGATCAGAAGAAGTCTTAGATTTAATGTCAACAAGAGACAGGCTTCAAGATCCGGACCAGGACCAGATAAAGGACAGAGCCAAGCTTCAGGATTGTCTGGCAAATTCAGACAAGGAAATGGACCAGACCCGGGACAGACTTCAAGATTGTGAGGAAGACCCGGACCAAGATCAGACAAGAGATAGAGAAAGACTTCAAGATTGCACTCCTGTGAGTTCTTCAGTTCTTGAGCAGGCTATGATAATGTCTCAGGAACATGCTCAGTTGCAAGAGATGAATCAGGAGCAAACACAAACACAAACAATGTCAGGGTCACAAGAGCAGATACAGAACCAGGCACAGTTGATGACGCAGAATCAGGAACAGGCGCAGGTGCAAGAGATGAATCAGGAGAAGGCGCAGGTAGAGATGCAGCAGCAGAATCAGACACAGCAACAGGAAATGACGATGTCTCAGGCGAAAATCCAGTCAGAGGTCCAGAATCAGGAGCAGGAACAGATTCAGGACCAGATACAGGAACAGGTTCAGTCACAGTCGCAGGAGCAGCAGCAGAATAGCGTAAATGGCGGCAGGTAGAACTGAACAACCTCTAGGCGGCAGGACATGTGTCCTGCCGTTTGGTATTTGCGTAAAAAAAGAGTGCCTTTTCAGGCACCCGAGTTATTAGTTTAACAACTTTTATGGAGTTCCATTAAAATTAAATATTATCGTCTTATATACTACCGTATTTCTCGTTATGTGAACTTCTTTCACGAGTTCCTCTTCGTTGTTCGGATCCGGATCATTGAGATTTGTTTCAAAATATCCACCCGAAACCTCAGGAACTTCGATGAGAAGTACATACCCTCCAATCTTCAAAGGCTCTTTAGGTTCAAGCCAATGAACCTCATAGTCTCCATTAATATCATCATCGTTGACATATCCAATAAGTTTGGCTTCATCAGTGTATTTCGGGATGGTTGAAGGGGCACCCTCATACCAAGCTGGGTTCAGGTAATCCTCGTATGATGTTTCCTCAACAGTCTGATCCTTGATTTCCCTTCCGAGGATGACATCCGTACCAATTAGATTTGGATGTAATAATGTACTGACCTCACCAAACTGGTCGTATTGCCTGATGTCTACATTAATATAACCAGTAGGTACAGGGGAGGTTACTTTGAAATTGTCTGTAAGTGTTTGTGCAGTACCATCTTCCTCGTAGTCTCCGCTCGGGAAGTCATTGAAGCGGCTCATGCTTACAAAGTTTGATTTTGAGAAACTGGTGCTTGGCTCAAAATCGACATAATCAACGAGTTTGAACATGTAAGTTGATTGGCCTTCGTTTATTACAATGTCATTTGTTCCATCAATCAGGTTCTCACCAAGAATCGGGTCGCTGCTTTTCTCGGATACCCTGATTGCATACTCACCTGGATGAGTGTCGAGGTTATAGCATGTTATATAAATGGAATTTTTGTCAGGGAACTGATCTAATGCGACACCATTGATGTCAGTCGCCTGAATATATACCGGGTCAGTCAGAGTTTCATCTGTAGAGACTGTAACTGGGCAGCTTCCTAGGAATTGACCATCATTCCTATATACCTGAATAGCTGTATATCCGTTGTTTACAGCTGTCACTTCTGCAGTAAGCAGGCCAGTCTTAACAACTGTTGCTATGGTAGGATCTGAACTTGTCCAGTAGATATCAGACAGGTCAGCACCTTCAGGATAAACTGAACTGATAGTCAATATAGTAGGATATAGATCAGTCGGATGAATCTCGGTGATTGATGCAGGCGACAGTGTCACTGACTCAGGTTGGATTATTAATGTGCCGGTAACGTTAACTGTGATTATAGCTTCCATTTCAGTTCCGATAATCGAACCTTTGACCGTGTAGTCACCTATAGCTTCAAAAGTGACTGTATTATTTAAAACGACCCCAGAAGCACATGTCCATGATTCGATTGGGATTTCGTTCCAGGTGTCAGTGACTTCTCCATCTGTAACATAGGCGCTGACATTTGCTGGAAGCTGGATGATGTCGCCAGGACTTGCAGGGATTGGTGTTATGGCTACAACACCTGTGATTTCAAATACACTTACATTGCATGAATCAGAGTAAACAGGACCGTCTGTGATTGTTGCATTGATTTTTGTGCTACCCATGCTGATACCTGACACAACACCTTCAGTTACGGTTGCGATACTCGAATCATCAGTTGTCCAGTATACAGCTTGAACCGCTGCGTTATCAGGAATAATATCTGCTGTAAGGATTCCGTTAAAATCCTTTAATATTTGAAGGGTAGATGGGCTTACATTTATGTTTTCAACTTTAATGTCTTCAGCAACATATGTCAGTGTTCTTCTGATGACGAACTGTCCTTTTATCTTTGTAAGTGGAATTGTTATGGAATCTGGTGGATTATATCCAGGGATGGAACCTCCGGTCACAGTACACTCACCACCGAAAGTAGTTGCGAAAGTTACGACATGATTCGTTGTTGACTTTGTTACTTCATAGGGTACATCTTCTACTATCTTCAAAAAAGTAACCAATGCTTCCGTTCCAATCGGAATTCCATCCACAGTGATTTCAACAGTTATCCCGCCACCTGCAGCATTAGCGCTTTTAATTGCACTACCTGGAAACATCGCAGTTATTATGAATACTACAACCAGGACAAAAATGTGCAGTACATTGAATCTCCTATTGGCTTTGGATGAAAATATTGACATTTGTGGCTTCCTCCTTTGCATTTTAACAAGCAGGATAGATTGCAACGAAGAAGATAAATGTAGACTATCTTTTTGATTAGAGATGGAATGACAGTGAGTATGGAACAGACCTCGATATTGAGCAACATAAAGCATAATTATGCAATAGTACGTATAGTTATGCTTAGTTAACAAGTTTCCAGTGTCAACCCTGCTTAGACGCATTAATAACTTCCAGACTATGCTATAATACAAAATTTCACGCAGTGACTATCTGTTTTAATGAACAACCTCTCCAAAACCAGTATATCACAGTCGAATCAAATATTTCTCATGACACATACTTTGCATAAATATTTAACAGAATTTGTGTTTATTGTACTTATACAGCACTGCAACTTCATAAAGTTTAAGAATAGATAATATTTTGTCTAAAGTATTTAAACAAGATAATGTTTTAGCAAAGTTTTGTCGCCTTACGTCTGGAATGACAGTCAGAAACCAGGGGGAAAATCAAAAATGTGATTCCTTTATTGCAGTCAATTTTTGTGAGGTTATTCCTTGATCTACACCAAGTGGTCAACATTCTGTGAATCATCGAATAGTTTGTGGAAATTCCGGGACCGCAGGTGATAGACTTAAGTCAAAAGGATATAGGAGGGTGTTAAATGGACTTACTTGAAATGCTGACATCAGGATTAGGAGGATCTGGACTTCTGCAGCAGCTTGGTCAGAAGGAGGATATTGGAGCAGACAAGGCTGAAGAGATTGCCGAGCTTGGAATACCTGCGATACTTGAAGCACTCAAGAGAAACGCGAGCACACCTGAAGGGGCTAATGCCTTAAGCAAAGCCCTGGATGACCACAGCGAGGATGATGTGACTGACCTTTCGGGATTCCTAACGAATGTCAACAAGGAAGACGGATCAAAGATGCTGGACCACATTCTTGCAGGCAAGAAGGAGAACGTAACATCAGCACTTGCTGCTAAATCAGGACTGGATTCTTCTACTGTAATCAGCATGCTTTCCATGCTTGCACCTCTTGTCATAGGAGCCATGGCAAAGAAGAAGAAGGATGATAATCTTGACACTTCAGGCATATCCGACCTTACTTCGATGATAACCGGACAGCTATCAAAGAAGACGTCAGGTTCAGGCGGAGGATTAATGGATGTAGTAGGACAGCTTCTTGACTCTGATGGTGACAGCAGCGGTGGCCTTCTTGGAAATCTTGGAAGTCTGCTCGGCTTGTTCAAATAGCTTTTTTGGCCTGGTTAACCCCAGGCCATTTCTGTGCCTTTTGGAGGTAACATTGACATGGCATTGGATGAGAAGGTAGTTAAGGATACGGCTGAGGATGACCTTTTGGAGCTTGTATCCGGAGATCCTCAGGCATTGGCGGATTTGGCCGGGATATTAGTTAATGGCAAGGGTGCTGTAAGGTTCAAGTGCGACAAGGTTGTAAGAAGACTTGCTGAGAAGGAGCCAGACCTTGCTTATGTTCATTTTGATGACATCGCATCACTTATTTCATCGGACAACAGCTTCCTCAGGTGGGGTGCGATACTGACGGTTTCTATGCTTGTCAGCTCCGACAAGGACAGGAAGTTCGAAAGATACCTGGATGTGTGGCTTTCTCTTCTTGACAGCGGACATGTGGTGGATTCTGCAAACATGGCGGGAAATGCCTGGAAGATAGTGAAGTCAAGAAATGACCTTGAGCCTGTCGTTACTCGAGCTCTCCTGTCAATTGAGCACAGAACCTATTACCACAAGGGTGAGGTCTCTGAAGAGTGCAGGCTTGTTGCGATGGGTGCAGTACTTGAGAGCTTCATGGAGTATTATGATGATTCATCCATGAAGGCAGAAATCCTGGAATTTGCACGGAGGGCTTCGCTTTGTACCAGAAAAAAGACTTCAGCTCTGGCTTTAAAGCTTCTTGGAAGATATGAAAAATAGGGATTCTGGTGTATCATCTGAGTAGGATACTTTGAAAGTTTGGCGGTGATCATTTGAAGGAAACGGACCTTTACGAGGGTGTAAGGAAATATTTCGAGGATAGGGGCTTCACTGTCAGGGCTGAGGTGAAGGACATGGATGTCTGCGCAGTCAGGGAAGGCCTCCTTGTCGGGATAGAGCTGAAGAGGAACTTCTCGTCAGACCTTCTCATACAGGGAGCCATGAGGCAGAAGGTCTGCGACCTGGTGTACATTGCTGTTCCCAAGCCTAAGAGGATAAGGAAGGACAGGGCGTTTACAAGCATGCTTTATCTGCTCAGGCGTCTTGAACTGGGACTTCTCTACGTTGATGCCGAAGCAGGAGAAGCTGTGGAGGTACTTGAACCATCGTTCTATGAACTTGATAAGGCGAGGAGGACAATGGTGAAGAAGAGGGCCGCCCTTCTGAAGGAATTCAACAGAAGGACAATCAGCGCCAATACCGGCGGGTCCTCAAAGAAAAGGCTCCTCACGGCATACAGGGAGGAATCCCTCAAGGCTGTGGCGTTCCTCAGGAAAAAGGGTACTGCCGCTCCAAAGGACCTGAAGGCATTGGGCATCAAGTCGGGACTTTTCAGGGACAACTTCTATGGATGGTTCATGAGGGTGGACAGGGGAGTATACGCACTGGATGAGAATAAAGAGGCTGACTACAAGGAATACGAGGAGCATATAGAGAGGTTCAGAGAGGAGCTTCCGGACATTGAGTCCTGATATATTTCCTTACATCCGGTTATTATATTTTTAAGATAACTGTAATAGGATTAAATAGCTATGGGAGAATGCTCCCGAAACAGGACTGCGGATCTTTCCGCAGTTTTTTATGATTTTATGAAAGGGTGAGAATATGATAAGGATATTCAAATATCTTAAATCCCACTATATACACATCGCACTTATTGTCGTACTTCTTTTCCTCCAGGCATTCGGAGAGCTGTCGCTGCCTGACTACATGTCAAGGATCGTTAACGTGGGAATCCAGCAGGGAGGAATCGAGTCAGCTCTAATCAAGGCCATGAGGGCTGAGGAATATGAGAAGTTCAAGCTGATTCTTGATGATACCGAGGAAAAATTGTTCCAGGACAACTATACCCTGATGGACAGCACCTCAGGTACAGACTATGTGGATGAGTATCCGGCGCTAACTTCAGGCAGTGCATATATCCTCACAGGCGAGGATGAAGCTTCTCTTATGGAGCTTGAGGCCATGCTTGAGAAAAGGCTGCCGGTGCTTTACGCGCTTGAGAACTACAAGTCAGGGGAAGGCAGCCAGATGCCCATAGGGATTCCTATAGGCGCTGACATATTCGGAGCTCTGAAGATGATGCCTGATGAGCAGGTAAAGGCTCTAGTCGACAAATTCGACGCCCAGATGTCGGCAATGCCATCAGAGATGACGAGACAGGGCGCTCTCCAGTATGTCAGAGGAGAGTATGAAGCTCTTGGTTCGGACCTTGATTCTATAAGGTCATCGTACATACTGAAGACTGGCCTCCTGATGATTGCCATAGCATTCCTGAGTATGTTCGCAGCCGTATGCGTTACATATCTGTCAGCAAGGACAGCCTCAGCACTTGGAAGTGTCCTGAGAGATAAGGTGTTTACGAAGGTAACGACCTTCTCCAACACTGAGTTCGACAGCTTTTCAACCGCATCGCTAATTACCAGGACTACGAATGACATCTCTCAGGTACAGAACATAATGGTAATGATGCTGAGGATGGTAATATATTCCCCGATTCTTGGAATAGGCGGAATAATCAAGGCGCTTGGAACCAACATGTCCATGGCCTGGATAATACTCTTAGGCGTTGTTTCGATCATGGTCCTTGTGGGCTCACTGTTCGCAGTGGCTATGCCAAGGTTCAAGAAGGTACAGCTGCTTGTCGACAAGGTAAACAAGGTAATGAGGGAATCACTGGTTGGAATGCTCATAATCAGGGCATTCAATACCGAAGCCCTTGAGGAAAAGAAGTTCGACGATACGAACAGAGAGCTGACAAAGGTCAATCTGTTCGTAAGCAGGGCCATGAGCGGAATGATGCCTATCATGATGCTTATCATGAACGGAGTCATGCTCCTAATCATATGGGTCGGAGCAAAGGAAATCGACCTTGGCAACATAAGGGTCGGAGATATGATGGCATTCATGCAGTATGCAATGCAGATCATAATGTCATTCCTCATGCTTTCGATGGTGTCGATAATGCTTCCAAGGGCTGCAGTTTCTGCAGACAGGGTAATGGAGGTAATCGAGAAGGATTCATCGATCATTGACCCGGTCAAGGCTGAGAAGTTCAGTGATGAACTGAGGGGTCAGGTTGAGTTCAGGGAGGTATATTTCAGGTACCACGGTGCAGATGAGGATGTGCTCAGAAACATCTCCTTCACGGCAATGCCCGGAGAGGTAACTGCATTCATCGGATCTACAGGGTCCGGAAAATCAACGCTTATAAACCTGATTCCAAGGTTTTATGACGTAACCGCAGGAAGCGTAATAGTTGATGGCAAGGATGTCAGGAACGTATCGCTCAAGGACCTCAGGGATAAGATAGGCTATGTACCGCAAAAGGGTGTGCTTTTCTCAGGAACCATAAGGAGCAACCTCGAGTACGGGACAAGCGGCCTCACTGAAGATGCGCTTCAGAAGGTTGCGAGGATCTCAAGGAGCGAGGAGTTCATCCTTGAGAAGGAGGACACCTACGATTCAGGAATAAGCCAGGGTGGAACAAATGTCTCCGGAGGTCAGAAGCAGAGGCTGTCAATAGGCAGGGCACTGGCAAAGGAGCCCGAGATATTCATATTCGATGATTCCTTCTCAGCCCTTGACTACAGGACAGAGAGGGAGCTGAGGAAAGCCCTTAAATCTGAGCTTTCTTCAAGCACGCTGCTGATTGTGGCCCAAAGGATATCGACAATCATGAATGCCGACAGGATTATCGTCCTCGATGAAGGAGAGATAGTCGGAATCGGAAAGCACAGGGAGCTTATGGATACCTGCAGGGTATACAGGGAGATCGCAGAATCTCAGCTTTCGAAGGAGGAACTGGCATGAGTGAAAACAGGAATACTACACAGCAGGCACAGAGGCCAGGACCGGGACCGGGCGGTCCAATGGGAATGGGAAGGATAATCGAGAAGCCTAAGGACTTCAAGGGTACTATGAAGAAGCTCCTTGAGTACCTTTCACCGTATAAGCTGAAGCTGATCCTTGTAATAATCTTTGCAGCAGGAAGCGCGATTTTCTCAATCGCAGGACCCAAGATACTGGGAAAAGCAACTACAAAGCTATATCAGGGACTGGTAGCGAAGGTATCCGGTACCGGAGGCATCGACTTTGATTCGATCCTGAGGACAGTGCTTTTCCTTGCAGGGCTGTATATCGCAAGCTCGGCACTTATGATAATCCAGGGATTCATAGTCTCCGGGGTATCCCAGAAGGTTTCCTACAGCCTTAGGAAGGAAATATCCGAGAAGATCAACAGGCTTCCCTTGAAGTTCTATGATACGAGGACACATGGAGAGATACTCTCAAGGGTCACAAATGATGTTGACACTCTGTCTCAGACGCTGAACCAGTCGATGTCGCAGATGATTTCGTCACTTACAACGTTAGTCGGTGTGCTTATAATGATGCTTTCGATAAGCGTTACAATGACAGTTGCCGCAATACTTATCCTTCCTCTGTCGCTCGGGATCGTCATGACTGTCCTCAAGAAGAGCCAGGTCTATTTCAAGAGGCAGGCGAAGCTCATTGGAAACCTCAACGGCCACGTGGAGGAAGTTTACGGAGGGCATCTCATCATGAAGGCCTTCAACGGTGAGGAAAAGGCCATCGAGGCATTTGATGTCATCAATGACGAGCTGAAGGATGTATCGTTCAAGGCCCAGCTTCTTTCAGGACTTCTCATGCCTATGATGGGCTTCATCGGGAACCTGGGATATGTGGCTGTTTCAATACTGGGAGGCTACCTTGCAGGAATCAAGGCCATTGAGGTTGGTGACATACTTTCATTCATACAATATGTAAGGAACTTCACCCAGCCGATAAATCAGGTGGCGCAGATATCCAATATATTCCAATCTACGGTTGCCGCATCCGAGAGGGTCTTCGAGTTCCTCGAGCAGCCCGAAATGGAGGCTGAGGCAGAGGAGACTGCAGCACCTCAGGATATAACTGGCGAAGTGGAATTTGAAAATGTCCATTTCGGATATACCGACGACAGGACAATAATCAATGACTTCTCTGCAAAGGCAAGACCGGGACAGAGGATTGCGATAGTAGGACCTACAGGTGCCGGAAAGACTACGGTAGTCAAGCTTCTCATGAGGTTCTACGAGATAACGAGCGGAAGGATACTGATCGACGGAGTGGACATCAGGGACATGAAGAGGTCAGAGCTCAGGAAGAGCTTCGGAATGGTACTGCAGGACACATGGCTGTTCTCAGGGTCCATCATGGAGAACATAAGGTACGGGAGCCCGGATGCAACCGACGAAGAGGTGATCTGTGCAGCGAAGGAAGCCCACGTGCATCATTTCGTAAAGACACTGCCGGGTACATACTCCATGGAGATCAATGAGGAAGCCTCGAACATAAGCTCAGGGCAGAAGCAGCTTCTGACAATTGCAAGGGCAGTCCTCAAGGATCCGAGGATACTGATCCTTGACGAGGCGACAAGCTCAGTTGACACCAGGACTGAAAGGCTCATACAGGAAGCCATGGAGAGGCTGATGAAGGGCAGGACGTCATTCATCATAGCGCACAGGCTTTCTACCATAAGGAATGCGGACCTGATCCTTGTAATGGACCATGGCGATATAGTTGAAATCGGAAACCATGAGGAGCTGATGGAAAAGAAGGGCTTCTACCACAGCCTTTATAACAGCCAGTTCGAAGACAAGGAAACAGCATAATATCAGGCAGGACACTGAAGCTCTCGCTTCTTTGTCCTGCCTTTTCCTTAGGTACAGAGAAAAATGGAATTATGAGAAAAACTATGATGTCATTTCAATCAGATGCGAAGATAAAAATTGAGGCATGATGTATAATTGAGGGAGGAATGAAGGAAGGAGGCTTTGCCATGAAAAGAAGGGACTACAGGCTGAGGGACAAGAAGGACGTCGAGCAGGAGCTGACGAAGCTTCAGAAGGAAGTGACCCAGAAAGGCGCTACTGAAAGGGCATTTGCCAATGAATACCACGACAGGAAGGAGCCTGGAATATATGTGGACCTGTATACGGGTGAACCCCTGTTTACGAGTCTTGACAAATTCGATTCCGGATGCGGATGGCCAAGCTTCACAAAGCCGATAATCAGGAATGTAGTTGAAGAAAAGGCAGACTGGTCCTTCGGAATGCACAGGGTCGAGGTCAGGTCAAAGGTTTCTGACAGCCATCTCGGGCATGTGTTCAATGACGGCCCCAGGGACAAGGGGGGACTCAGATACTGCATTAATTCGGCTGCAATACATTTCATACCGCTGGACAAGCTGGAAGAAGAGGGCTACGGAGAATACCTTGAGCTCTTCAGAAAATAGAACTTTTTGGAGGATGGCATGAAGAAGATACTTATAGTCGAGGATGAGAGAAAGCTGGCAAGGTTCATGGAGCTTGAGCTGACGCATGAGGGATACACTGTGGACATAGTCTCTGACGGCCAGAGTGCACTTATGAAGCTCATGAGCAAGGAATATGACGTATGTCTCCTTGACCTCATGATTCCGGTTATAGACGGGATAGAGGTCACTAAGAGAGCCAGGTCTTTCACTGACATACCGATAATAATGATTACGGCAAGAGACGGACTGGAAGACAAGGTCAAGGGCTTCGATATAGGAGCTGACGAGTACATGACCAAGCCTTTCGAGATGGAGGAGCTGCTTGCAAGGCTAAGGGCGCTGTTCCGGCAGAAGAATGACAAAAGCCTTGAAAAGGTCCTCTCCTACAAGGACCTGACACTTAACAAGGAGACCTATGAGGTTACAAGGGGCAGTGACAGGAAGGAGCTCACCAAGAAGGAATTCGACCTTCTTTCCTATCTCCTTGAGAACCAGGGAATAGTGCTTACGAGAGAGAAGATCCTCAACACAGTATGGGGCTTCGACTTTGAAGGCGAGACTAACGTGGTAGACGTCTATATAAGGTTCCTGAGGGCCAAGATTGACGATGATTATGCGGAAAAGCTCATCCAGACTGTCAGGGGAGCAGGGTATACCCTAAGATGATGGGGAAGCTCGATCCAAACAGGCTGAAGCTTTCAACCAGGATCACCTGGAACTACGCCCTTATATTCACGTCAATACTTCTCATCATAAACTTCGCGGTTTATGCAAGCACACAGATTTATAACAGGGTTGCATCATCAACAGAGGTGTCGAACCTGTCATCATCGCTGATCACTTTGCTTAGCCAGAGTGATCAGGTAACTCCGGAGGACATACGGAGCATCGGAGTCATACCCCCTTACTACGCTTCTGTGACATCAACCGAAGGCAGCGTCTACTCGATTGAGGACACGCTAATCGGAAATGAGGAAGGGAAGCTTGTGCTTAAAAGGCCCGGAAGGGAAACCACAAGCCTCTCAAGCAGTGAAAAGTCCCTCACCAGGGGTGAGGTCACTTACAGCGTAGTGGTTGTCAAGGACCTGAATGTATACAGGTTCCTAAATACGGTAAATCTTGTCACACTTATCATCGCATCCCTGATGGGGGTTGTGGTCAGCTATGTAGTGGGCATATATATGTCCAGGCAAAGCTTCGCTCCAATCATCAAGATGACGAAATCAGCGGCCGCAATCGGACCTTCCAACATGCATGACAGAGTCATCTTACCGGAGGCGAAGGATGAGATCAGGGACCTTGGAGAGACATTCAACGGACTCCTGGACCGGCTTGATGACGCATATTCCAATCAGGCGAAATTCGTTTCTGACGCATCACATGAGCTGAGGACTCCTCTGACAGTGATAAAGGGTTATACTGACATGCTCAGGCGCTGGGGCAAGGATGACAGGGAGATACTTGATGAGTCTATAGATGCCATAAAGGCGGAATGCGAGAATATGGCTCTGCTTGTCGAGAACCTGCTGTTCATAGCCAAGGGTGAGAACAGGAAGCTTAATTTGAGCCCTGTGAGATTCAACCTCAGGGACATGCTCCTTGAGGTGGACAAGGAGGGTGACTTCAATCTCAAGGGACGAGACATAGTCGTAGAGGCTGAATCCTTTGAAATCGTAGCTGACCGCAAGATGATAAAGCAGCTGGTCAGGATTTTTGTCGACAACAGCGTGAAGTTCACCGAAGCGGGGTCAGTCATTACACTGACAGCTGAATTGAAGGGACAAAGGTACGTCATGAGGGTGATAGACAGAGGAGAGGGTATCCCCAAAGAGGACCTTGCGAAAATATTTGAAAGGTTCTATGTTGCAGACAAGGCAAGGACAAAGGACAAGGCAGGCTCAGGACTAGGGCTTTCCATAGCCAAATGGATAGTCGAGACCCACAAGGGGACCCTTACTGCAGAAAGCGAGCAGGGTACAGGGACGACTATGATAGTTGAGATGCCGGTTGACATTACAGCATGAAAAGGGCTACCCTTGGGTAGCCCCAGATTGTAGACAAATCGACGAATCTTAACTTAAGACTCGTCGATTTTGTCATTCTCACACCAATTTTTACCAAATGGAGAGAGAAGAGGCTCCTATCATCCGATAATCGGTGATAGGAGTCCCATTTTCTTTTTCATTTTTGTTAGTTTCAATAGATTCATGCATGCAAAAGTAAGGCCTACCTTCATCTCCATCCTGGCCTTTCCCATCATTCTCGTATACCTGAGATTATGGTTTTCCTTGGCTGTTCCAAAGAGCCTTTCTATTGTCTGCTTCCTCAAGTTGTAGATCTCCTTGATACCTGGAGCAAGCCTGATCTTCTCGCTCCATTCCAGATATGCTTCCCAGATATGTCTCAAAATCACCTTGACGTGAGTTTTGCTTTCGGTGCATTTCGAAAGAAATGGGCATGAGGCGCATACCTTACCATCGCTCTTATACTCCCGGTATCCGTCCCTGTTTGTGGTTGAGAGTAACAGAATCTTATTGTTTGGGCATATATAGCAATCATTGGCTTGGTCATATCTGTACTCGTGTTTTCGGAAGAAACCTTTCTTTGTCATGGGCCTCTTGTATGGCAGCACTGGGATGATATGGTCTTTGTTGAGTGCTCTTACAATTGCCGGGGTCTTGTAGCCTGAATCGCCTACAAACATTTCAATTTCGTCTGTAGGTAGTTTTTTGTACAAATCTATGAACGTCCTTGAATCATGGTCGTTTCCTGGATGTACGGAGTACTCAAGTACCCATCCACTCAAGTCGCATGCTGTCTGAGACATATAGGCAAAGACCTCCTTGTGGGGTCCCTTATGGAACAAACCACTTTCAGGATCTGATTTGCTTTTGGTAACTTCAACATCCCTTTGAGAATTATCGGATCCTCCAGAACCGCCATCCCCTGAGTCGAATGGCTTCTTGCCTTGGCTAATCCTGTCCTCCTGAATTTCCTTCCATAACTCCTCTTCGTAGAATAGAGCAGCCTTTTTGGCAGCTTCCTTAATAACCTTGTTTCTATTGGCATTGGCCTTGATATGTGTTGAATCAACGAATACGATATCCTTGCTTATTAAACCCAAATTCAGTCCTTCTTCGAGGATTTTAGAGAATATCTTATGGAACAGGTCAGAGTATCCGTTCTTTTCAGATGGTTCGAATCGTCTGGTGTAGTTCTTTCCAAAAGTACTGAAATGAGGAACAGGATCAGTTATCGAGAGACCAAGGAACCATCTGTAGGCAAGATTAACGTGGATTTCCTTAATGGTTTGTCGCATGCTTTTGATTCCAAAAAGTGTCTGAATCAGAGGAATCTTAATGAGCATGACAGGATCTAGGCTTGGCCGGCCCTTTTCCTCTGAATACAAATCCTTGACAAGTCCATAGATGAAAGTAAAATCCATTGCGCGGTCGATGTCTCTAAGTACATGGTCTTTTGGCACAAGATCATCCAGGCAAAGGAACTGGATTTGCTCTCTGTTTTCAGTAGTCTTTTTTGACAACATAAAAAATCACCACACATATTATTTATATTTAAATTATATCATAATAATATGTTGACGTCAATATCTTGTTGAGCCCCAAAGAAAAAAAGAAAAGTATCCTATCCGTTTGTACGAATCTGATACTTTGTCTACAGTCTGGGGCTACCCTTGGGTAGCCCTTCTGAATTCCATATTGGATTTAATTGTATTTTTTGTATTAAGCCCTGACCGGGTAAGTACTATCTTTTGACCTTCCTGTCCTTTATGGTCTGCTTGTACCATAGCCTCTTGAGAAAGGCGGTTGAGGACCTCCAGGTCACCTGTAGGATGAAGCCTGCGATGACCGAGAACATGATGATCATGTAGAAGGTCTTGTAGGGCTCGGCTTTTCCTGCTTCGTTGATGTAGTTGTCCCATATCCTCATGAACATGAAGTACTGAGCACCTATAACGCCTAGTATTACCGAGCGTGCTATCACTGGCAGCTTCATGAAGAAAAGGAGTATTATCAGAAGTCCCAGGGCAGCATACAGGTACAGGAACGGACCGTACATCACAGGGATGTTCTTAGGCTCCAGCAGCGCTATGGGGTCCCAGCTGAAGGTGTAGACCTCGCCGAACGCATGGATCAGCATGAATATGATGAAGGGCAGTATCCTTGAAAAAACAGCCGTTATGAACCATACGGCCTTTTTGATGTATCGCATCTTTATCCTCCGAAAAATTCCATTTCCCTATGATTATATCAGATGGTCAAAAAAATGGGTAGTGAACATCGAAACTGCGCACTCTTATGGTATTATAAATATAAGGTAAAATTGCACATTAAGCTTAGTATAAGCATGCACTGTTATTATTTGCAGATAAAACCTTTAATAATTGCTTAATTCTGCAGTATCGGCAACAAATATTTTATGGATGTGGAATATATGGATATATTGAGAAAGATAGAAAAATTCGTGAGCCGTTTCGCTGTAAGGGGCCTCATGAAATACATAGTGATACTTACAGGTGCGGTGTTCTTCCTTGACTTGCCAATGGCGGGCAGACTGTCTCAGATGATGTATCTGGACAGGGACCTTGTCCTTTCAGGACAGGTATGGAGGCTTCTGACCTTCGTGTTCGTACCGGAAAGCTCAGGCTTCTTCACCATAATCACACTTATCTTCTACTATTGGATAGGTAATGTGCTGGAAATGGTATGGGGAACCAACAGGTTCAATACATACTACTTCCTCGGAGTGCTGTTCACAGCCATTGGCGGTATGATACTTGGATTCACAACTATCTACTATGTCAACCTTTCCCTGTTCCTGGCTTATGCGGCATTTTTCCCTGAGAACACTGTATACGTAATGTTTGTTCTCCCGGTAAAGATGAAGTACCTGGCTGCATTCCAGATGCTCTACCTGTTGTACCAGATAGTCGCAGTTCCAAGCATAGCCCTGAAGGTTGCAATAGTATTGTCCATACTCAATTTCCTTCTCTTCTTTGGTCCTGAGTATCTTAGGAAGTCCAGAAGAAGCGTAAGGACCTCAAAGATGAGGAAGGACCTGGATTCCTTTACCAGGCAGAAGACAGCATCAATGCACAAATGCACAGTATGCGGCGTTACCGAGAAGGATGATCCTGATATGGACTTCAGGTACTGCTCAAAGTGTGAAGGACATTTCGAGTATTGTGAAAAGCACATACTCGAGCATGAGCACAGGTCAAACGTGATAAACCTGTCTGAGAAGAAAAAGAAGATAAACTGATGATAAATGCGGGGGTGCCTATTATGGTGCGTCCGCATTTTCGCAAACAGGCCAGGACTTCAGGAAATAAGAGGAAGTCGAAGGAAACGAGCAGCCGATGCCATGGAATGGCTTATGAAAATGGTAATTTAAGCATGTAAAGGTGCCAGAGCGGCCATTTTCGTTTATAATGTAAACTATAGAACCTTTTAGGAGGATAATCATGAAGAAGTACGGACTTTCAAGCAAGGACAAGACCAGCCAGGTCAAGCTCAACAAATTGAATGTTTCGGGCAACATATGCGGAGAATATGTGGAATACACGATCTCCCAATATTTCAGAAACACTACGGGAGAGAACATCGAAGGGACTTACAGCTTCCCGGTCCCGACAACCTCAATTCTGACAGGCTTCGAGGTGGAGCTTGGCGGAAGGAACCTGAAGGCGGAGGTAGAGTCAAGGGACGAGGTCCTTAAGATACAGGAGGAAGCTCATCAGGGAGGAATAAATTCCATCACTCTTGAGCAGAGCGGTGACGACTATTTTACTATAAGGATAGGAAACATCCTTCCAAATGAGAAGGTAGTCATAAGGATTACCTATATGGACCAGCTTATCTATGAGGATAACACACTGAAGCTCATGATACCGAGGGTTGTTGATCCTGTCTACAACGACGGAGAGGCAGATGAGGAAGGGGAGACTGAGTTCTACCTGAGCCTTCTCATCGAATCCTTCGGAAAGCTTGATATCAAATCTCCAAGCCACAAGATAAAGGTGGAGAGGGAGGATGACACGCTTTCCAAGGTAACAGCAGGAAATGACCAGAACCTTGACCATGATTTCATACTGAACCTCAAGGAACTGAAGCCGCTCAGCGCATCAGGAATGGGGTACAGCTACTATGAGGATGAAGAGGAGAAGGCCATTCTAATGCTCAGGCTGACACCAAGGCTTCCTGAAGTAAAGGAAATCAAGGATACCAACTACGATTTCCTTCTGGACATATCGACGTCGATGAACGGATTCAAGCTTGAAGAGGCGAAGAACTCAATAATCATCGCACTGAGGAGCCTTGAAGAAGGGGATACGTTCAACATCATGGCCTTCAACTCAGAGCTGTATAAGTTTTCCCCTCACGGCAAGGTAAGGTATTCCAAGGAAAACCTGCTGGCTGCTACAGAGTGGATTGAAGCCCTTCAGACTAAAAAGGGCGGATTGGCAATGTTCGATGCGCTGAAGGAATCTCTCAGGGAGTCCGAGGAGGATGAAGCATCTGTAATATTCCTCTTCACTGATGACATTGTCGAGAACGAGGATGAGATCCTGGACTACGTGAGGTCAAACATCGGAAACAGCATGATATTCCCATTCGGAATGGATACTGAGGTCAACTCTTTCTTCATAAACAAGCTTGCAGAGCTTGGATACGGCAAGCCGGAATTCATTGATGAAGGCGAAAGAATTGATGATATCATACTTAGACAGATAAACAGGATATACAATCCGCAGTTTGATGTAACCTCAATAGACTGGGGCGAAATGCAGGTTGAGAAGACCTATCCCGGAACAATCAGCTACCTTTATGACAGGGAGCCATTTACGATATTTGCCAAGGTCAACGGATATATCGAAGGAAAGGTTACCCTGAAGGGCGAGGTAGACGGAGAAGACTATACAATGACCATTGACCTTGATAAGCTGGAAATCGAGGAGAATTCCAAGCTCATCGACAAGGTCTGGGCAAGAAAGAGGATAGAGTCCCTCATAGAGAGGGAAAGGACGATGAGAGGCCACGAAGCGGAGAAAATCAGGGAAGAGATCCTCTGCATCTCCAAGGAATACTCCCTGATGTCCAGCGAAACATCCTTCATCATGCTTGAGAAGATTGAGGATCCGGTTCTCGGTATCGGACTCCACAGGATGGTACCCATAGAGATGTCGGAGAACACAATGAAGAGCATGGCTAAGGGCTACTTCCTCGATGAAGCCGCATACAGCTTCGAAGTCAACATAAGGGAAAAGATGGCTGAAACCGGACTGACTGCAAAGGAAGCCAAGAATGCCATAAAGTACGACAGGGACAACCTGCTCAGGGTGCTGGCGAAGAACCAGCAGGCTGACGGTTCATTCCTTGACCTTGGAGAGGAAGATGACTCTGTCATCCTTGAAACGACGCTGAGGAGTCTTTTGGCTTTCACTGTCGGATCAGAGACAACTTCATTCTATCTGAACAATATTTCAAAGGCATTCAGATACACAATGGAATCGCTGCAGAAGGATTCTTCGCTGATTACGGAGAGGAACTACATGCTGCTTAACATCGCTTATTCCCTTGCCGAGGGCAAGAACCTTATCAAGGAGAGGACAAGGTCCGCACTCGAGAAGGTGGTTGAGAAAACCTCCGACTCCAAGTACATGAAGAGCCTTGAAGAGGTTTCAGAGCTTGTTAGGGCTGCTACACCAAACCAGATGAAGTTCATAACAGCAGCAACCCTGGACATCTCCAAGTCCTATGTGGAGAATGCAGAGACCATTTTCGAAATGGACATAAAGAGCAATATAACAAACATAGCGAACATAGCCATAGCGAAGGCTTTGTAGGAATAAGCGGATCCAGTTTAGCTTAAGGCCTGACTGGATCCGTTTTTCAATATTTTAGATTTCAGGCAGTCTGCAGACATCTACCCAGCCTTTGCTTCCTGAGTAGGTTTCAAGCTCTGGGATCCTGAGACCAATAGCTGAATTGGAGCTGCCGCATGCCGGATAAACCATATCGAATCTCTTGAGTGATTCATCAAGGAACACTCCGACTCTCTTGTCCTCGATACCGAAGGGACAGACGCCCCCTACGGGGTGTGTTGTAAACAGGAGAGCATCCTCTGGGGACAGCATCTTTGCCTTAGTAAGGAATGCCTTCTTGAACTTAGCGCTGTCAATTTTAGTGTCACCTGCAGTCACAAGCAGAATGCAGCCGTCATCGGAGCCCTTAAGCGCCACTGTCTTGGCAATTCGCTGTGGCTCGGTTCCCAGAGCTTCAGCCGCTGCCTGTACAGTCGCAGTCGAGACAGGGAACTCCATTATCCTGTCCTCGATATCATACCTTCTGAAATATTCCTTCACATTTTCAATTCCCATTGTTTCCTCCTTCAGTCAGGTCTTAAAGAACATGATAGCACTTAATCGGATTCAAGGCGTTAAAGACTGATGTTTTTTTCTGAATTGAAATTGAGATGCGCTGAAATTATGATACCGGCAAATTTTAACCATTAATGTAGCCAGTATCTGGAATATTATCAATGAGGTCAATCGGATGGATCAACCCTTCAACCTAAGTGCCATGAGAGGACAAACGGATATATGAAAAAACTCACATTAATTGCCTGCGCAGTCGGATTGGCAGTCCATCAGCTGATTGAACATGAAGCGATCAAGCTTGTTGAAAGGACCATATCCATAAAAGACCTACCAGCTGACCTTGAGGGCTTTCGGATAGCTCATATATCTGACCTTCACGGCAAACGGTTCGGGAACAGAAACATAAGGCTTGCGAAGATCATTGACTCATGTGATCCTGATGTGCTTTGCATGACTGGTGATATGGTCAACGGAACCAAGGATGACGGCAGCGCACTGACTGAACTTCTTATGAATCTTAGAGGGAAATATCCCAGGCTTTATGTTTCCGGAAACCATGAGAACAGGAGCATATGGCTCAGTGAAAAGGCGAATCGGGACAGGCTTTCGGAAGACCTTGAGATGTATGGTACAGAAATCCTTGACGGCAGGTCGTACTGTATTGAAGGATTGCCCATATGCTTTCATGGGATGAAGGATTCAAGGGACAAACACCTGAAGCTTCATGAAGTAATGGGGCCTAAGAGGGATGGAGCGCAGAACATCGCTCTGATCCACAGACCTTCAAGATTTGAAGCTGCAGCCAAGGCCGGGTATGACCTCATACTGTCCGGCCATATACACGGAGGAGTAGTAAGGATCCCTTTTGCTGGAGGACTGCTTTCACCTGACAAAGTTCTCTTTCCAAGGTACGACAAAGGTATATTCCATGACTTTGGCTCTGCTCTCTGCATCACCTCCGGTCTTGGAAATACCAGGGTTTACCCAAAGCTTATGAACAGGCCTGAGGTTGTGCTGATCAGACTGGTGTCTGGTGAAGCAAAGTAAACCAGGCGGGTAAGACAAGTCAGATGGTTAGGAATATTTGACAATAAAAAAAGTCCGATTCCGGACTTTTTTCAATGTCTTGGTTATCCTCTATGCAATTATTCTTCGTTCTTGGATTCTTCAGATTCCTCAACGATTTCTTCAGCTGCTGATGTTTCGGTTTCTTCCGAAGGCGATGCCAGGTCTATGCCTTTGTCTGCAGCATCAGATTTGAATTCTTCATACTTTTCAGCGATTGCAGAATCTGTGATGTTCGACAGGAAGGATGCCTTGAGCTTTGTGGCCCTTTCAAACATTTCATTTGCCTTATGCCATTCACCCTTGTTCCAGAGAATAAGTCCATAGTAGTAGAGGGCTTCAGGGAACCTGACTGTATCTGAGATATCCTCATAGATAGCTTCAGCCTTGTCATGCTCTCCTAGGAAATAGTAGGTTTCTGCAAGATTGTCAGCTATTACCGCATCGCTCTTGTTGAACTCATGTGCTTCAGTGTTGACTGCCAGGGATTTCTCCAGGTCGCCTTTGGACATGAGGAGGTATCCAAGTATCTGGTATACTCCGGTATTCTTGAATTCTTCCTTGGACTTTTCAACCATTTCGATGGCTTCGTCGAACCGTCCCTGTTTCCATCTGAGTATTGCAAGGTTAAGTATCGTGCTCTGCTTAAGTCTGGGATCCCTGTCAACTTCTTCAGAAGCCTTGACAAGGTAGTGCTCTGCTTCCTCAATGTTGCCATTCCTGAGCAGCAGGAAGCCATAGCTTGAGACTATGTTAGGCTTTGTGTTTCTGCTTTCAGAAGCCTTCTTGAACAAGCGGAGCGCTTTGTCCATGTCGCCTCTGTTGTAGGCTTTGCTTCCTGATACGGCGTAGAACATGGGAAGGTTCTTCCATATGGTAAAAGCCATGTATGCTACAAGGAGGACGTTACCTAGGGCACGGTTTCCTGTGTAGATAAGTGTTACGATTCCAAGCAGTATTATGATGTCGATCATTGGCAGGTTCTTCATTGAGAAATTCCTCACTCTTCAATTAATATTTTTCGTTTTTTCCGTCTAAAGGTACTATATCATGAGAAGAGGAGATTTTACAGGGATTAATTGTTGTAATATAATGAGTGGAAAGCAAAGACGCTAAAGATAACTATACAAATTGAAATTCAGGAGATTATATATGATAAAGGCAGTATTCTTTGACCTGGACGGCACCGTCCTTGATACAAACGAGCTTATACTTCAATCCTTCAGGCATGCATTCAATACAAGACTGAATATTACTGTGCCTGACGAGACGATACTGACATTTTTCGGAGAACCGCTTCATTACTCCATGTCCAAATACTCGGATGATGTGGAACCTCTTCTTGAGACCTACAGGGAGTTCAACTGGAAGCACCACGACAGCATGGTGGAGCCATTCCATGGGACAGTCGAAGCATTGAAGGAACTCAGGGAAATGGGTCTGTATCTTGGAATAATAACCTCTAAAAGAAGAAATGTGGCAATGAAGGGCATAGACCTGTTTGACCTGGCCAAGTATTTCGACGTCATCATCACACCAGAGGATACTGAGGAACATAAGCCCAAGGCAGGACCTCTGCTCAAGGCCTGCGAGCTTCTGGGAATAGAGGATCCGTCCACTACCATGATGGTGGGGGATTCAACCTATGATATCCTCTGCGGCAAGAACGCCAATGCTTCGACAGTAGCAGTCAGATATTCGAAAATCAGTCTTGACATACTCAAGTCAGTCTCTCCGGATTTCCTTGTGGACAGTCTGCTTGAGATTCCTGGAATAGTGAAGGGCTTCCGACAGGAAGCATAAAGGCTGACTGTGACAATCATGAATTAAAAAGTTTCCGTAACATTTTAGGTGTTGCGGAAACTTTTTTAATTGCTTATTACTGCTTGCCTGACCTTGAACTTCTTCCAGCCCTGGACCTTCTGCCCTCGAGCCTTCTCTGTTTAGCCCTTTTGCGCCTTCTGATGCTGCCGACTACTACGAGCAGTATGAACAGTGATATCAGTAGCAGTGCAAGACCAAGTACAATATAGATTACAAGGTTATCTTTAAGGATAACGGAGCTTACATCCATTGTCGAAAGCAGGTCTACGTTTTGTCTGCCGGTCCTGTGTATGAGACTTACCGTGCCGACTGTTGTGCCTGCATCTACGCTGAACGGGTCAAGGTCCATAAGGGCCACATCCTGCAGCGCTTCCTTGACATTCAGCTCATTGGCGTAATAGGTGAGGCTCTCCTTGGCAACTACTGGAACCTCCAGTGTCTTCACGGGACCGATCCACCTGAACATCCTGTATTCGAGGGTCATCCTGGTGACTTCCTGCCCCTGGGCGATCTTCACCGACTTTTCTTCAGCTGCTGATGCCTCTGCCAGGCTGTTGGTGTCTGTAAACACCAGTGTGTTGCCTGCATCGTTCTTTGATTTCAAGTCTACAGTTCCAATTGTTCTGCCGTCAATGACATAGACTGCTGCAAGGCATCTGCCGGCTTCTTCCGTGTAGCCAGTCTTTCCGAAGACATTGCCGGAAAGTCCGATGTTCTTGTTCTTGCTTATGACGGTACCAAGAGTCTGGGTCTTGGTCTTAAGGACATATGTGTCCAGGGTTGCCACTTCGCTGATCCAAGGGTCCTTGTAGGCAGCGGTAAGGAGCAGCATGATGTCGTACGCGGTTGAATAGTGGTCCTTGTCATGAAGCCCGGTGGCATTTACAAAGTGGGTGCTCTTCATGCCAAGCTCTGAAGCCTTTTTGTTCATGAGATCAGCAAAGCCTTCCACAGTATCTCCGATGTTTATAGCTATAGTTGTGGCAGCATCATTTGCGGAGCCAAGAAGCAATGCGTGCATCAGCTCATCTGCAGAAATCTCTTCGTTGTTCGCTATCGGCTTAAGGTTGAAATACATGGAGTACGGCACTTCGAGCCTTGCTTCCCTCGGGTATTTCATGTAATCGAACTTCTTGTTCGAATAATGCTCTGAGAGAAGGAGCGCAGTCATAAGCTTTGTTATGGATGCTGGATACATGGTTTCATCGATGTTCTTGGAGAATATGATTTCACCGGTCTGAACATCGAAAGTGATTGCTGAAGAACCGTTGATGTCCGGCATGGAAGCCTTTGCGACCATCGCAGGAATGAGCATCAGGACCAATAGAAATGAGGCTGTGAGCCTTTTAAGTTTAGTTCCCATGAGACCCCCTTGAATGTATATATATCTGTTTATTATATAATACCATCTGAAGAGGATTTATTGAAGAAAAAGAGTGACAAACCATGCACCAAAACTTAACACTGTGTTCATAAGACTGAAGTGCACCTTAAGGCTGATATTGTTATAATCTACTTATGATGATTGGAAGGTGAGACTATGAGACACTTGGAGATCTTCAGGGACAGGGTACCTGAAGCAATTGGCAAGTTCAGGAAATCAGCGGTAATGATAATTGTGGTAGAAGAGGATGGATTACAGAAGCTTGTGCTAGAAAAAAGGGCACTTACACTGATGAAGCAGCCAGGCGACATCTGCCTGCCGGGCGGTGGCATTGACCCGGGGGAGACTCCGAGAGAGGCTGCCATCAGGGAGACCAGGGAAGAGCTGGGGCTGACAGATGATGAGATAGATGTAATAGGTCCCATGGACTTCTTCATAAGTCCGTACGGCCAGATAATGTACCCCTTCGTGGCGAGGACGAAGGTTACCGATTTCTTCTTCAGTCCTTTCGAGGTTGATTCTGTCTTGAAGGTTCCTCTGGATTTCTTCATTGAGACGGAGCCCATGCGCTATGACATGGATGTAAGTCCTGAGATAGGGGATGATTTTCCCTATCATCTGATACAGAACGGAAGGCAGTACAAATTCTCAAAAGGAATCTCCACACAGTACTTCTACAAGTACCAGGGACATGTCATTTGGGGGTTCACAGCGAGAGTGATAAAAAGCTTCATAGATATAATAAGGGAGGATGGGCATGAAGAACTTTGACTATAACAATCCGACGAGACTTGTGTTCGGCAGGGGCACAGTGGAAAATATCGGGAAATACATTGCAGGATATGGAGACAGGAAGGTGCTTCTCCTTTACGGAAAGGGATCAATATTCGCAAACGGCACTTACGACAAGGTAACAAAATCACTGAGGGAAAACGGCATAGATTTCATCGAGCTTGGGGGAGTCAAGCCAAATCCTGTGCTTACCAAGGTGAGGGAAGCGGTTGAACTGATGAAGAAGGAGAAGGTAGATGGGATTGTTCCTGTCGGTGGCGGCTCGGTCTTCGATACGGCCAAGGCCTGCGCTGCAGGATACTTCTATGATGGGGATGTTTGGGACCTGTATGAGGGAAAGGCTAAGGTGACTAAGGCCCTGCCGATATACGGTGTGCTTACGATATCTGCAACGGGTTCAGAGATGAACCACAACTCGGTTATCATGAACGAGGAAGAGAAGAAGAAGTGGGGTCTGGGATCAAAGGCCTTCTATCCAAGGCTCTCGATAGTAGATCCATCAATTCAGGCGACACTTCCCAGAAACCAGACTGTAAATGGGGCATGCGACACACTTGCGCATGTCTTCGAGGCCTACTTCGGAGGCACGCCAGGTACCAGGATGCAGGATGAGCTAAGCGAAGGGATAATGAGGACTACGATAGACAGTGTCAGGATACTGCTCGATGATCCTTCGGACTACGATGCCAGGGCCGAGCTGGCCTGGGCGGCTACTCTTGCTCTCAACGGACTTAACGGTCTTGGACGGAATGGAGACTGGGCATCCCATGGAATAGAGCATTCTCTTTCAGCGTTCACTGATATCGCTCATGGCGAAGGGCTAGCCATTGTCTTTCCAGCCTGGATGAAGCATGTATACAGGGAGGATCCGGAAAAGTTCGCAAGGTTCGGCGAAAAGGTGCTCGGCATAGAGAAGTCATCAGCTGAAGACATGGCTTTGAAGGCGATAGGAGCCCTGAAGGATTTCTTCAGAAGCATCGGAGCTCCAGTAACACTAAGGGAAAGGGGTTTCACCGAGGATATGCTGGAGCCTATGGCGGAGAATGCAGTGATGAAGGGAAGCTTAGGTTCTCTGAAGAAGCTTGGTAAGGAAGATGTCCTTGAGATACTGAAGATTGCATTCTAGAATTTTTGACGATTCAAAAATATTGCCATATTAATAATGACAAATCATCAAACAAGCCGTTCTGAATTTATTCAGAACGGCTTGTTTTTGTCTTAAAACATGACGGGACTTTTTTGCTCCCTGCAAAACAAGCTAAAAATCCATATTTTTTCCAAACTTTTTTAAAATATTGTCAGATAAATGAAGGATAAACGAAAAATGACATTCACACCGCTAAAATATGAAATTTATCTTGCAATTGCTGAGCGGCTATACGACAATTGAATAAGAAAATGGTGAATCCAATCAGGGGGGATTATTTTGGGAAGTGAAGATATATATTCAGCAATAGGCGAAGGCAGGCTGAAGGTCAACAGGTCGGTGTCAAGGCTCGTCAATGACGCAGTAAGACGGAGAGAAGCAAAACTCACTGAACAGGGAGCGCTTCTTGTCATTACGGGGAAATATACAGGAAGGTCGCCTAAGGACAGGTTCATCGTGATGGATGAAACAACAAGGGATACTGTCGCATTCGGTAAGACGAACCTCCCGGTTTCTGAGGAAGTATTCGCAAAGGTCAGAGGAAAGGTCCTGGAACATATCAAAGACAGGGACATGTTCCTTGTAAAGGCCAGGGCAGGAGCTTCAGACAAGGAGACACTGAAGATTGATGTGCTTTGCGAGACAGCGGCACAAGCTCTTTTTGCCACCCAGATATTCATAAAGGACGGGGAGAGGGAAGGAAAGCCTGATTTTACAGTGGTTGCAGTTCCAAACCTGCTGCTTTCGGGAAAAGAGGATGGTGTGAATTCAGAGGCGGGAATCCTTATAAGCTTCAAGGAAAGGCTTGTACTGATCTGCGGAACCTGCTATCTGGGCGAGATCAAGAAGTCCGTATTCAGTGTCATGAATTTCCTGATGCCTGAAGATGGCATCCTTCCGATGCACTGTTCAGCAAACACCGATGAAAACGGTAATACAGCACTATTCTTCGGGCTTTCAGGAACAGGAAAGACTACACTTTCTGCAGACTCGAAAAGGATACTTATAGGAGATGATGAGCATGGCTGGGCTGATGACGGAGTTTTCAACTTCGAAGGCGGCTGCTATGCCAAGACTATAAACCTTGATAAGGAAAAGGAAAAGGAGATTTACCAGGCCATTAGGTTCGGTTCACTTCTTGAGAATGTCGTTGTAAACAAGAATGGCGAGCCTGATTATACTGATGCCTCACTTACAGAGAATACAAGGTGCACATATCCCATAGGGTACATCGAGAATGCTTCAGCCTCAGGAACAGGGTCAATACCCAGGACAATACTGTTCCTTACAGCGGATGCGTTTGGCGTGCTTCCTCCAATCTCCAGGCTGAGCAAGGAAGGTGCCATGTACCATTTCATGTCAGGCTACACATCAAAGCTTGCAGGAACCGAGAGGGGAATAGTGAATCCTGAAACTACATTCTCTGCGCTGTTCGGCGAACCGTTCATGCCGAGGAGGATCGAGGAATATGCAAGGCTTCTTGGTGAGAAGATCGAAGCCCATGAGACAGATGTCTATCTCATAAACACGGGGTGGACCGCAGGAGCGTATGGGACAGGAAACAGGGTTCCGCTGAAATACACAAGGCTCATGGTGGAGGCTGCCATTGAAGGCAAGCTTAAGAATGTAGAATATGAGAAGGACCATGTCTTCAACCTTGACATCCCGACCGAGGTGGATGGGGTTCCAAAGGAGCTTCTTCATCCGAGAAGGCTATGGAAGGATGCCAAAGATTACGACAGGACTTCCCAGATGCTTGCAGAAAGGTTCAGGGAGAACTTCAAAAGGTTCCCGGATGCTGACGAAGCTATAAGGATGGCAGGACCTGTCTAGAATAACCGAAACAAGGCCCCGAATTTTCGGGGCCTTGTAGGATATATGCAACTTTTACAGAGGATCAGATTTCCTTTGCCTTCCAGCCTATGACCATGGTCTTTGACTCCCTGAAGAACTTCACCTTGCCGTCCTCCTCAAGAGAAAAATAAGGCTCCAGGTTTGTCCTGAATATCTTATCCTCATCCTCGTCGAGAAGTGGATTGTCAAAGTCTTCAAGGGACATGAGCGCGATCTTTCTCAGGTCCTGATATGCATCCTCCCGGGTCATGTATATCCTTTCAAAGCCATCATTCAAGAGACTCATGACCGGATCAAGGCCCAGGTCATAAAGCATGTTGAATATGGTATTGTAGCCATATATCCTCTGGCTTTTCGCCTCTTCCTCCCTGGATATCCGGCCTCTCACATCAAGCAGCATTTCGTGCTGGATATCCTTAAGGCTTGGATAGTCATAGGGATAGATTACGAAGACGTATTTCCTCGAAAGTATGTTTAGTCTCCTTATGTCTTCAATGCCGACGGACCTTGTGGTTATGACAACATCGAACTTTTCACCTGGCTTTCCGGGCTCAGGCAGTGACCAGTCAAGACGCCTGAAGATTATGTTGTCCTGTTCGGCTTTCCTTGCATTATCCTTGCAGACTGCCAGCATCCTTTCAGAGGCATCAAAGGCTGTCAGCTTTTTTACGCGTTTGGCTATGGGAAGCGCAAGCCTTCCTGAACCGCAGCCGACAATAAGCACAGAGTCAGCAGTGGAAAGAGGAAGTGAGTTGCACTGGTTAGTCGTGTATTGCGTTCCAAAGCCTGCCAGGTGGTCGAACGAGGATGCAAGCTTTGCCATATTCTCGGTTGATTCAGCATCATGACCTGCTATGCCAGGATTCGAGGCCGGACCCATCTTCTGAAGGAGTCCCCAGTTTATAAGGCTTTCCATGATGAACCTCCTTGTATAATGATAGCGATAAGGCAAAATATTATTTTATACGCTAATTATATCAAAATATCCACGCTGTCATTATTAAATTAATTGATGAAATATGAACAGGCTGTAAAGTAAATTAGCGTAGCAATATTACTAAGATATGATAAGAAATGAACTGGATACCTTGAATTTGCATTCAATGATTGCAGGAAAATCAGGACAAAATAGATACTATTGTCTGATTACATTGGTTTACATGGACCGTTGGCAGGATTATAATGTAAGGAGCGAAATTCCGGAGGTATTTATGGATATATATTTCATATTCAAAGCAGTGGTGATAGCAATAGTTGAAGGTATAACAGAATTTCTGCCTGTATCATCAACAGGCCACATGATAATTGTGGGAGACCTGATAGGCTTTCCTGAGACCGAGTTCACGAAGATGTTCAATGTGGTCATACAGCTTGGTGCGATCCTTGCCATAGTCGTACTGTACTTCAATAAGCTTATGGGACTTCTTGTTTCTCTTCTGAGAGGCGAGAGGAGCGGAATAGCATTTACTAAAGCACTAATCATAGGAGTGATTCCGGCAGGAATCCTGGGGGTCCTTTTCGAGGACACCATTGACAAGTACCTGTTCAAGCCAATACCTGTGATCATCGGCCTCTTTGTAGGAGCTGTTCTCCTCATAGTGGTTGAGAACAGGTTCAGGAGGAAGGCGAAGACCCACAATGTTGAGGACATAACACCAATGCAGGCTCTCAAGGTGGGACTGTTCCAGTGCCTTGCAATGTGGCCTGGTATGTCCAGGTCCTCATCGACCATAATGGGAGGCTGGATATCAGGACTGTCATCTTCCGTCGCGGCAGAATTCTCTTTCTTCCTTGCGATTCCAATAATGCTTGGTGCATCGCTCCTTAAGCTTGTAAAGTTCCAGATGGAGTTTGGACTTGGAAGCCTTGATTCAACAGAGCTTGTGTCCTTCGGGCTTGGGTTCGTTGTGGCGTTTATTGTGGCTCTTGTCTGTGTCAAGGGATTCGTGGGCTTTGTCAAGAAAAGGCCAATGAGGATTTTTGCAGTATACAGGATAGCACTTTCGATAATCCTCGTACTGCTTGCAGCATTCAAGGTTGTTTCATTCTAGAATTGCCATTGCACTTAATAAATATTCCCTGATGTGATAGAATGTATATGATTCAAAATAATGATGGAGCTGAATAGTATGAAAGAAATTAAAAGATATCTTGAAGACAGGCTTGGAAAATACAGTTTCTATTTTGAGGACTTAAAATCCGGCTACATATTCGGTTATAACGAACATGTGAAGATGACCTCAGCAGGCTGCATGAAGCTTCCCGTAGCCATGGTCGTCATGAAGGAGATTGAGACCGGAAAGCTTTCACTTGACCAGATGGTCATGGTGACCGAGAAGGACAAGGTCGAAGGATCTGGAATCCTCAAGGAGTTCCTTGAAAGGGAGTATTCAATAAGAGAGCTGATAACAGTCATGCTCATGGACTCCGACAATACAGCGACTCAGAAGCTTGTATCCCTTCTGGGATACGGCAACATCAATTCATACATCCAGGGAATGGGCTTGAAGAACACCATGATGAACGATATGCCGGGTTCAGTGATAAACCTGACGACAAGCTATGACCTTTCCATGTGCTGGAAGCATCTGAAGAACAGGAGCTATATCAATGACGATAACTCACAGCTTCTCATAGATATACTGAAGAAGCAGCACAAGAAGACTAAGACCGCATTTTACATCGAGGAGCCTCTGAAATCGAGGATAGCATCAAAGCCTGGAGATATGGACGGAGTAGAAAACGACACTACTCTCATCGAGCTCCAGAAGGGTGACTTCGTATTCACCATAATGAGCTCAGAGCTTCCAAACAGCGTCTACGGACTTGTAAGCCTTGCAAAGGCCGGCAAGATGATCTGGGACAACATAAAGTACAACTGGAGCTAAGAATTTCCCCGCATTTTAAATGCGGGGTTTTTTATTTCAGCTTTTTGAGAAATATGGAACAAACTATTCACTTTTTGTTATTTCTTGGTTCACCAAGAGCAAGGTGATTTAATTGTATAATCAAAGTGTAAAAATGTCAGGGAGGTAATCATATGAAGAACCTGAAGAGATTGGTGCTTGCATCTCTCATGACGCTTCTCATTGTCCTGCCGGACGTACCCGCTGCGGCTGCTCCGGAGGTTCAAAGCACATTGACACCGATACAGACACTAGGCAAGATGATTTTCTTCGATACTGACTTATCCGCGAATTCGATGATGTCCTGCGCGACCTGCCATGCGCCTGAAGTTGGCTTTACAGGACCAGATGAGATCGTCAATGACACTACCGTGGTTTATCCCGGAGCGATTTCGACAAGATTCGGAAACCGCAAGCCGCCTTCGGCAGCCTATGGCGGGGAAAGTCCAATCCTATACTACGATGAGGCTGAAGAAGTCTGGATAGGCGGAATGTTCTGGGATGGAAGAGCTACCGGCTGGACATTAGGTGACCCTCTTGCAGAACAGGCACAGGGACCGTTCCTTAATCCGCTGGAGCAGGCTATGCCAAATGCAAGGACCGTATGCGTCAAAGTATCTCTTTCTGATTATGCTGGCCTTTTTGAAGAGGTATGGGGAAAGGGCTCCCTGGATTACAAGAAGGACGTCTCAGGAACCTATGAGCGTATTGCCAGATCAATTTCTGCATATGAGAAGAGCGACGAGGTCAACCCGTTCTCCTCGAAGTATGACTTCTATCTCAAGGGTGAAGCTGAACTTACAGAGCTTGAGCTTGAGGGATTGAACCTCTTCAACGGGGAGGCAATGTGCTCTGCCTGCCATATTTCTGAAGGTGAAAAGCCGCTCTTTACAGACTTCACTTATGACAATCTTGGAATTCCAAGGTATGAGGACAATCCGTTCTACGACATGCCTAAGAAATGGAATCCTGACGGTGAGGAATGGGTGGACCTTGGACTCGGAGGCTTCCTGATGGCTGCCGGATACGATGAAGAGGTATATGAGCCTGAGCTTGGAAAGTTCAAGGTTCCGACCCTGAGGAATGTCGACCTGAGGCCATATGAGGGCTTCGTAAAGGCCTTCGGCCACAACGGCTATTTCAAGTCGCTGGAGGATATGGTTGAGTTCTACAATTCCCGTGACGTAGGAGGCTGGCCTGAGCCGGAATATGCGGAAACAGTGAACACTGATGAGCTGGGCGATCTTGGTCTCACACCTCAAGAGGTCAATGCAATCGTCGCATTCCTTAAGACTCTGTCAGACGGATATGAGCCTTAGGATGAAATTTGAAAGATTACTTTTCAGGTAAAATTTTAGTGTCAGACAAGCCGGCCATGTGGCCGGCTTTCTATTTATATATGAATGCCATGGTGTGTCTTAACACATATTTATATATGCTTCCGGACAATCTTAATGAATGCAATAAAATATACATAATTATGAGGAAAGAAAAATATTTTTTTGCTAATGTTCCTTTTTGGAATTTAATCAGTTTACAAACCGTTTACACAACACTATAATTTAGTAAAAACAACAGGTAAGGTGTACATAAATGGAACTGTCAGCAGATATCCAGGAACTGGTCATAAGAGAAGCGACATCAAGGGATAAGGAAGCGATAAAATGTTATATTGCTAAAAATGGCAGGGACAGTAAGACAACGACCTTCGGTGACCTCATGTGGCACAACATGCTTGAGATGGGTGACGGAATGCTCGAGAAGCACCTGTCCAGGTGGGGAAACCATGTCTTGCTTGCGATATCAGGAGACTCGATAATTGGACTTGGAATTGTTGCTACCTCAGGAACTGATAAGTTCAGGCATATAGGGGAGCTGACTCTTTCAATTAAGGAAGATTTCTGGCACATGGGAGTAGGCAGGGAGCTGATCCAGAGGACCATACTCGAGTGCAAGGAAAAGGGGGTCATAAGGAAGCTTAACCTAAGAGTCCGGGAAGACCAGGAATCCTGCAGGCAGCTTTACAAGTCCCTGGGCTTCTATGAAGAAGGAACGCTTGCAAGGGACGTCTGCATAAGCGGAATGTTCTTCTCATCCATACTATACGGAAGAAATATAGACTGATATGAGGCGGTGCAAAAAGCACCGCCCTTTTCTTGCCCGTTTTCGTGGATTTTGCGTAACATGGAGAATGAAAATCATATATACTTTAGTAGAGGTGTTTGTGATGAATGAGAAGATATATATTGCAGAGGATGAAGCAGGCATAAGGGAAACGGTGAAGACCTTCCTTGAAAGCGAAGGCTATCAGGTGGAAGGCTTCATGAACGGGGACCTGCTTTACGACAGGTTCCTTGAGGAGCCCTGCGACCTTTGCATACTGGACGTACTGATGCCCGGTTCGACGGGATTCCAGATAACCAAGAAGATAAGGGACATAAGCTCGGTTCCCATAATAATACTTACTGCCAGAGACAGTGACATTGACTACGCCACCGGGATAAACCTGGGGAGCGACGACTACTTCACGAAGCCATTCAGTGCAATATCTCTCGTAATGAGGGTAAAGGCCATGCTGAGGCGCGTCCAGCTTGACAAAAGTGACCGGGCAGTCGACACAGAGGAAAAGGTGACCTACGGAGACGTGACGATAAACAGGAAGACCATGAAGGTTACTGCCGGTGACTCTGAAGTAGACCTTACACCAAGTGAATACAACCTGCTTCTTTATCTTGCCGAAAACAGGGACAGGGCTGTGTCAAGGGATGAGCTGCTCGACAAGATATGGGGCTACGGCAAGGACATTGAAACCAGGGCATGCGACGATACTGTAAGAAGGTTAAGAAAGAAGCTTCAGGGCTCAAAGGTCAAGGTAGAGACTGTATGGGGCTTCGGATTCACGCTCAAGGAGGAATGACCATATGGTCAGGAGAAAAAGCATAAGGACAAGGCTCATCCTGATGGTCGCGACACTTATGGTGGCGGCCTTTGTGGCAGTCTTTGCGGCATTCAAGCTGCTTATAACAAACTACATCGAGAACAACGCCAATGAAATACTGTCCACATCAACAGAGTATGTGAGGACTGACCCAAGGACAGGAGATACCACACCGGACAAGGATGACAAGAAGCCTGCGGGAAAAGCAGAGGCTGTAATAATCTCCTCTGATTACGAGATCCTTTTCCCTACCCAGAGGCCGCTGCCCTTTGAAAGCTCCAACGATTTCGGAGACTTCACGGATGCTTTGAAGGCTGAGCAGCCTGACCTGTCATCTGGTGAAATCAGGAAGGTCCAGACCGATTCCGGGCTTTTCTATTACAATTCCATGGCGAGCAGGAACATGCCGGGAGCCTATGCGGTATTCTACATCAACATGACCGACATGTATCAGCTGGAGACCAACCTGAGCAGGCTTCTGTGGATCACCATGCTTGTGGCGCTTGCAGGTGCTTTGGTTGCCGCAAGCATGATCGCAGCCAGGATCACGGGACCCATAAAGCACCTTTCAAGCTTTGCAAGGAGAATAGGTGACGGGGACTATGCTGTGCTTGATGAGGATTTCAAGGACCTGGAGCTACATGACCTGAAAAACGTTATGAACGACACTACGAGGAAGCTTGAGGACTACGACACTGAGCAGAGGGTGTTCTTCCAGAACGTTTCACACGAGCTGAGGACGCCGCTGCAGATCATAAAGAACAACGCTGAAGGCATAGAGCATGACCTTCTCGACAAGGACAGGGCTTCATCGCTTATAAGGCAGGAGACTGACAAGCTTTCTGAACTTGTAGAGGACATCATTTATCTGTCAAGGCTTGAGGCCAGATCCAGGGATATGGAGCAGTCTGAGAACGACCTGAGGGAAACCCTGTCCTACACGGTCGAGAGGTATTCGACCCTTCTCAAGAAGAATGGAGTAAATGTCCTGTACGATTTCCAGGATGAGCCCGTAATGTTCACATATGATGAGAAATCCATAGAGAGAGCCTTCCAGAACCTCCTTTCCAATGCTGTCAGATACGCAAAGGATGAGATAAAGGTAAGCTGCAGGGAAATGGACGGGAGGATAGTCGTATCCGTTGCCGACAACGGCAAGGGTATTAAGGAAGATGAACTTCCAAGGATATTCGACAGGTTCTACAAGGGCGAGAACGGTGTCCATGGAATAGGTCTCTCAATAGTCAAGTCCATAGTCAATTCCTATGGCGGAAGGATCGAGGTTGAGACAGGACCGGGAGGAACGGTCTTCACGATATTCTTCAGCACTGCAAAGAAATAAGGGGATACATATAGAAACTATGTTAAATCTCAAAAGACTGCTTCCTTGTCGGATGCAGTTTTTTTTGCGGGAATTTTACATGAAATTTACGCAATATTTACGGGGATTCAACACTGACAGAAGGGGTAGAATGATTACAGAAGGTAAGAGGAGGGGAGAGCAGTGGAGGAAAGATGCTACAGGAACGAATTCAAGCATATAATATCACAGGCTGCCAGGGCGTCACTCAGCTCAAGGCTGTCCAGGATCCTTGAAATGGATGAGAACTCAAAGGGAAAGCCCTATATCATAAAGAGCCTGTACTTTGATTCACTTTATGACGAGGCGTTGAAGGAGAAGATAGACGGAGCACCTTCACGTGAGAAGTTCAGGATAAGGTACTACAACGAAGACCAGAGCTTCATCAGGCTTGAGAAGAAGGTCAAGGAAGGGTCGAAGGGCTATAAGCTCAGCGCCAGGCTGACCCGGGATGAAGCGCTGTCAATCATGAAAGGGAGCTTCGATTTCCTGAGAGACAAGGAAGATCCCCTGCTTCTCGACTTCTATGTCAAGGCGAGGACAAAGTTCTTGAAGCCCAAGTCGATCGTCATCTACGAACGGGAGGCTTATACATTCAGGCCTGGAAATGTCAGGGTGACCCTTGATTACAATATAAGGACCTCGAGGGATGTATCAGACTTTTTTTCGGAGGACCTGCCGCTCATCCAGGACGGTGAAGGAAAATGCGTGCTCGAGGTCAAATTTGACAACTTCCTGCCGGAGCTTATACGTGACCTGGTGCAGGTCAATGAGACCATGAGCACATCAAACTCCAAATATATGGCTGGCAGGCTCATGTGGGGTTAGAAATATCATATTTTGAATGGAGATGTAAACATGAATTTTGAAGACATATTGAAATCCAGCTTTCTTGAACAGGTTACGGCCTTTTCCATAGTCGATGCAGGGATTGCCCTGGGTGCATCATTCCTTCTCGGGATGTTCATATACACCGTGTACAGGAAGACCTTCGCGGGTGTCATGTATTCCAAACCCTTCAACACATCGCTTGTGCTGCTGACCATGCTCACGACCTTCGTCATACTGGCAGTCACATCCAATGTGGTGCTGTCACTGGGAATGGTCGGTGCTCTGTCGATCGTGAGATTCAGGACTGCAATAAAGGATCCGCTTGACCTTGTGTTCCTGTTCTGGGCAATCGGCGGAGGCATAGTCCTCGGCGCAGGGCTTCTGCCACTGGCACTCATGGCTTCCATCATAATAGGCGGGGTACTTGTGGCATTTGAGTCACAGAGCTCCAAGGAGTCCCCGTACATATTGCTTGTTGACCTTGACGGCGAGCTTGCGGAGGTAAGCGTGTCTGAGCTTCTCAAGAAGAGGTTCGACAAGGTAAGGCTCAAGTCCAAGACCATGTCCAAGGGTGACATGGAGCTGATATTCGAGGTTAGAATCAAAGGAAGCGACACATCATTCGTGAATGAGCTGACAGCCATCAGGGGAGTAAGGAACGCATCCCTGGTAAGCTTCAACGGAGAGTATGCGGCATGATGGAAAGGGCAGACAGGAGGAATATGCTGAAAGACCTTCTCATGAGCATTCTGCTCATAGCTGCCTCAGTGCTCGCGTTACTTTCCCTCCCATTTGAGAGCTTTACAGCTGAGGCTTCTGAGATTCAGGCTGACAGTTATTTCCTGAGGGATGCAGTAATGGAAGTGGATATTACGATTGATGATGAGCTGCTTTCTGACATGCTTCTAAACGCAGCTGAGGAAGAATACAGGGCTGCAGACATTACCATAAACGGTGATACTTATTCCGGAGTAAAGATAAGGACCAAGGGGAATTCAAGCCTGTCATCTGTCTCAAGGTCCGGTGGGGATAGATACAGCTTCAAGGTCGAGCTTGGGGATGACCTGCAGCTGAATCTCAACAACATGTATTCCGACCCCTCGTACATGAGGGAGTTCCTGTCCTATGAGATAATGGAAAAGTTCGGAATGAAGGTTCCTTTCTTCTCGTATGCGAAGGTCTCGATTAACGGTGAGTATTTCGGTCTCTATCTTGCGGTGGAAAGCATACTTGAACCATATCTTGAGAGGAATTTCGAGGATGCAGGCGGTGACCTGTACAAATCTGACGGCAGCACACTGGAATATATCGATGATGATGAAGACAGCTATACAGGACTTGAGATAAAGACCAATGAGGAGGACTATGACTTCACTAAGGTAACTGACCTTCTAAAGGCCATAGAGACTGGGTTTGACATTGAGAAGTACCTCGATGTGGACAGTGCGCTCAGATACATCGCAGCGAACACCGCACTTATGAACTTCGACAGCTACCTGGGGAATTTCGGGCACAACTACTACCTTTACGAGGTGGACGGGAAGTTCACTATTCTCCCCTGGGACTATAACATGTCCTTCGGGGGCTTCGATATGGGTGCTTCATCTGCCACATCGGTATACATAGACGAGCCGGTGCAGGGAAGCCTTTCCTCGAGACCGCTGGTAAAGGTGCTTTTAAGCAACGGGGAATATCTCGAAAGGTATCATGGATACCTTTCGGAGATGGCTGACAGCTACCTTGCTGAGGAATACCTTGGGAAGCGGATAAGAGAGCTTGACAGCCTCATAGGGGAACTTGTAAGGACTGACCCTACTGCATTCTTCACTTATGAGGAATATCAGGAGAACATAAGCGATGTCACAGAAGAGGACCTTGAAGGACTTCAGGCTGACATGGTGGAAACAGATATGCCGGTACCTCCGGCAATTGTTCCTGAAGGAAGGCTGCCAGGCGGGAACGTAGCTCCAGGCAAGGATCTGCAGATAGGGATGAAGCTGACGAGCCCTATTCGGATAAAGCTTGCAGCCTTCAGCATGGCTGAGAACATTGCGCTTCAGCTTAGTGGTGAAAAGCCTTCAGCTAACGGTGGCAATGGCTCTGCAGGAGGAATGCAGGGTGGACGTAACGGTGGTAACTACAAGGGGGTTCAATTTGATGCGAGGATGGATTACAGGAACAGAGGAGCTTCTGCTCCTGCGGCAGCCGGAACGGATAACAGCAGAAACAGCTGGATTGCTGCAGGTCTTGCTTTTGCCATGGCATTTTTCCTTGTCGTACTTCTTGTCAGGAAGAGAAGAAGGTATGATAAAATATCATGAATTTTGCAGCGCCGATACAGGCGTAAATATAGATTTTCTTTTTCGTGTTCCCTCCAAGATACGAAACGGGTAAAACCAAAGACAATGGCTCCGGTTAGGTTTCCGGAGCCACTGTCTTTTATCAGTATGACTTTACTATGCTGTCTATGATCCTCTGGGTTGCGAGTGCTTCCTTTCCGTTTGAGACAGGCTCCTTTTCACGGTTTAGGACTGCGAAGAAATGGAGTATCGCATCCTCAAAGCCCTTCATCCTTTCAGGGGTGTTCCATGGCGAAGGATACTCAGTTATGAGGCTTCCATCCTTCTCCGTTTCAAGGATTGACATGTCCAGGACCCTGTAGGTAGTACCTTCTGTGACAACCTCAAGGATCTCGCGGTCAAGTCCGGAGTCCCTGTGCATCATCGTCTGTATCCTGCAGCCCTCCGGGCTTCTGAAGAAGTGCTCGGCATAAATGAGCTGGTTTTCACTGTTTACAGCAAGCTCACCGTCAACAAGGATCAGTTTACCGTCAAAAAGCCACCGTGCAGTATCCACAAGATGTATATAGTCATCCTTAAGGGTGAACTCGAAATCCTTTGGTCCGATTCCACCGGACCTGTTCTTTACTATCCGTATGAGGGAAGTACTTGTTATGTGGTCCTTCAGGAAACGGTACATAGGAGCGAATCTTCTGTTGTAGGTGACCATAAGTGTCGCACTGTTCTGTACGGAAGTGAGTACAAGCTTCTCGCATTCATCCACGGTTTCAGCAAGTGGCTTGTCCATCAGGACATGCTTGCCTCTTTCAAGGAAGTACGAGGCGATCTCGAAATGGCTTTCGGTGCTTGTGTTGATGACTACAGAATCAACATTTTCTGCCATCTCATCCAGTGAATCAAAGACCTTCATCCTGTATTCCTCACCGAAGGCTTTTCTCTTGTCCTCTGACCTGGAATAGCAGCCGCTGAGCGTCCAGTCCTTCTCCTTCAGGAGAACAGGCATGTAGGCCTTTTTTGAGATCGATCCCAGACCCACCAGGCCGAGCCTTGTCTTTTCAGCCATTGACATCACTCCCTTCC
Source organism: Clostridiaceae bacterium UBA6110 (assembly GCA_002428415.1). Lineage (GTDB taxonomy): Bacteria > Bacillota > Clostridia > Clostridiales > Clostridiaceae > Youngiibacter. The sequence continues at coordinate 49,567 of DIWI01000082.1, forward strand.
CTCCAGTCCGTTCAGACTGGCCCTTTGATTAGATTATACGTATAGTTGCAATAGTTTACAATCCATTGTTTATGCATGCCCTGCTGTAAAGCCTTCTGTTTCTTCAATTCCAAGAATCTGGTATAATTCTATGGTGAATGGAAGGATGGTGCTTAAGATGCTGAGCAAGGTTGAAAGAAGGATTGAGTCGATTAAGGAGCTTGGGATCCTTGAGTGCCCCAGGTGCAAAGGTAAGATATCTGTGGATGGCAGGAGCCTGAAGTGCCAGTCAGGGCACACATATGACTTCTCCAAAAAAGGCACTGTCAATTTTGTGCTTGGTTACGGCGGGGAAAACTACAGCAGGGAAATGCTTGAAGCAAGACGCAAGCTCATGAGAATGGGTCTTTTCAGCGGGATCCTTGACAGTATTGCAGATGCTGTGGCAAATTCAGGGATAGCTGAGCCTGTTATCCTGGATGCCGGCTGCGGAGAGGGCACGGGACTTGAATATCTGGATGAAAAGCTTAAAGAGAAGGGTATAGAAGCACGCCTTATCGGGATAGATATCTCAAGCGGGGGAATAACCATTGCAGGCCGGACTGAAAAGGACATACTGTTTTTTGTTGCAGACCTTGGCAGTCTGCCTTTTGAAGACCATAGCTTTGATTTTGTAATAAACATGTTCACACCTGCAAGCTACAGGGAATTCAGGAGAGTCCTTAGGAAAAGCGGTAAGGTGTTGAAGGTGGTACCTGAGAGGGAGCATCTCATCGAGCTGAGGGAAGTATTCGGGCTCAGGGAATATTCGAATGCTGAAATTGTTGCCCATATGGAAGAGAACATGTCTGTGGTATCCCGTGAAAGGATAAGTACCACATTTGATGCTGAAGGCCATGGGGAGGAGCTTTTGCTCATGACTCCAATGCTTTGGGGAAAGACAGAGGGAAAAAGTGCTGAGGCGCCGAAGTCGGTTACGGTTTCTGCTTCGCTTTTCGTGCTTGAATAGGGTGACACTGATGTTTCAATTTTTTTCGCCATGATGTATAATCGAGATGGCGGGCTTTAGAACAGATGTTCAAAGCTGATGGTGCAGGAGGTTTTTATGGAAGAGAGCAAGAAATCATACAGCGTGACTGACCTGACTTCCCTTGAGAAGCTGGAGCCGGTAAGGATCAGGCCCGGAATGTATATAGGAAGCACCGGAGCGAAGGGTATACACCACTGCGTCTGGGAGATCCTGGACAATGCCATAGATGAGATTACCAACGGATTCGGAGACACGGCCACTGTCATCCTCAACAGGGACAGGAGCGTGACTGTAAGGGACAACGGCAGGGGGATCCCTGTAGGGATTCATCCGGTAAAGAAGATTTCAGGGGTGGAGATGGTCTACACTGAGCTTCATACCGGAGGAAAGTTCAACAATGACAACTACAAGACATCAGGCGGACTCCATGGGGTCGGAGCCTCGGTGGTCAATGCGCTTAGCGAATGGCTTGTGGTTGAGGTCCATAAGGATGGCAAGATACACAGGCAGAGGTTCGAATATGCATATGACGAGAAATGCAAAAGGAAGATGCCGGGTACTCCGGTCACAAAGCTTGAGGTAGTAGGAAAGACCGACAAGGAAGGTACCAGCGTGACTTTCATGCTGGACAAGGAGGTTTTCACAAGCATAGAATTCAAGCTTGAGGTCATTGACGAGAGGATGATGGAGCTTTCCTTCCAGAACAAGGGCATTACCCTTGTATTAAGGGATGAGAGGGGAGAGGAGCCTTACGAGAAGGTCTACCACAGCGAAAGAGGACTCCTTGACTTCATCGACTACCTCAACGAGTCCAAGACAGTGCTCCATAAGGAGCCGATACTTTTCGAAGGCGAGAGAAGCATCGGAAACATGATGCTCCAGGGAGAGGTCTGCGTCCAGTTTACTGATTCCACACTTGAGACTCTCGCAAGCTATGTCAACAATATTCCTACCACCGAGGCCGGTACCCACGAGTCCGGCTTCAAGACAGGAATGACAAGGGCCTTCAAGGAATGGGGAAAGAAGCTTGGTATAGTCAAGGACAAGGACTTCGAGGGTGACGACCTGAGGGAAGGCATGACAGCCATCGTGAAGGTAAGGCTTAACAACCCAATGTTCGAGGGACAGACGAAGAACAAGCTTGGAAACAACGAGGCATATACCCTGATGAACGACCTGTCCTACACGAAGTTTTCGGAATGGATAGAAGACCACAAGGAAATCGCTTCATCTCTGATATCCAACGCCCTTGATGCGGCGCTGCGCAGGGACAAGATTAAGAAGATAAACGAGGCTGAGAGGAAGAAGGTCGGAAAAGGTACTGCTCCTCTGGCCGGGAAGATAGCCGTATGCACAATGAAGGAGAAGGAGTACCTTGAATTCATAGTTGTCGAGGGTGATTCCGCAGGAGGGTCGGCCAAGCAGGCCAGGGACAGGCGGTTCCAGACCATAATGCCTTCAAAGGGAAAGATCATGAACACCGAGAAGCAGAAGCTTGAAAACGTACTTGGCTCCGAGGAGCTGAGGATCTTCAATACTGCAATCGGAACAGGAACACTTGACAACTTCAGGCTAAGTGACCTGAAGTACAACAAGATCATCATAATGAGCGATGCCGATGTGGACGGGTACCACATAAGGACCCTTTGGATGACCTATCTCTACAGGTACATGAGGCCTCTTATAGCCAACGGCCACCTTTACCTTGCTCAGCCTCCTTTGTACAAGGTGTACAAGAACGGCAAGAACGGCGAAGTCCACAGATATGCCTATTCGGACAGTGAGCTTGAAGAAGCCAAGAAATTCATAGGAAAGGGATTCATGATACAGAGGTACAAGGGACTGGGTGAAATGAACGCGGAGCAGCTGTGGGACACCACGCTTAATCCGGAATCGAGGACTCTCCTCAGGGTAACCATCGATGATGCCGCCAAGGCAGAGAGAATGATCTCGCTGCTCATGGGTGACGTTGTCGAGCCAAGGAAAAACTACCTGTACAAGTATGCTGAATTCTAGGAGGTCTCGCTTTTGTCTAAAAAGAATGCAATACCAACGGACAACAATATAATAAACGTTCTCCTTGAAGAAGCCATGCCCGACAACTACCTCCCCTATGCGGTGGAGGTAGCTAAGGACAGGGCTCTTCCTGATGTAAGGGATGGGCTGAAGCCGGTGCACAGGAGGATCCTTTACGGAACATATCTGCTGAAGGCTTTTCCTGACAGACCTTATTTCAAGTCTGCAAGGATCGTCGGAGACATACTTGGTAAGTTCCATCCCCATGGCGATGCGTCGGTATATGACTCAATGGTGATCCTGGCCCAGGACTTTACCACCAGGGCGCCTCTTATTGACGGCCACGGCAATTGGGGCTCCATGGACGGCGACAGCGCCGCTGCCATGAGGTATACGGAGGCAAGGCTTTCCAAGGTGGCCCTTGAGATGATAAGGGATATAGACAAGGATACTGTTGACTTCACTCCCAACTATTCTGATACGGAGATGGAGCCGGTGGTGCTTCCCGCAAGATATCCGAACCTCCTCGTCAACGGAGCCTTCGGAATAGCGGTCGGGCTTGCCACAAACATTCCTCCCCATAACATGAGGGAGGTCATTGACGCCACCTGCGCCTTCATCGACAATCCGGAAATAACAACTGAAGGCCTCATGCAGCATGTTAAGGGACCGGACCTTCCGACAGGCGGAATCCTGATCGGCGAAGAAGACCTTAAGCAGGCCTACATGACAGGTGAGGGCAAGGTGACCTTAAGGTCCAGGTGCGTGATCGAAAGGCTTCCAAACGGGAGACTTGGCATCGTCGTTACTGAATTCCCCTACAGGAAGAACAAGGCGAGGCTTCTGCAGCAGATTTCTGATATGACCGCGGACAAGAAGCACCAGAAGGCCCTTGAGTCCATAACCGACATAAGGGATGAGTCAGACAGGACCGGAGTAAGGGCTGTCATCGAGTTCAGGAAGGCTGTGGACGAGCAGACTGCAGAAAAGATACTTCTGTACCTGTACAAGAGGTGCGACCTTCAGATAAACCTCAACTTCAATATGGTGGCACTTTCAAAAGGCAAGCCTGAGACCATGGGGCTCAAGAGGATCATAAAGGAGTACGTGGAGCACCAGAAGGAGATCATAACAAGAAGGACCCTTAAGGAGCTTGACACAGCAAGGAAAAGGTTCCACATAGTGGAGGGCTTCATGAAGGCCATAGATGTGCTTGATGAGGTCATAAAGACCATCAGGCAGTCAACATCCAGAGCCAATGCAGCTGAGAACCTGATGTCAGGCTTCGGATTTACTGACCCTCAGGCACAGGCCATACTTGAGCTCATGCTTTACAGGCTCACAGGACTGGAGCTGAAGGTATATATCAAGGAGCACGGGGAGCTGAAGAAGCTCATCGCTTCACTTGAAAAGATCATAGAGAGCGAAAAGGAGCTGAAAAAGCTCATAAAGAAGGAACTCCTGGAGGTTGCCGCTAACTACGGAGACGACAGGAGGACCGAGATAATTGCGGATGCCACAGAGGCTGTCATTGATGCCAGTGACATACTTGTCGAAGAGGACGTCATGGTGACCATTTCGAAGGATGGATTCCTGAAGAGGCTGCCTCTCAAGAACTTCCAGAGGGTATCCTCAGATGTGTCATCAATCGAATACAGGGAGGGTGACTCCTGCAGGGTCCTTGTCCAGAGCAATACAAAAGAGATGCTCTATATCTTCGGCGCCAGCGGAATGCTTTACCAGATAAAGACACATCTTCTGCCTGACCTGAAATGGAAGGAGAAGGGAGAAAGGCTTGATGAGTTCGTCAAGGGCATAGACCTGTCCGAAGAAGAGATAGTGGCAGCCTTTACGATCAAGGATCCTGATGAAGAGGCTGTTGTGAAGTTCATGACATCACGAGGTGGTCTGAAGAGGACTCTTCTTGAGAGCTTCAAGACAAATTATTCAAAGATATCTGGTGTTAAGCTTAAGGAAAATGAAAAGGTATGCGCGGTAGTGCTTGAGAGAGGAAGGATGCTTGAGGATAACACCTTAGGGGAGCTTCTGCCGAAGGCCTACAAGGACAAGGTCCTTGAAAGGGATTCGCTGCTCTCAGGTGAGATACCTGAAAAGCCTATGTTCGTCAGGATACTGACCGCAATGGGACTTGACTTCACGGTACCTGAGGCTGATGTTCAGATCAAAGACAGGATGATAGTTCCAGACCAGTTCCTGACACTGCCACCTCAGGATGGGATTGCAAGGGTGCACTTTGAGAATGACTACGAGGCCAGGGAATTCAACCTGACTGTAACCGAGAAGGGTGAGATAAAGGTGACGCCGCGGGCGGGAAGGTCCAGGTCCACTTATAATGTCACAGGAGCTTCATACCTGTCCCTTGTAGCTGTCACAAGCCTCGGGGCATACTGCAAGATACCGATGTACCTGTTTGAAAACCTTCAGGAGCCTATAAGCCTGTCTGACCTTTATGGAGACATGGTGAAGGGTGAAAGGGTGGTCGGAGTGTTCACCATGGAAGATGAGCTTTATGACGACAGGGAGGTATACCTGGCCACTGAAGGCGGCCTCGTGAAGAGGACTCCTGTTTCAGATTTCATTGGGGACTCCATGGCAGGAAGCGTCATAAGGTTCAAGGAGCCTGACGACCATCTTGTTTACGCCGGAGCGTTCCCCGGAAGCATATCGGCTTCAATGCTGATGGTAACTGAAAAGGGAATGGCCATAAGGTTTGAGACCGAATCCATATCACTGCTTTCAAAGAACGCATCGGGAGTGGTTGGAATAAACCTCAAGGAAGAGGACAGGGTATTCTTCGCATCCGTCGTAACGACGGAGAAGGATCTGGTGCTCTCATCTAAGGGCTTCCCGGACAAGAAGGTGCCTCTGGAGGAAATCAAGCTCCAGAACAGGGCTGCCAGGGGCAAGAACGTGTTCATGGTGGTGCTCGGCGACAAGGTGAGCAAGGCTGATATAATATAGATTAATATGGACTTTAAAGGCAGGACCTGCGCAATCTTTGCAGGTCCTGCCTTTCTCTTAACATAATGTTCAATGATGACACCTTTAACTCAGGTAAACTGATTGATATACTGTAGTTAGCGATATTAATAGACTGAATATTGGTTCAATTTCACGAGGAGGTTTATCACCTGAAAGGAAGTGTGCCATGAGTTGGAAGTTGCTGCTTCTGCTTTTTGTATCCGCACTTTTCATTCTGGCAGGCTGCTCCAGCAAGGAGGATGAGATGATTTCGGCAAAGGACTGGCAGTCCAAGCATCCGGACGTCTATGCCACATACCTTGAGAACAGCCAGATGAATGCGACCGCATACGGTGGTTCCATACAGACTGATTATCTTGAGAAGCACCCCTATCTGAAGGAGTTCTATGAAGGCTACGGCTTCAGCAAGGAATATCTGGGGGCAAGAGGCCATCTCTATGCTCTCGAGGATGTCATTGCATCAGAGAGGCCAAAGGCTGCCGCAAGCTGCCTTGCATGCAAGACCAGCGATTTTGTTGCTCTCCTGAACAAGGAGGGGATAAAGGCAAATTCACTTGATTTTGCTGCAACTGTGAAAGAAGACTTTGAGACCATAAGCTGCTATGACTGCCACAAGAATGAGCCGGGTGTCGTCAATGTTACAAGGGCGCATCTTACCACAGCACTAACTGCCGCAAAGCTTGAAGTTGCTCCCGGACAACAGGCCTGTGCCCAGTGCCATGTGGAATACTATCTCGCCCCTGATACGAAGGAGGTAATACTTCCTCTGGCAAAGGGCTTCGATACGGACGACATGCTCGCGTATTATGATGGCATAGGATACTCTGACTGGGTTCATCCGAGGACAGGTACGGAGCTTCTAAAGGCTCAGCATCCGGAATTTGAGACCTATCAGGGAAGCATCCACAGCAGCATGGGAGTTACCTGCGTTGCCTGCCATATGCCTGAAATCAAGGGTGAAAAGCTTGAATCCTTCAATTCGCATCATTGGACAAGCCCTCTCCTGTCAATCAAGGAATCCTGCCTAAAGTGCCATGCAGGTGAGACTGAAGGTTCCATGACCTCCATGGTCGAGAGCATCCAGAAGGGTGTCTATGACAAGACGGAAGAGGTCGCAGCAGTGATCCAGCAGCTTATAACAGAGCTCGACAAGGCTGTAAAGGATGGAAAGCTTTCAAAGGAAAAGCTTGATGAGGTCAGGGAACTGCACAGGCAGGCCCAGTTCAAGTGGGATTTCGTGTTCGTCGAGAACAGCGAAGGCTTCCACAACTGGGAGAAGTCGAACAAGAACCTTGATGAAGCCAAGGAAATTGCACTGGAGGCGCTTGACCTTCTGAAGTGACCACAATCCCCGGCGGGGCCTGCTGAGGGCCCCGATTTTTTGTTTGGAGGCGTCGTATGTCGGATATTCTTAAGAAGCCGTGGAAGCTATTAAGCTCAATGAAGTTCGGAGTTGCACTGCTGCTTGTAATGGCAGTATCCTCAATAGCCGGAACTGTGATTCCACAGGGAAGGGAGGAAGCCTATTACATTTCAGCCTATGGCAAAGGTGGCAATGAGGTGATAGGGTTCTTTCAGTTCGACCGGGTATTTTCATCCTGGTGGTTTGTAGCTTTGGTAGTTCTTCTGCTGCTGAACCTTTTCTTCTGCAGCATCATGAGGCTTCCGTCAGTATTGAAGGAGGTCAGAAAGGAACAGGAGCCTGCTTTAAAAAGAGGCATTGAGGTCAAAACGACACTGGACAAACCTGATGCGCTAAAGCTCATGAAGGAGCTTGGCTTCAGAAAAGTACAGGAAAAAGATGAAGAGGGAGGCAGCTGGGCCTGGTCAGGGAAAAATAGGATTGGCCCTTTAGGCTCATGGCTTCTCCACCTGGGAATACTAATTGTGATCCTCGCATACTACATAGGCAGGACAACGGGCTTCGAGACCTTCGTATACGGCGTTCCCGGCACAAGCCACAGGATCCTTGATACAGGCTATACTTTAAGCATCCTTGACTTCGACATTGAGCTGCGTCAGGACTATACTGTCAACCAGTATATATCCGATGTCAGGGTGGACGGACCTCAGGGGTCCTCATCAAAGACAGGAAGGATAATCGTCAACGGACCAATGAGAGTCGGCGGGATGAGCATATACCAGAGCGGAACAGGCTGGGCCTTGAAGGCTACACTTGAAAAGGCTGGTGTGGCTATATCCGAAAAGACTCTCTACCAGTCTGAGGTATATGAGGAAGGGGACATTGCACTTTACTACATGTCCTTCTATCCGGATTTCACTGTAATCAACGGCAATCCGGCCACACTGTCACCACTGCCTAAAAATCCTAAATACGTATATGCCGTGTATTACAAGGGTCAGATGGTGATGATGGATGCGGCGGCGCCGGGAGAGGAGATAAGGTACCTTGAATATACCTTCAGGGCTACAGACCCCACCATGTTCACATATCTCCAGATTGTAAGGGACCCTGCGCTCCTGTGGGTGTCACTCGGAGGAGCTTTGATGGTAATTGGAGCCATGTTCGCATTCTTCCTTCAGCCCAAGGAAATCGTCACGCATACTTCTAAGGGCGTGACACGGGTCTGGGGCTGGTCAAGGAGGAATCAGGCCATCTTCACGGAGGACATCAGGCAGGCTGTCAAAACTGTATCCGGAGGTGAATCATGAAAGGCAACAGCTTCTTAATGGCTGAAAGCATATTATTCTATAGTGCATTCATAGCTTATATAGTAGCCATGGTATTATATCTCTCATTCCTTATCGGGAAAAATGAGAACATGGGGAAATGGGGAAGCATGGCTGCCAGGGCGGGCTTTGTTTCCCATACCTTAGCGCTTGTTTCAAGGGGCATCGGAGCAGGAAGGGTGCCTCTGACAAACCAGTATGAGTTCGCAACTTCATTTGTCTGGGGAATAATCCTGGTATTCATACTGTTTGAAAAGAAGTACTCACTTAGGGCCATGGGTGCTTTCGTGACCCCGGTGGCATTGATCATAATAGGCTACGCTGCCATGCAGAACAAAGATGTAAGGCCGCTAATGCCTGCTCTCCAGAGCAACTGGCTGACCTTTCATGTTGCAACTGCTGTAGTGGGGTATGGTTCATTTGGAGTTTCCTTCGGTGTATCTGCCATGTACCTTGCAAGGGACAGGTTCAGGGATGATGATTTCCTGAAGAAGCACCTTCCTCCGGCTGAGAGGCTGGACATGATAAGCTACAGGGCTGTCACGACAGGATATTTCTTCCTTACCCTTGTAATAATCACAGGGGCTATATGGGCTGAAAGGGCATGGGGAAGATACTGGGCATGGGATCCAAAGGAGACCTGGTCCCTGATAACCTGGATGATCTACTCCGCATATCTGCACATGAGGATATCAAGGGGCTGGAGAGGCAAAAAGGCTGCCTGGTTCTGCCTGATAGGATTCATATGCGTCCTCTTCACCTATGTAGGAGTCAACACTCTTATAGAGAGCATACACAGCTACAGGTGATGCTTAGCTGCAATTGGAGAAAAGGTTGTCAGATATGATATAATTTAGTTGAGGCTAAGGCTTCAATTGGAACAGACAGGAGGGGTTATTTTGAAAAAGGTACTGGTTCTGCTTGCAAAGGGCTTTGAGGAGATTGAAGCTGTCACGGTGATAGATATTTTGAGGAGAGCCCATGTCAAGGTCCATATATGCTCCATTGACAAGGAGTTCGTTGAAGGCTCCCATGGGATAACGATAAAGAGTGATGTAAGGCTTGAGTACATTGATATCAATAAAGACATTTACGACCTGGTTTATCTGCCTGGAGGAATGCCTGGGGCTGCAAACCTGAGGGATGACGAGAGGGTCATTGAGCTTCTGAAGAAATACAATGGCGAGAATGTTATGCTGTCTGCAATCTGCGCAGCTCCAATAGTCCTCAGCGAGGCAGGTCTCCTGAAGGACAAGGAGGCTACCAGCTTCCCGGGCTTCAAGGATGTCATAGACTGCAACAAGTATCTTGAAGAGGTGACAGTTACCTCAGGCAACGTGATAACCTCACGAGGTCCTGCAACAGCCATGGAGCTGGGCTACACACTTCTTGAGAAGCTTGGGCTGGCTTCTGAGGCGCACGACCTCAGGGAAGACATGCTGTATAATTTCCTGCTGGAGAAAAAGGGAAAGGCGAAATAAGGCAAAATCAGGATAATGGAAATCCAGACGAAATAGTACGAAAAATGAGAACAGGCTCATTCCACTGGAATGCTGCCTGTTCTTTTTACATCATACGACCTTTTCAAAGGCGATCCTCTCGCCTTCATCGCCGAAGATTATGGTGCCGCATTTTATGAACCCGTTCTTTTCAAGCATCCTCTGCATTGGAAGGTTCCCTTTGTGGGTGTCTATGCGGATTGAGGGCAGTCCCTTTTCCCTGCAGAGTCTCACGGTCTCTTCCATGAATGCGGATGCTGTGCCTTTACCCCTTGAATCGTTTCGGGTGGCGAGCCTGTGTACAGTCATGTAGCTCCCGTCAGTTATCCAGGAGCCTTCATAGATGACCTCATAAAATTTCTCTATACCTTCAAGGATGGCACCGGTGCACACAATCCTGTCACCGTCCTCCAGCACGTAGGCATGCCCGTCATCTATGTCCATCAGTATGTCCTCGCCTGAAGGGTATGCAGCCTGCCACTGGTCAAGACCCTGGCTTGCAAGGAACCCTTTGGCATCACCTATTATCCCGAGGATTTCCGGCAAATCCTCAATTTCTGATTTCCTTAGCTTCAAAAAAATCACCTCCCCCTGATTATATGTACTTACTGAAGCATCTGTCCAGACCTGGTATTGTTCAAGACGATACCTCAGACGGACTTTGGTGTATATTTTGTGCCTGTGTCTGCTATAATGATTGTTGAGATTGAAATTGGAGATGTTTAAATGGCTAGATGGTTTATCAAGGGTGCTTCCGGCAGCCTGTCTGAGATAGCTCAGAGTTCAAAGGTTTCTCCGCTTATCGCAAGGCTCCTGCTTAACAGGGGAGTGGATACGGCTGAAAAGGCTGAAATGTTCTTAAATGGCGGAATGGGACAGCTCAGGGACCCTTTCATCATGAAAGACATGAGAAAAGGTGCTGGAATAATAAGAGATGCGATACTTGAAAAGAAGAGGATCGTAATATACGGAGACTATGACGCGGATGGTGTGACCTCAACCGCAATACTCAAGAAGGCTCTGGAAAGGCTGGGAGCACAGGTATCCTGCTGGATTCCCCACAGGGAGGAGGAAGGCTATGGTATGAATCTTGAAAGGGTTCGGATCCTAAGGCAAGAGGGTGCTGAGGTGATACTCACCTGTGACAACGGCATTTCAGCCTTTGAGGAGATTGAGCTTGCCAAGGAGCTTGGCATGCAGGTTGTCGTAACCGACCATCATGATATACCAGTTGGAGAAAATGAAGGAATGCTGCTTCCGCCAGCTGATGCCATCATTAATCCCCACAGGAGGGATGAGGTATATCCATTTTCAGGCTTTTCAGGAGCGGGGATAGCCTATAAGTTCTCAAGCGCACTGTTTTCTTTGATGGGAGCTGCCTTCGATATAGGCGATGAGCTTTTGGAGCTCTCTGCTATAGGGACAATATGCGATGTGGTGGACCTTTCTGATGAGAACCGGATAATAGCAAGGGAAGGCCTTAACATAATGAACAGGACCAGGAACAAAGGCCTGCAGGCGCTGATCAAGGCAAGTGACCTTGAAGGCAAGACAATAGGGGCGTACCACATAGGCTTCATAATAGGGCCCTGCATCAACGCGACCGGAAGGCTTGAATCTGCAAGGCTGGCCCTTGAACTTCTGACCACTGAGAACATGTCAAGGTCGTTCGAGCTGGCTGTGAACCTTGTGGAGCTCAATACAAGGAGGCAGGAGCTTACAACAGAAGCCCTGGAATCCGTGCTCAGGAAGATCGGGGAAGAAGGGCAGGAAAGCAGCAGAATCATCGTTGTCTATGACAGGAGCGTGCATGAAAGCATAGCCGGGATTGTTGCAGGCAGGGTCAAGGAGATGTTCAGCAGGCCTGCGATTGTCCTTACAGGGGGCAGGGACAACCCAAAGGGTTCCGGAAGGAGCATAGAGGAATTCAACATGATCGAGGCAATAAGGGAATGCGACGACATCCTTCTGAAGTATGGTGGCCATCCCATGGCCTGCGGACTGTCCATCGAGGAAGATAACATAGAAGCCTTCAGGCAAAGGCTTAACAGCAAATGCAGCCTTCGTCCAGAGGACCTGGTTCCGAAGATATCAATAGATGTTCCTCTTAGGTTTGACACAGTGACGATGAAGGACATAGGTGACATATCGGCACTTGAGCCATACGGCAAGGGAAATCCTTCACCGGTATTCGGGGACAAAGGTGTGGAGGTAGTGAGCTCCAGATTCATAGGACGGGAGAAGAACCATGTGAAGCTTAGCTTCAGGAGAGGGAATTCCATAACAGATGGAATCTGGTTCAACGGCAGTGATAGATATCTGTCCATTGTAAACGAAGGGAATGGTACTTCCTATACGATTGACGACACTATCAGGGACGTATCCCTGGACCTTGTCTACTATCCTGACATCAACGAATACAACGGCAACAGGAGCATCCAGCTTAACGTTAAGGATGCAAGGGTCTCTGGAAGAAACGGGTGAACATGGGCAGAAAGAAAAACAGTGAAGGCATTGTGAATGCCTGGTGAAGGCAAGGTAGATGAAAAGCAAAAGAAAACGCCCTGACAGGCGTTTTCTTTTAATCGCTATGAATTATTGTATTCTAAATGCTTATGCTGTTCTTCCTGATGACGCCTGCACCGATGATGCCGATGACTACTCCGGAAACTGCCTGTATGGCATTCATTGGAGCTGCGGCAATGGCACCTTCTGTTCCCCAGAATATGCTGTCTGCAAGGAAATAGCCAGCAATCATGATAACTTCAGCAAGTATGAAAGGTAACACGTATTTTGAAGGAGCTGACTTCGAATCCCTGATCATGAGTGCCGGTACTACAGCCATGAGAGCCTTGATCACGAAGGTGAACGGCGCATACATGGCATAGCCTGATATGAGGTCAGCAAGCGCTGAACCCACTGCCGCAGGAGCTGCTGCGAACGGTCCGAGTAGTATCGAGCTTATCAGTATCATCCCGTCGCCAAGATGGATATATCCATATGCTATTGGAACCTTCAGGAAATATGTTCCGAGGAATACAAGTGCTCCAAGCACTCCCCCGTATGTGAGTCTTCTGTAGTTTGTCATTTTATCCCTCCGTTTGTGCGATAGGATTAGTATAGTACCGAAATTGTGATTTTGGAAGAAAAACTTTGGTTTTCAAAAGAATTATGCGAAAAATATGCAGCTGTGATACATTTTCAGCATTTCCACAAAGTAAAAAGGCAGCTGCATCGCAGCTGCCTTCAGTCTACTCGGATTTCTTGTCGAGGTAAATCCATTCTCCGATGTTCTTCAGGGTCTGTTCCCTTTCGAAAACGTAGAAGTAAGTCCCGCTTATCATCTTTCCTGCAGCGTAGTTATCCTGCGGGAACCTGTTCTGCTCGATTGTGGATATTCCAGAAGTCACGACCTTTGTGGCAAGTGCCAGCATATCTGTAGAGTTCATGTTGGTCTTCACCAGAGGAAGCAGGTTCTTCATGAGACTTGGGTATGAGGTCACAGGCCTTTTCATCATCTTGTTTATTATAGCCTGCATTACAGTCCTCTGCCTTCTGCTTCTCTCGAAGTCGCTGTCGATGTGCCTGATCCTTGAGTAGGTAAGGGCCTGTTCACCTGTAAGGTTGTAGGTGCCTCCGGATGCCATACCTGGAATCTGAGTTGCTTCAGCGTTCGTTATCTTCACAGTCACTCCGCCAATCATGTCTATGATCTTTGGAAGGGAAGTGAAGTTGACCGACATGAAGTCCTTGATGTCAAGGTTGAAATTGGCATTCAGGGTCTGAAGGGCAAGCTGTGCACCGCCATATGCATATGCATGTGTGATCTTGTCCATCTTCTTGCCTGGAATGCTCACATATGTATCCCTGACTATGGAGGTGAGCTTTATCTTCTTTGTGTTTTCATCAACTGTAACTATCATGATGACGTCACTTCTTCCGGCAGTTCCTGACTCAGCGTCTATACCGAATAAGGCTATGTTTGTGACACCCTTGACGCCCTCATAGTAATAGATATCCTTGCTTGTCTCTACCTTTTCACCATCCTCATCCTCGATATCAATGTCGACTCCGATTCCGAGGTCTTCTTCTTTTTCAGATATGACTTCCTTTTCAGTGGAGTTAAGCAGATTGCTTACATATGCATACCCGAATCCAACTCCGAACAGAAGAAGTGCAAGGACAGACAAAAGTACTATTTTAATGGTTCCTGATTTCTTTTTCTTTCTTTTCATATGAGTCCCCCTAATGCGAATACCACTTAATTATATACCATGACCTTGAAATTGCACCATTTTGTGAGCAAATTCACGAAAGATTAAGGTATTCTAAAGGTGCCTGGAAGCTTCATTCATTGATAAGGTGGTCAAGCTTCTCAAGTGTAGCGCTTATTGATTCGTTGAATTCAAGGGCGTTCGCATGCATGGAGTATCTGGTCTGGTCCCTGTTTACAATTATGGCCTTCTTCGAAGATATTCCATAGACCTCCGGTATTGAGGCAACAGGATATACATAAAGTGAAGTGCCCAGTATGATGAGGAGGTCAGCCTTCTCAGCCATCTCAAATGCAACTTCGATCTTGTCCACTGCCTCATCGTACAGGACCACATCAGGCTTGAAAACACCGCCGCAGGAATGCTCGTAACCATGGTCGAGAACATCTCTAAGGCCTTTCTTTTCTCCGCATCCGGTGCAGGTGGTCGAAGCCAGGGTTCCATGTATCTCAAGGACTTTTTCGCTTCCTGCCTTCTGGTGCAGACCGTCAATGTTCTGTGTGATGATTGAAAGGTCCATGGTGTCTTCCCAGGCTGCAAGGATCCTGTGGCCCTTGTTTGGCTCTATGCCTGTAACATCAAGCTTTTCACCCACGTAATCGTAGAAGGTCCTGGTATCCCTCCTGAAAAATCCTGCAGATAGTATTGCCTCAGGGGAATTCCCTCTGAACCTGTTGCTGTATAGGCCGTCCTTCGACCTGAAATCCTTAAGTCCGGATTCAGTGGACATCCCCGCACCGGTAAGCACGAGTATCTTTCTAGCTTTTTTTATCAGTGTTGCCGCTTCATTCAAGTTTGACATGGTATCATCTCCAATTCTGGATGGAATGTGTATTTCTAAGTTTTCGATATATTCTACCACAAACCAATCCATGGGTGGAAACAGATCTATTTCAGATTGTATCCGGATAAGATGATTCCATAAGGAAAATCATTTTTCCAAGTACCCTGTCCTTTTCTTTGGCCACATCCTCATATTCTTCCTCCCAGAGCTCCGAATAGCTCATAAGACCTCTATTGCCTTTGCTGATGTAGTATGACAGGATGTCTTTTTCACGGGTCTGCAGGCAGTCGAAGGCTGCCTTGATGGCGTTTTGGTCTGAGTTCCTCAAGCTTTCAGTGCATATTTCTGATGTTTCAGGATCAGCAAGGCATGAGGTTTCATTCATCCCAGGATTCCGGACTTCAGTCTGATTTTTTATTATACCCATTGCATTTCCTCCCGTGTTTTCAGGATAAATATGCTGATTGCGCAAAGGTTGGCAAAATTCTGCTTTTAGCCATTATGTGCTCAGATTGACAACATATTCAGGACATGCTGAGAATTAGGAAAAATGAAAAAAGATGCGGGAAAAATAAAGACTCTGCAACTGCAGAGCCTGATATGACTGAAAAATTCAATTGTCAAATCGTATAAACCTGAGGAGATCAGTTCTTATATTCAGCATGCGATGCCTAATCGTAGGTATCTGAATAGATGACATAGGCGACCCTTATCATTATCATGAAGATGAAAGAGCCGATCAAGGCATTTATCACGCTGAAGTCAAGGTACATGAACACCATGAAGGATAGTATGGTAAGTGTTATCGTCAGCCTGTTGATCCTTCTGATGTCATGGTCTTTCCTGAAATACGAGACCAGCTGGTAGGCTCCGTATACCAAAAGCAAAAGGAATGAAAGAAAATAGGTCATCCGGAATAGGTATTCCATAAGCCCTCCTAGTAGTCAGGCTGTATGAAGACAGCCCTGCTTATTATTTCGCTTACAAGGCGTGCGCCTTCCTGCGAGGTTGATATGTACCTGTACCTGACCAGAAGGTCGTGTATCTCACCGAGGGTCCTCGTGTGCTGCAGATCGAACCTGGTCGAGTTCCTGAAAAGCTTTGAGAGCTCATAGAACATCTTGTCCAGGTCACTCTTGTTTCCGTAGCTCGAATCGTCTATGACCTTCGCCATGTCACCCATGGTGTGGACCAGTTCATCGCCCTGTCTGAGAAAGTCCTCATAGCTGAGGCTATCCCTGTTTCCGGTGTATGCTATAAGCCGGTCGACGACTCCCAGCACTGCAAGGTTTGAGTTATCCTTGACAAGCTGGCTGGTCCATCTGAAGGAATGATATGCTGCAAGAAAGACAGTGACTGTTATGACGGCATATATCAAAAGGAATTTCCGCTTCATATCTCCTCCGAAAAATTGTTAGTCTTAACCAAAATTATATCACATTGAGCCTGATTTTGCGTTATCGGCTTGAATTTGAAAAATATTCTGCGTTTTCTTTGTTGACATGTGCCTTTTCTGGTGGTACAGTTGTCTACAATAAGTTGAAAGTGGCAATGAAGGGAAGAGTAAGCCTGCATGGACTCCTTACAGAGAGCGCCCGTTTTGGTGAAAGGGTGCGGAGAAGATCTTGCTGAAGATGGTCCCGGAGCTTGCCGGCTGAAGGGTGACTTTAGGCCGGGACGTAGTGCACACGTTATAGTGCAGGGGTATTTATGGACAT
>DIWI01000080.1 GCA_002428415.1 Clostridiaceae bacterium UBA6110
CGTTCTGCGATTCTTCGAATCTGCACGAACGATCGAAAAACCTATGGTTTTTCGTATCTGGTGTCTATAACTTTGAGGGTTACACCCGTTCCCATTCCGAACACGACGGTTAAGCCTCAAGGTGCCAATGATACTGCAGGGGAAGCTCTGTGGGAAAGTAGGTCGTCGCCAGGTCAATGAATCCCCCGGATCTTTTGGTCCGGGGGATTTGCTTTTTTGAAGAATATAGCATTAAGAGAACCTATCAGTTAGTTCAATAGCTGATGGGTTCTCTTGTTGTTTCAATTAAGAATGGAACTTCTTCTTAAGGAATGAAACTATAACGGTTTTTGAACTTGACCTGACAACACCAAAGAAGCCTTTGTTCCTATGGCAGACCGCATCTAGAGCCCTCAGGAACATATCAATCTGCTCATATGAAATGGTGAGTGGCGGTTCAAGACGGATTACCTTTGGGTTATTCAGAGTATAGGCTGTGATGATATGGTGCTTGTTCAGAAGCTCACCGGCTATAAGGGATCCCACATATTCATAGGAGAGCTTTTCAAAACTCCCTCTAGTGATCTTATTGAGGAAGTTGTTCTCGGGTTGGGCGAATTCTATGCCAAGCATCAGACCTCGCCCGCGTACCTCTTTGATTATTGGGTATTTAAGCTTTAGCTTCTGCAGTTCTGATAGGAAATACTTCCCTTTTTCCTCAGCCTGTCCAGGCAGGTCATCCCTCAATGTTACTTCCAGTGCAGCCAGGCCTGCAGTGACAGCCCTGGTGTTTCCACCAAAGGTTGATGTATGAAGTACCGCCTTATCCAATGTGCCATATGCGTTTTTCCAGACCTTTTCAGTGGCGATATAAGCAGCCAATGGCATTATTCCACCACCGAGTGATTTTGCAAGGCACATGATGTCAGGGGAGACATCCTCATATTCACATGCGAACATCCTTCCTGTGCGGCCAAGTCCTGTCTGGATCTCATCTATTATCAACAGAGTTTCGGTCTCAGAGCAGATTTTTCTGACCTCACGGAGATAACCTTCCGGGGGGACGATAATCCCGCCTTCTCCCTGGATAGGCTCGACGATAAAGGCGGCAACATCTTTTGCAGCCAGGGCATTCCTAAGCGCATCTGCATCTCCAAAGGGAACGAAGCTGACACGTGGCAGCATTGGAGAAAATGGCTTCCTGTACTTTTTCCTTCCTGTAACTGATAACGCTCCAAATGTCTTGCCGTGGAATGATCCTTCACAGGAAACTATCCTTGATTTTCCTGATGACGCTCTTGCCAGCTTCAAAGCACCTTCAACCGCTTCAGCTCCACTGTTCGAGAAGAAGGTGAATTTGAGCTCTCCTGGACACAGATGAGAAAGATTTCTGGCCAAAGCTCCAGTCAACGGATTTAGTGAAATCTGAAGGAAATTGGGCAGGGTCTCTACTGACTTCAAAGCGGCAATGACTTCGCTGTTGTTATGTCCTATGTTAAGTGCCCCGTAAGCACCAAGAAAGTCAATGTATTCATTGCCATCGCTATCCCAAACCGAGCAGTTCTCAGCGCGTACAAACAGTTTATCGAAATTGAGAAAACCTAAAAGCCTTACCAACCCAGGATTAATGAAATTCTGATGATTTTCGGCATTTTGCTTTGCCGTCAATTTTAAAGCATCCTTATAGGTTATGAAACCAGATAACTTTGTTGATGCAGCCAATCCCAATACCCCCTTTCGTGAACATTCAGGAAAAAATGATTATTGATACCATGGTATTGCCATAGGTCTTACAGTATATTTTCAAGTGATGGATTCACCCATAAAACAATAGATTCAGTCTGCAAATGGCTTTACTTGAACCAATGCAAAGGAGGAAACTGATCCAATAGGGGAAACTTTCAGCAAAGCAAAAGCACCTTGTGCACATACTTATCAATTATATTGAATCATATAGTTTGCAATAATCGGTGCAGTATGCATGGATTTTCCATAAATTATCAGTTAATTTTGCAATAAGGTACAGTGTGTATTTGAGGATATATGTAACAGAAAACGTAAAAAGCTAGGTACCTGCATTTCATTTTGTTTATATGTACCCTATGCAACGCACTAAAGTGTACAAAGATATTTATTGATTTCTTTATAAATATATCAATAAATATATCTATAAATTTATTGAGAGGATACTAAAAACGGTTATATAATAAGCTAAAGAGGTGAGAAGATATGTTGAAAGCAGCAAAAATTAGGAAGCTAGGTAGTGTGTTTAGCAACTCTGTCAGCATTTCTTTGTTCAACCAAGGCAAGGCAAATAAAATCTTCGAGGAAGTCAAAACAGAAGGGATAAAGGCGGTACTTAAGAATAACAAAGTAATCGGAGTGATTGTATCACCTGATACATATGAAGAAATGGTGGAGAAGCTGGAGGACTACGAATTATTGCTGGAAGCGAGCAAACGAATGAGCACAAGCAATAAGAGTGTATCTATGGAAGACGCAATGAAAATGCTTAATGTCACTCAGGAAGAATTGGACGAAACAAATGTTGACATTGTCATATAGCTAGAAAATAATTTTTTAGTGGAGTTGCTGCATGAATTGGGAAATAGTATTTCACGAAGAGGCAATTGAAGAATTGAAAAAACTTGAAGCTTCATTGCGCAAGGAAGTGTTGAGGGAATTCAGAAGGTGTCCCAAAATCCACTTCCAAATACCGAAGGTGGGTATGGAAAACCATTAAGAAATGATTCTATAACTAAGCTTGCAGGCTGTTGCAAAATAAAGTATAGAGATTCTGGAATCAGAGTTGTGTATAAAGTAGATAAGAAAAATGATGTAATGTTTATAATCATAATTTCAGTAAGGACAGATAATATTGTGTAAATGATGGCTCATGAGATAATGGCAAAATGATATTAGAATATTAAAATAGTGCGATAAAGGAGAGAGAATCAGCTAGAGTCTCTCTCCTTTATTATAAATTGCCATCAATAACCTTGGTCATCGATTATCCAATCACTGTTTTCGCCGTGCCTTATCAGGATCCACTGGTAATCAGTGTAGGTTGAATTGGGGTTTAGCACTGGGTTTTTTCCTGAGCCATCCACAACAAACTCTGAGATTAGAATGATCACATTCTTCGAATCCACTCCATTTACAGAACCTTTTCCGTTTTCCATATAGCCCTTTATGAGCCGGTCTGATTTTTCTTCGTCGTAGGTGAGCTTTGTCAGTGTGGCAGATGGAAACTTGAAGCCAGTCTGCACCAAATTAATTGCTTCCATGATTTCATCTTTTGAGAACTTGAGTGACTTTCCAATTTCGATTGTGACTTCAGAAAGCTTGAAGATTGAGCCTTTTTTAATCAAAGACTCAGCAAGTTTTCCGCTTTCAAAAATCAGATTATCTCCATCGATCTTGAATCTGTAGGTTTCATCAGCACTTACTGATAGGATCAGCATACCATTTTCTTCCGTGTATGTACCGGTAGGATCATAGGATGTTGCAAGATTCCGGTTGAATACGAATTTGCCATCATCCTTCAGGATGACCCACGCCCATTCTGCAAGTTCAGTTCCCTGCATGACATATTTTCCTGTTTTTAGTTCCTTGTTGGAGCATCCCAGAGTAAGTATAAATGACAATGCTGCCAGCAAAGCAAATATTCTGGTTTTCATGTTCGAACATCAACCCCAATCAATCAATTTTTTATAATGCTTTCGGTGCAGTACTAACGGGAATGGAAGGGTCTGACTACAGCATCCGATAATGCGGCACAATGTCCTCATAGGTTCCATCCTTCATGAGGAAGCCTTGAGGAATGATGCCAAGCTTAATGAAGCCAAGCTTCTCATAGAGGTGAAGTGCATTTTCATTGGTCTTCACCACAGCATTGAACTGCATGATACTGAAGCCCAGTTCCTTGGCCTTGCTCAGGGAATGGATAACTAGCCTTTCTCCTATATGGTGTCCGCGAATACCTTTTTTTACTGCATAGCTCGTATTGGAAATGTGGCCGCATCGTCCTGTGTTGTTGGGGTGGAGAATGTAGAGACCGACAATGCTTTTGCTGTCCTTGTCATATGCGAGGCCGGTGAATGACTGCTGTGTGAAGAATTCGTCACCTGATTCTTCTGTAAGAAGGTCCATCTGCGGAAAGGCTATTCCATCTTCCACAACATCATTCCAGATGCTGATCGCCTCGCTTATGTATTTCCTGTCGTATGCTGTGATTTCGATATCCATTTTTTGCGGACCTCCCAGGTTAATGAAATTATTTCCAATATGGATCATACATATTCAAAATTACCGGATAAATGGCAATTTATCCGGTAATTTATTGTATTCATAGTATTTAAGCTTCAAGCTGTGTTATCAGTCCTCGAGTATCTCTCCCTTTGAGGAGATAGTGACTACCTGCCATGGAATCATCTTTCCGCTGTTCTTCATTGCAGTCGTCACGGCGCTTGTCAGCCCGCCACAGCAAGGAACTTCCATGCGGACTATTGTGATGTTCTTTATGTTGTTTTCACTTATTATCGACGTCAGCTTATCTGAATAATCCACGTTGTCGAGCTTTGGACATCCGATCAGGGTCACCCTTTTCTTTATGAACCTGCCATGGAAATCTCCAAAGGCGAAAGCGCTGCAGTCAGCTGCTATGAGAAGATTCGCTCCATCGAAGAATGGTGCCTTGACTGGAACGAGCTTGATCTTCACAGGCCACTGTGAAAGCTGCGACTCACTTCCTGTATGGATAGGTTCCGATGGCTTGACTGATCTTTTTGCAGTAGGCTCAGCACCGAACGTCATCATCTTTGGCTGGTTCTTCTTTGCCATATTAGCCTGCACAGCTTCCTCATCATAGGCAGCAGCCTCACGTTCCACGAAGGTTATTGCGTTCTCAGGACATGCCGGAAGGCAGTCGCCGAGTCCGTCACAATAGTCATCCCTCATTAGCTGAGCCTTTCCACCTACAAGGCCTATTGCCCCTTCATGGCAGGCTGTAACACAGATTCCGCATCCGTTGCACTTATCCCTGTCTATGTTAATCACTCTTCTTATCAATTGTGGTCCCCCTTATTTATCGTGTCTTAAATATCAAATTAGATTATATCACATGCTGTTTCCTGACCTTCTTCTCCATACTGCCTTTGCTATAATGAAGAGGATTGCGAAAACGATGATTGGAGGAAGCAGCAGCGTGAGCATGAAGATGAGTCCATAACTTCTAGCAAGCCATCCGTTGAACCTGTCTGATAATGTTATCTTCTCAGACTTATATACCGTGAAGACAAGGTCCTTGTCAGGAAGAGTCTCAAAAGACGATTTATAGTTCCTGTCAGCTGTCTTTTCAAATTTAAGGCTGCTTTCAAGAAGATATGGCTCGCTTTCCGATGCCCTTATCTCAATATCCAGGTCCTTGAAGCCATTCCACAAAGAAGCGGGGCTCAAAAGATAGCTGAAGGTGTATTTTGGAGTGGAGGTTTCTCTCCTGTCCATTGTGCCAGATGCGAGATATGAGACTGCGACTTCCTTTGATGTCTCTTTCTTGAAATCCAGTGAGTAAATGAATAGGATGTATCTGTCTGTAAACAGGGCGCTTGTCAGGTCGTCAATGCTTGCAAAGCCATCATTGTTTTGGAGAGCTATGTCGACTT
The DNA here is from genome assembly GCA_002428415.1 of Clostridiaceae bacterium UBA6110. GTDB lineage: Bacteria > Bacillota > Clostridia > Clostridiales > Clostridiaceae > Youngiibacter. The sequence goes on from DIWI01000080.1 coordinate 5,643, forward strand.
CCTTTGCAAGGATGTTCCAGTACTGAGTGGAGTCATCACTGATGCTTCTTCCAAGGAGACTGCTGGCTTCTTTGAGCAGGTAGTCCCTGATATCAACCTCTTCTTCATGTATGTCGTATGTGAAGCTGTCATTTTTTTCTCTCTCTGTTCCGTCAATGTAGCCTTCGACTGTTATTTCAAGCTGGTCACCGATGACAAGGAATTCAATGGTGTCAGTTCCGTCGACCCAGGACTTTAGCTCCATGCGGTCACCTTCCCTGGAGTACCCGTTGAAGTCAAGGGCGATGACACTGGTATCCCTGCCGCTTAGGTCCATAGGTATTGAGACCATGAGGCTTTGGGTCCCGGTCTTACTTAAGTCTATGCTTACCAGTTTGGCTTTATCGTCAGCATCGAAGCTCTCAGGCACATAATCGTTTGGGGATATGCTTGAAAGTATCATGGAGAACGGGTCCGGATCCTTTTTTTCAGAATCGGAGAAGGTGCCATAGCCTTTTGCTGGTTCTCCGAACATCAGTGAAAACGGCACTTCTTTTCCATCTGCAGTAATCCTGACCTCTCCTTCATAAAGGCTCTGGAGGCTACCGATATACGGAAAGGCCATTGTCGAAGCCGTATTGTCATCTCCTGCAGTCATGGTATAGGCTGCAGTAATCCTGCACAGTGGGCTGTACCCACCCTTAAGGCCTTCACTCAGGTCGAAGAGAAGCTTCTCCGAATCGACTTTGATTTCAGTTTCCTCGTCAACTGACATAATGACGGTCGAAGGATACCCCTCCCAGTATACAGGGGCGGAATTAGCCCTGACCGTAGTAAGGGGAGCGAGAAACATCATTGCTGCTAAAGCTGCGCAAAGAACCTTCTTCATGAGAACCTCCTGTAGTGATCTAAGTTATCCGGATGGCATTAATTGGCCTATTTGAGCTTAACCTTCAATATGACGGACTTGCCTGCCTCGGCATCTATTCCTGTGTTTGATGACATTGAACGCACTGAATCAGGGTTTGTTATAAGTACCGGTGAAATAAGGGAGAGGCCTGCGTCTGTTATTGTGTCAGGGTCGAATCTGACGATTGGAGTTCCCTTTGTCACCTTGGTACCCTGCTGTACCAGCACCTCGAAACCTTCACCGTTCATTATGATGGTGTCGAGACCTATGTGAACCGTTATCTCAAGTTTATCAGGGGTCTTCATGGAGAAAGAGTGCCCGCCCTGGAATATGAGGTTTATCTCGCCATCAGCTGGCGCTACAGCGACATTTCCTGTGGGAATCACCGCAATTCCGTCTCCTGCCATCCTTTGTGAGAACACCTCGTCCGGTACCTCTGAAAGGTCTATGGTATTTCCTGTAAAAGGCGATACAATGTCGACATATTTGCCAAAAAATCCAAACAATGGATCAGCTCCTCGAAAAAACATTAGCTGCATGACACAGCCATCACAAACATATTATATCATCTGGAGATAAAATGAAATGTTCCAGATTTGGGGCAAAGGTGAATTTGCCTTAAAAATCAACTTTTTTGACCGTATATTTGTTATGATATAGGAGATGATTCCTGTTTGTAACAAAATATGATGAAGCGGAACTTAGAATTAAGATAAAGACAGATTCGGAGGAAATATGAGAAGAAACAAAAATTTATTCGCACCAGAAAGAAGAGGCGGAACCGGCAGGATACTGAGGACCTTTGGCGCAGTCGTGATACTCGGGACTGCAATAGGACTTGGAGTATACTTCCTGTTCGGGAAAGGCTACTTCACTTCAAATAAGCCAGTTGTTGTGGACAATACCCAGCCTACCGTTGTTGAGACAGTACCTGTGGTATCCCCTGAGGATCTCGTCAGGAACGGCAACCACATTGTTAAGGCTGATGATTATGCGTATGCTACCAAGGATGTCAGGGACTGGATGACCGGAAAGGTGCCATACACCGGAGAAAAGCTGGTATTCCTTACCTTTGATGACGGCCCTAATACTGAAAGCACAGCAAAAATCCTTGATGTTCTCAAGGAAGAGGGTGTACCGGGCACATTCTTCGTAATAGGAACGAGTGTTGAGAAGGCAGGATCAGGAGAAGTCCTAAACAGGATACTTGAGGAAGGCAGTTCAGTTGCCCTCCATACATACAGCCATGTTTACGAGAAGCTTTATCCCAAGAACACAGGGGATGCTGCATTCATACAGGAAGAGCTTGTGAAGCTTGTCAATGCCATAAGGACAGCTACAGGCAAGGCTGATTTTGACAGCAAGGTATTAAGGTACCCTGGCGGACATATGTCATGGAAGGGTATGGACAAGGTTGATGAGGCAATTGGAGGACTGGGAATAGAATATGTGGACTGGAATGCCATAAACGGTGATTCCGAGCCGACATCGAGAAGGCCGAAGGACGCTCAGGCAATGGCGGACTTTGTGTTCGACTCACTCAACTACACAAAGATAAAGTCGGTTGTAGTGGTACTGATGCATGATGCGACAAACAAGCCGCTGACACCGGAGTCGCTGCCGCTTATCATAGCTGAATTCAAGGAACAGGGGTACAAATTCGGTATCTTAAAATAGAATGGATGTGATGGTATGAAGATTCTTATTTGCGAAGACGAGTCAAGCATAAGGGCTTTCCTTAAGATAAACTTCGAACGTAACGGATTCTCAGTGGTTGAGGCAGGCTCAGGAGAGGAAGCCTTGAGGCTTGCTGAGATTGAGAGACCTAAGGTAGTGGTGCTGGATGTCATGCTGCCGGGAATAGACGGCTTTGAGGTCTGCAGAAGGCTCCGGGAGAAGCACCCGGAAATCGGAATCATCATGCTGACTGCCAAGGGAATGGACATGGACAAGATCACAGGCCTCGAAAGGGGAGCTGACGACTATGTTGTCAAACCATTCAACCCAACGGAATTCATCCTGAGGACCAAGGCGCTGATCAGGCGTCTTGAGGAAGGGAAGACGGTGAAGAAGGACGAGTACAAGGTCGAAAGCCAGGGCTTCGTCATGGACAAGTATTCCCAGACCATAATGAAGGACAGCATCGTACTTGACCTCACTCCCAAGGAATATGCGCTGATGAGCATCTTCCTCGAAAATCCGAGAAAGGCTTTTTCAAGGGACGAGCTCCTTAACCTAGTGTGGGGCTACGACTTCATAGGAGACCCGAAGATTGTCGATGTCAACATAAGAAGGCTAAGGGCAAAGGTGGAGGACAATCCGTCAGAACCGGCATTCATAGAGACCGTATGGGGCACAGGCTACAGGTGGTCAAGATAGGCAAGCGGAAACCAAAGCGATGCTCTTGGTTTCCTTTTGGCATTAAGAAGAAACTGACAAAGAGGTGCATGAATTGGGAAGGTACAACAGCCTGAAGAACAGGATGGCAAGGAACTACATGATAATAATCTTCATTTCGGTGTTCGTCACTGAATTTGCCACCATGCTCCTTCTTCAGGAATATTTCTACAACAACATAAGGACTACCCTGGAGAACCAGCTGAGGATATCAGCGGATTTCTATGAAAGGTACTTTTCCGACCAGAGCCTTGAGGACAATGTCTACGGTGATGTGGACGCATTCTGGAAGCAGACTGACGCCGAGGTTCAGATAATAAACCTTGATTCGGTTGTGATACTGGACTCCCAGGGAACAAGGCCCAAGGGGCCAAGGGAAGAGAAGGACATAACGGCAGCTCTTTCAGGAGGTACTGATTACCTCATATTCAACAAGGAGGGGACAGGCCAGAAGGTAATGGCAGTCTCATACCCTCTCAGCGATGGCTCAGGCATAGTCGGAGCCCTTCGGTTCATAACCTCAATGAAGGATGTGGACAGGACACTGAGGGTCATTGCACTGAACTTCGGGCTGTTCGCAATTGTCGTGGTTGCTGTAACAGCGGCAATAAGCCAGTTCCTGTCAAAGAAGATAATAAGGCCAATCGAGGAGCTTACTGCAACCGCTGAGGAGATATCCTCCGGGAACTATAACGTTGTCAGCAGGAAATACAATGATGACGAGGTCGGAAAGCTTTCCGACACCTTCAACTACATGACCAGGGAAATCAGGAAGAAGGATGCCCTGAAGAATGACTTCATATCATCCGTATCCCATGAGCTGAGGACTCCGCTCACTGCCATAAAGGGCTGGGCCATAACCTTAAAGGATGAGAGCACCGACAGGCAGCTTCTGTCAGACGGGCTGGACATAATATCAAATGAGACAGACAGGCTTAAGAATATGGTGGAGGAGCTACTCGACTTTTCGAAGTTCGTATCAGGCAAGATAACCCTTGACCTTGAGAAGGTCGACATAACAAGGCTATTCGACTTCATCTGGAAGAACATGGAGGACAGGGCAAACAGGGAAGGCAAGAGATTCAAGGTCAACAGGAAGGACAACATGGGATTCATTACAGCCGACGCCAACAGGCTGAAGCAGGTGTTCATAAACCTCATAGACAATGCCTTCAAATTTACCGGACCTGGCGGAGAGATAACAGTATCGATGGAGAAGACTGAAAAACATCTGGACTTCATTGTCGCTGATAACGGCATTGGTATTGGTTCTGAGGATATTGACAAGGTCAAGGAGAAGTTCTTCAAGGGAAAGACTTCAAATTCATCGAATGGGATAGGGCTTTCAATCTGCGATGAGATAGCGAAGCTGCACGGCGGAGAACTCGTGATAAAGAGCGAAGTGGGAAAGGGAACCGAGATAAGGATGAGGATTCCCTTAAAGGGAGTGGTGACTTATGAAAAGAATAATTAGAGTAATCACCACGGTTATTAAGCCAATAACCTTGATGGCTTGTACACTCATGCTATTCGGTTGCTCTATGGGCATCTCGGGTAACGAGAGGGTTGTGCATGCCCCTGAACCTGCGAAGCTTGAAATAGAAGGAAGCTACAGTTACCTTTCAGTTGTGCCCCTTGAAGGGACAGCTGAAATAAGCGAATCTGACTACAAGAGCCTTACCGCATATTTCGATACGAGAGAAGCCAGGGTCGGCAGTGAAATTGTAAAGACACCTGAATATAAGGTGAAGCTTGTCAATGTGTTTGATTTCCTGCTGAACAGGTACAGGCTAAATCCATCCAGACTTAACCTCAAGGACGGCGAGATGGAGGTTTACGACATCAGTACGGAGAATAAGTCATTCTATCAGGTCTTCAGCCTGGAGAAGGACATGATCGGGATAATACAGGGGAAGAACTTCATTAAGCTTGTCAGGAGCGGAGATGCCATACAGACCTCTGAAAAGACATCAGGAGCTGCTCCGGAAATGGATATGGCCTTCGACTCATCCAGCAAGGGAATGAACTATCAGCCGAAGGCAGGAGTGCTCATAGGTCTTAAGTCAGAGAGGACAGAGGATGAAGGCTCAGCATACAGGACTCTCTGGATATACAGCACCGGTGAATTCCAGAATGCATACGAGGTTCGTGACATCTTGTTTCCGAGGAAGGAGTTCATGCTGCTTTCCGTACAAAGATACATTGAGGAGAGCAAGGTTTACGAGTCACTGCTGATAAAGCCTGCAGGAAGGCAGGTAATAACGGAGAACGAGCTGGGAACGCCTATAGTGACAGCCGAAAGGTTCATAGACGTCGGCTTTGTCGGGAACGACTATATCGGAATCACCCAGGGGACAAGCATTTCAAATGCGGACATGAGTTTGCCGTACCAGAAGATCCTGGCTGTTGACAACTATACTGAGTACAGGGGTGTCAACATAACCGAGATCGCAGGCGAAGAGGGAATGGAAGCCCTGAAAAGCTCATATGAAAGTGAGAGCATAAGGGACAGCTCAATTGAAGCCATGGGAGGAAGCATCGGGAACCTTTCTGAAAGCCTCGCCATGGAGAGGCGAAACGGTCACTGGGTGCTGACTGCAAGGCTTAATTCTGCCAGGGAGCCGGCGAAGGCATATAAAGACATTACAGTCTCACTTATCCCACCTGCAAAGCTTGTCACATATGATGAGCTGCAGGTTTCATGGAGCAGGATAAAGGAAATGGTTCCTGAAGCCAAGGATGTCATAAATGCTCCGGGAAACGCGTTCGTAATAGTCAGGACTCCAAGGTATCTCATCATGTTCATGTATGACGAGAATATGAACCTCTCAGCGAAGCCTGCCATGACCATAGCGGTGGATGATGATGAGGAGATAATAATGGCTGAATGGGCCCGCGGAGACTTCGTGGACAGATGGACTGAGACAGCAGCTTCAACAGGCGTCAAGGTGCAGCCGGAAGTCAGTGTTAAGGACAATTGAAAAAAGCCTTAAATATTGATTAACACATTTGAAGGTCTGCATAAGATGCTATACTTGAGGAAGAGATCCGCAAAGGTATTGCGGAATACAAAAATAACGGATTTGGTGGTAATTTATGAGTCCCGTAAAGCATTTGTTCATAGTTAACCCGGCTGCAGGCAACGGAATAGCTCTCAGGATGGCAAGGACCATCGGTAAGCTCTTCAGGGAGCTGAAGCAGAAATACAAGGATATAGATTACGAGATAGTCTTTACAAGATATGAGGGGCATGCGACTGAAATAGCCAGGGACTTTTCGTCCACTGGAGACTACCGCATATATGCCGTCGGCGGCGACGGAACGCTTAATGAGGTCCTGAACGGAATGGTAGGGACAGGTTCTACCCTTGCATGCATTCCGGGAGGATCCGGAAATGACTTCATAAAGTCAGTGGTCAAGAAGTTCGACAGGAGGAGGATCCTCCTCGACACAATCCTTGGGACTGAAAAGGAAGTCGACTTAGGGATGGCTGACGACAGGTATTTTCTGAACATCGCGTCACTTGGCTTTGACGCCAATGTGGTAAAGAATGCAGAAAAATACAAGACAGGACCTATTGTTCCAAATAAAATCTCGTATCTTCTGAGCGTCATCTCAACAGCAATGGACATCAAGCCTGAGAAGGTGAGGATAATTGCCGACGGAGAGGTCTTCGACGAAGAAGTTTTCATGGTGGCCGTTGCAAACGGAAAGTACTATGGCGGCGGAATAAAGATAGCGCCTCTGGCTGATATAAACGACGGGCTTCTTGATGTCCTTATAGTCACTGACATCGACAGGGCGAAGGTCATGAAGTTCCTGCCATTGGCGATTGCGGGAAAGCATATGGGACTGCCGGAGCTTCAGTACAGAAGATGCAAAAGGGTAGAGATAGTCGCTGAGGAGCCGGTATACATCAATGTGGACGGCGAGCTTGCTGCAAGGAAACAGGTTGTATTCTCAATCGCAGACAAGAAGATAAAGATGGTTTTCCCAAGGGAAACAGAAGAATAGGCACTTAAAAGCGGATCTTAGCTTTAAAGGATGCAGTAAACTGCACTTTTCAAAGCATTGGATCCGTTTTTTTGCGGTTTTTTTAACTACTTTGGTTTTTGTTAACAATTTTGTGGTTAAATATATACATAAGACTATCGTGGAGGTAGGAAAAGTGAAGGTCAAAAAGAACGCAAACAAGGCAGGAAGGACCATTGGAAGAGCCCTGAGCGCCACGGTGGAATTCACCGGTGACGCAATTGGGCTTGCAGCGCTGAGGATGGACAGGAAGGAACTGGCATACAAGGCTATTACAGGCTCCAGGACAGTAGGGGAGGAAGGCAGGAAATTCATAGAGACCACCTTCAATGCAGCAGGTGAGCTCCTGGAGGAAGCCGTTTCAGAAATCAATGTTGAAGACCTGAAGGAAAAGGTCGGCAAGGCAAAAGAGAGTGTAAGCCACATCACCATAGACATCAAAGATGCTATAATGGAGAAGGCAGGCGCATTATCAAGAACCGAGACAAGGATATACGGTGATTCAAGCCATTTCTATGGCGAAAGCGACAAGATTGAGCCTGAAGGCGAGGAAGAATCCGGAGGAATCCGGTTTGAGCTCGGAAGGGATGATGACTGAATCCGTTAAAATTGCTATCTATAAGTAATATAGATATCCCAAAACCAAGGAGGTAATGTAAATGGCACTAGTAACTTCAACCGAAATGTTCAAGAAGGCGTATGCAGGACAGTATGCGATAGGAGCCTTCAATGTCAACAACATGGAGATAATCCAGGGAATAGTTGATGCTGCAAAGCAGGAAAAGTCAGCTATAATTCTCCAGGTATCTGCAGGTGCGAGGAAGTATGCGAATCCTATATACCTGAGGAAGCTTGTAGAAGCAGCAATCGAAGATTCAGGTCTGGACATAGTTCTCCATCTTGACCATGGTGACAGCGCGGAAATGTGCAAGAAGTGCGTTGATGACGGATTCACATCAGTCATGATCGATGCTTCACATCATTCATTTGAAGAGAATATCAGGATAACCAAGGAAGTCGTAGAGTACGCACACAGCAAGGGCGTAGTCGTAGAGGCTGAGCTTGGAAGACTGGCAGGTGTTGAAGATGCAGTCAACGTAAGCAAGGAAGACGCATCCTACACCGATCCTGACCAGGCTGTGGAGTTCGTACAGAGAACAGGTATAGACTCACTTGCAATCGCCATAGGAACAAGCCATGGTGCATACAAGTTCAAGGGAGAGCCGAAGCTCGACTTCGCAAGGCTTGAGGTAATAACGAACCTTCTTCCGAATTTCCCTCTTGTTCTTCATGGAGCATCGACAGTTCTCCCAGAGTTCGTAGAGCTCTGCAACAAGTACGGCGGAAACATCCCCGGAGCGCAGGGAGTTCCTGAGCACATGCTGAGACAGGCTTCAAAGCTTGGAGTATGCAAGATAAATATAGACACTGACCTGAGGCTCGCAATGACTGCTGCAATCAGAAGGCACCTTGTTGAGAACCCATCTGACTTCGACCCAAGGAAGTATCTCGGGCCGGCAAGGGATGCTATACAGGGAATGGTTCAGCACAAGATAAAGAACGTACTCGGTTCAAGCAACTCAATGCTATAAGAAGAGAATCAGACAGAAATAAAAAACTTCCGCTTTTTGCGGAAGTTTTTTTAAGTTACTGGCTCTTTTTCTGGTTTTCGCTGTCCCTTGGCCTGTAGGTTGAATCCTTGTACTCTGCTGGCTTCTTTGCGATGAGGTATACGCCTGCCATGATCACAGCAAGGGATGTAAGCGACCCTGCGGTAAGCCAAACAGGAAGCTCACCAGTATACCTGCTGATTCCAAGAAGGACTCCAATTAGTATCAGCGCAAGTGAGACAACCAGCAGTCCCCTGTCCCTTGGCTTTGCAACATAGAACTGGAGAAGCGCTGCGCCTGTCACCGCTATCATGACCGGACCTGTCATACCCGGAATGATGTCGAGGAATTCACGCAGCAGAAGGAACGTACCCATGCCTGTGAGAATGCCTCCGGGAATAAGTACTCCGGGATCCCTTCCCTTCAGCTTGTCTCCTGCGAAGTAGTCTATCTCCATGAACAGTCCCGGCAGAAGTATGAATAGCGGCCAAAGGTTCCTGACTCCAAAAAATCCGTTGAGGAAAACTGAGTTGTAAAATGCCGCGCTTCCGACTATCACGAGGATCAATCCTATATAGTAATTCGACTTGTTTTTCATTTTCGTACCCCCCCTGATGCAATCGCACCCTTTCATGACTACATTTTATCAGTCTCATTTTAAACAGGGCGGTTTTTAATTGAAATTTAACTCTTCAACATTAAGCAAAGCCTTAATAAGCTGATGACTCCTGTAAAGCTTTTACATGTCCTGTCGGATGGATTACAATGTAAGTAGCGAAAAAAGAAGAGGTGTGTCTTATGATTGGGAATGAGGCTATTGAAAGATCCATGTCGATAAAGCTTTGGGGACCTCTGCCTGAATACCCGGAATTTGCGGAAGGGATAAGGCGTGCTCCTGACAGGGGCTATAACCTGGATCCTGCTGATACCAGACTGGCCCTTAAGAATGCATTGAGGTACATTCCCGAGGAGCACCATGAGAAGATGGCAGTGGAGTTCCTTGATGAGCTCAGAAGCAGAGGAAGGATCTACGGCTACAGGTTCAGGCCTAGTGGCAGGATCTTCGGTAAGCCTGTAGAAGAGTACAAGGGCAAATGCCTGGAGGGCAGGGCCATACAGGTGATGCTGGACAACAACCTTGATTTCGAGACAGCACTTTATCCGTATGAGCTTGTGACATACGGCGAGACAGGCCAGGTATGCCAGAACTGGATGCAGTATCTTTTGATAAAGAGGTATCTTGAGGAGCTTGAGGATGACATGACTCTTGTCATAGAGTCCGGGCATCCTTTAGGTCTTTTCCCGAGCCATAATCTTGCACCAAGGGTCATCATAACCAATTCACTGATGGTCGGTATGTTTGATAACCAGAAGGACTGGCACCGCGCCATGCAGATAGGCGTTGCCAATTACGGCCAGATGACAGCCGGCGGACTCATGTACATAGGACCGCAGGGAATAGTCCACGGAACGTTCAATACGATAATCAATGCAGGAAGGCTTAAGCTTAAGGTGGAAGGCGATGACCTTACAGGCAGGCTTTTCGTATCATCAGGCCTTGGCGGCATGAGCGGAGCTCAGCCGAAGGCTGCGGACATTGCGCGATGCTGCTCCATAGTCGCAGAGGTCGACATGTCGAGGATTGAAACAAGGCTTAATCAGGGATGGGTGAAGGCCGTTGCCAGGAGCCCGGAGGAAGCATTTTCAATTGCTGGTGAAGCAATGAGATCCGGAAATACTGTTTCAGTTGCGTTCCACGGCAATATCGTGGACCTGCTTCAGCATGCGGTTGACAATATGATACATATAGACCTTCTGTCAGACCAGACCAGCTGTCATGCTGCGTATGACGGAGGCTACTGCCCTCAGGGGATAAGCTTCGAGGAGAGGACCAGGCTCCTCAGGGAGGACAGGGATACCTTCAAAGGAATGGTTGACAAGACTCTCAGAAAACACTTCGAGCTGATAAAGGCACTGACTACAATGGGGACTTATTTCTTCGACTATGGTAACTCCTTCATGAAGGCAGTGTATGATGCAGGAGTCACTGAAATTTCGAAGAACGGACATGATGAGAAGGATGGATTCATTTTCCCTTCCTATGTCGAGGACATCATGGGGCCGGAGCTCTTTGACTACGGGTACGGGCCCTTCAGATGGGTCTGTCTCTCTGGAAGGGAAGAAGACCTTGAGAGGACCGACAAGGCTGCCATGGATGCCATAGACCGCTTCAGACGCCCTCAGGACATGGATAACTACATCTGGATACGGGATGCAAAGGAAAACAACATGGTTGTGGGGACCAAGGCGAGGATCCTTTACCAGGACGGAGAAGGAAGGCTGGCAATCGCCCTTAAGTTCAATGAGATGGTAAGGAACAGGGAGATAGGTCCTGTAATGCTGGGACGTGACCATCATGATGTTTCGGGTACCGATTCTCCATTCAGGGAGACATCCAACATAAAGGACGGCTCCAACATCATGGCAGATATGGCTGTACAATGCTTTGCCGGCAACGCCGCAAGGGGAATGACCATGGTTGCTCTCCACAATGGTGGAGGCGTTGGGATAGGAAAGGCAATAAACGGCGGTTTCGGAATGGTGCTTGACGGTAGCGAAAGGGTTGACTCCATACTTAAGGTTGCAATGCCGTGGGATGTATATGGAGGAGTAGCCAGGAGGTCATGGGCAAGGAACGGGAATGCCATAGCGACCAGCATCGGATACAATGCAAAGGGCAAAGGGCATGTGACAGTGCCGAGGCTTGCTGATGATGCACTGCTTGACAGGATATTGGGGGTAAGTGATGGACAGGATAGTTGAATGCGTACCAAACTACAGCACAGGCCGTGACCCGGGGCTCCTTGAAAGGATAGCCGGCTGTTTCAGGGGCAAAGAAGGAGTCAAGCTCCTTGACTATACCAGTGACGTGGACCACAACAGGTCTGTGGTTACTGCGGTAGGAGAGCCTGAGAGCATAAAGAAGGCTGTCCTTGAATCAGTGAAGGTGGCTCTTGATTCAATAGACATGAGACAGCATATCGGCGCACACCCGAGGATGGGTGCAGTTGATGTCATCCCTTTCATTCCAATAAAGGGAGTAAGCGTTGAGGAGGCCATAGCTCTGTCAAGGGAGGTCGGACAGGCAGTAGGGGAACTAGGTATTCCCGTATACCTATACGAGAAGAGTGCGACCAGGCCTTCCAGGGAGAACCTGGCGAACATAAGGAAGGGACAGTTCGAGGGGCTGAAGGAGAAGATGGCTAAGGAAGACTGGGAGAGCGACTTCGGTCCGAAAAGTCCCAATGAGACCTTCGGAGCTGTTGTAATCGGCGCAAGGATGCCACTTGTAGCATTCAATGTGAACCTCGGAACCTCTGACATAAAGGTTGCTGACGAGATCGCAAGGAAGGTCAGGCACATCGGCGGAGGGCTGAGGTTCGTCAAGGCAATGGGTGTCAGCCTCACTGAAAGGAAACAGGTCCAGGTGAGCATGAACCTGACTGACTTTTCAAAGACCTCAATCTACAGCGCACTTGAGAACGTCAGGTTCGAGGCAAGAAGATACGGGGTAAGCGTAGTTGGGACTGAGATTGTGGGCCTTGTGCCGCTTAAGGCACTGTCGGATTCACTTGAATACTATATGGGGCTTGAGAACTTCTCTACTGACCAGATCCTTGAAACGAGGCTGATGGAATAATGGGGAAGGATACTTTAATAACAGGCCTTGCAAGCCTTGCCACTCCTCTGGGAAACACTCCCAAAGGAGGTCATGAGCAGGGCAGTATAGTTGAAATGATCAGGCCTTCAGTAATACTAAGTGGTGGAAAGATATCAGGAGTGCTCAGTGAATCTGAAGCGAAGACACTGGAAATTGGAGACTTTGAGGTAATAGACGGTACCGGAATGACACTTCTTCCTGGATTTGTGGACCCTCACACCCACCTGGTTTTCGGCGGCACCAGGGAGGAGGAATTCTCCATGAGGCTTAGAGGTGAGAGCTATATGGAGATCATGAAGAAGGGTGGAGGAATCGCATCAAGTGTTGTGAAAACCAGGGGGGCAGGCTTTGAGGAGCTTATGTCAATCACAAGGAAGCGTCTCATGGGAATGGCTTCCCACGGAATAACCACAGTGGAGGCAAAGAGCGGGTATGGGCTGGATAAGGTAACGGAGCTCAAGCAGCTGAGGGTTGTGAAGAAGCTTAAGGATGAGGGAATCGTCGAGATAGTATCCACATTCATGGGGGCACACTCAGTGCCTCCGGAATATAAGGGCAGGGAGTCGGTATTCCTTGATATGCTCATAGAAGAAGTGCTTCCTTCTGTGAAGGAAGAGGAGCTTGCTGAGTTCTGCGACATCTTCTGCGAGAAGGGCGTATTCTCGGTTGAGGATTCAGCGGAATACCTGAAGAAATGCAGGGATATGGGCTTCAGGCTCAAGCTTCATGCTGACGAGATGAGCGACCTTGGAGGAGCTTTTCTTGCAGCTGAACTTGGCGCCGTCAGTGCTGACCATCTGCTTAAGGCTTCTGATGAAGGACTCCGGGCTATGAAGGAAGCGGGTGTGATACCTGTGCTTCTGCCTCTTACCGCCTTTTCACTGAAGGAAGAGTATGCAAACGGACGCAGGATGATAGACATGGGACTACCGGTGGCATTAGGCACGGACTTCAATCCCGGAAGCTCATATTCATATTCGATACCTCTAATGGCAGCCCTTGCATGCCTGCAGATGGGTCTTACACCTGAGGAGATGCTGACGGCGATTACCCTGAACAGCGCATGTGCAATTGGAAGAGGAGAAAGCAAGGGGACTATAGAGGAAGGCAAGGATGCGGACCTGGTGCTTATAGATGCGCCATCCTACAGGTTTTTGCCATACCATTTCGGTGTGAACCAGGCAGTGATGACGATCAGGGCTGGAGCTGTAATATACACAAGGAGCGACGACAGATGGAAACATATGATGTAGCGGTTATTGGAGGCGGTGCGGCAGGAATGTCGGCCGCAATATCAGCCAAAGAAAAGGGAGCCGCAAGGGTTCTTATAATTGAGAGAGATGATGCCCTCGGTGGAGTGCTGAATGAGCTTATAGAACCTCTTACAGGCTGGGATGGAGGACTTACCGGAGTCGAGCTTGCGGACAGCATGACCGGAAGGACCGGGGTCAGAAAAGTGATCGTTAAGACCGGGACACTTGTGCTTACAGTAACGAAGGATAGAGTCATAAAATACGTGAACGGAATCGAGGGTGTAAAGGAAATAGAGGCGAAAGCAATAGTCTTTGCCACCGGAGCAAGGGAGCGACCCAGAGGTATCCTGAACATAAGCTCGAAGCGGTCAGCCGGAATAATGAGTGTTGGCTCTGCAAGAAAGCTCATCGTCAATGACGGGTTTCTGCCGGGGAAGAACGTGGTCATATATGGCGGTGACAGGAACGGCATATACCTGGCTAGGATGCTGGTAGTAGAGGGAGCACGAATGGTTACTTTAGTCGAGCCCGGAAAAACCTTCAAGAACTGGGATGAAAGCATGGACAGACTTGTAACATATCCCGGTGTGGAGGTTAAGCTTGGAGCAAGGATCCTTGAAATCACTGAAAATGGAAGGATATCTGGTGTAAAAATCAGGACAAGCGTCCCTGAAGAAATGACTGAGGTTATTGAATGCGATGCACTGCTTCTTTCAGTAGGGCTTGATCCCTCAAAAAGGCTTTTCAAGAGATTCAGGAGAAACCTGGATGAGATGGGTATGTTCACCGCCGGCAATGCAGAAGAAGTATCCTATGACTGCAGGACGGCTATGGAAAGCGGATCAGAGGCAGGAGCCGATGCAGCAGCATACGCATCAGGGGTGGAACAGATAGAACAATAGATTTGTAAAGAGGCTTCAGCTGGAAACGGCCGAAGCCTTTCTGTCGTGGTACGATAACAAAATGTAGGGTATTCAGGTTGTTTTGAGATAATTGTAACAAATGTAAATTAAATCGGATGTAATTGAATAAATGATGAAATTCATTGGCAATCAGATGGTTTCCTTGAATCAGAACCCTATAGTGCTATAATTGAGGTGGAGAATGGTGATATACATTATCACCAAAATGGATAACCTAAAGGAGGGAATCATTTTGGAGGAAGGCTATATCAGCGTTGGTGGAAAGAACATCTGGTACTGCGTTTATGGTAAGGAAAAGGAAGGGACACCTGTTCTATTTGTCCACGGCGGACCGGGGTTCAGCACTATCACAGATGGCATACGGGAGCTCTCTGAGGACAGGCCGGTATATTTTTATGACCAGCTTGGAAGCATGAGGTCAGACATGGCGGACAGCAGCGATACATACACTGTCGGGTACTTTGTCGGCGAACTGGATGAGGTGAGGAAGTCCCTGGGACTTGACAAGGTAATCCTTATGGGCCATTCGTGGGGTGGAGGACTCGTTGCAGCCTATGTGCTGGACAGAAAACCTGAGGGAGTAAGCTCGCTGGTCCTGGTTTCGCCATTCCTCAGCGCGGCACTGTTTGAGGAGGATACACGCAGGAATTTCGACAGACTTCCGGAAGAGTTCAGGAAAACCATCGAGGCATATGACAGGGATGGGAACTACGGGCAGGAGTATCAGATAGCCATGGTTGAATACTACAAGGCATACATGTGTCTGCAGAGGCCGTTCCCTGGAGTCCTGATGCAGGCGTTCGGGACCATGAATGAAGAAGTATACGGAAAGCTATGGGGTCCAAGTGAGCTGAAGCTTGTTGGCACGCTCAGGGATTTCGACCTGCTGCCTGAGCTCGGAAACCTCAATCTGCCTGTGCTGATAGTCGGCGGAGACAATGACGAGGTTGGTGTAGAAGGAATGAGGGTCTGCCAGCTTGCCATACCGAACGCAAGGTTAGCAGTGATTCCAGGGGCAGCCCACATGAACTACCTGGATCAGCCGGAGCTCTTCAGGTCTGTGGTCGGTAAATTCATCAGGGAATTCTGAAAAGGTAACAGAAAAGGCATATTGTTGATAAAGGGGAGCCTAACAGCTCCCCTTAAAAAATGACACAATATAATTTAGTTCCATTGTTATTTTATGTTTAGAGCAGCTTATTGAAGCAGCCCCTGCAGATTATTGTCCTGCCGGCATCGGCACTTATGAAGTCATGGCCAGAAATTGGCTTTTTACATACTGAGCAGCTGTTAGAACCAGTTGTTACATCTGATTTCTTTACTGGCTTTGGCTTTGTTCTCATCTCACCCTTCTTGTTTGATGCAAGCTCGTAGGATTTCCTGGTCAGAGGAGCTTCCCGCTTAAGCACCTGGTAGGTCAGGTTGAACTCACTGTCTCCGAAGAGCTCCAGCTCGAACCTTGGATTCTCCTTGTCATAATATTCTTCAATGACAAGCCTTGTTATCTGGGCATCGTTTATGATCAGCCCTGACTTTTCAATACCATCGAATATGCTCTTGGTTATGTTGTTTGTATCAGGGTGCCTTTTCTCGCTCTTGTAGTACACCTTGAGGATAGCAATAAGAGCCTCGTCAAGGACGAGTCCGGGATTCTGTGACATTGCCGTGAAGGCTATCTCCTGCTCGTAGTTGGCATACCTGTCATGGTATTTGCCGGAATTCATAGGAAGGAAGGAGCGGCCTTCCTTGTTAATTAGCTTGAAGTTTGATTTGGTTATGGGTGTTCCCATAACCACGACCTTTGCGTAGCTAGTCATATAGTCTCCCCGGATTGTGCATCCTGTGCGTCTTGAAAAATGAATCTTATTAAAATTTTAAAGCGCTGTTAAGCTTGATTGTTTAAAATAATAGTTCAGGCTATAATATTATAGGCCAATGAAAAAAATAATTCAACCGATGAGGTTAACATAGATGAAAGATATAATTATACTAGCTATAGAATCGAGCTGCGACGAGACCGCTGCGAGCGTAGTGCGCAACGGCAGAGACGTGCTTTCGAACATAATATCGTCACAGATCATGGAACACAGGAAGTTCGGAGGGGTAGTGCCTGAGGTGGCTTCCAGGAAGCATGTTGAGAATGTATCCTGGGTTGTGGATGAAGCCCTGAAAGAGGCTGGCGTAGAAGCATCGGACCTGGATGCTGTTGCTGTAACCTACGGTCCCGGACTCGTTGGTGCTCTTCTTGTAGGTCTTCAGTTCGCAAAGGGATTCGCATTTTCGCTCGGAAAGCCTTTGATTGGGGTAAACCATATTGAAGGGCATATTGCCGCCAACTACATAGAACACAAGGACCTGGTCCCTCCATTCGTGTCCCTCGTGGTTTCAGGCGGGCATACCTTCATTGTCCACGTGAAGGACTATGGAGATTTCGAAGTACTTGGAGAAACCAGGGATGATGCTGCAGGCGAGGCCTTTGACAAGGTCGCCAGGGCTCTTTCGCTTAACTATCCCGGAGGGCCGGAGATTGACAGGGTGGCAAAGCTTGGAAATCCAGATGCCATAAAATTCCCCAAGGCGAATTTCCATGAGGATACGCTTGATTTTTCATTCAGCGGGCTAAAGAGCGCAGTGCTGAACTACCTTAATTCCGCTAAGCAGAAGGGCATTGAAATCAGTGTCCCGGATGTTGCCGCATCCTTTCAGAAGGCTGTTGTTTCAGTTCTGACCGAAAATGTCATTGCGACAATAAAGGACAGGAAGCTGGACAAGATCGCTATAGCAGGAGGTGTGGCGTCGAACACTTCATTGCGCGAAAGCCTTACTCAGGCTGCAGAAAAGCTTGGGGCAAAGGTTCTGTTCCCGTCAACGATACTCTGCACAGACAACGCTGCCATGATAGCCAGTGCAGCATACTTTGAACATATAAGCGGAAAAGAATCCCTGATGTCGCTTAATGCCAAGCCAGGCCTTACCCTGGGAGCGAGGTAGAGCGATGAAGCATATTGAGAATTCAAACAGCCTGCACAGATTCAAGAAGACAAAGGTAGTAAACAAAACGAACATCATAAGGGCATCGGTGCTTTTCATAGCAGCCTTATTCATATTCGGCTACATGTATGAAAGCAGCGAGGCTAGGAAATATGTAGGTGCAGCACCTGGAAAAAGCATCACTGTCAACGGCATCAGCTATAACTATGACGCGACTGCCGGCAAGGGCTACAAGATAATCGTAGCCGGAGCGGCAGGTGAGTCCATGCTGAGCAGGAAGGCACTGACTGAAGCCTTCGGTGAAGACCACAAGCTGTTCTTCTTCGACAGGCCGGGATACGGCTCTACAGATGGAGATGCAAAATCCCCTAAGGAGCTTGCCGAAGACCTCCATTTCATGTTCAGGAAGTTCGGATGGACATCAGGCTACATTCTTATAGGTGAGGAGTTCGGGAGCCTTGTGATGCAGGAGTTCATCAACACGTATCCGGACGAGGTGCTTGGAGCCATAATGATAAATCCAGTTGGTCCTGCGCTTGGCACTGAGACCATGGATACCTACATAGAAGACTCAAAGGAAGGCATAGAGGAGATCAGGACACTCGGTACGTTTGGAATACCGAGAATTCTGAGCAATGCCGGAGTTGCAAGGTTCAACAGGGAGGTTGACATCGATTCGGATGCCGACCTGGATTTCTATTCGAACCTATGGCTTACGAATGCACATCTTAAGGCCTTCGAAGCAGAGCTTGCTGAAATGGCTGCCCTTGAAGCAATAGAAACAGTCGATGGTGCGCTCGGCGTGAGGCCGGTCTATCTCATGACTACAAACAGGCATCTCCAGGATATGAAGCAGTCGGAGATCCTCTCTTATTCATCAGACCAGGAGACTGTCATAGTCAGTGACAGCGTAAAGGAAATACTGCTGGAAAGGCCCGAAGAGGTCATTTCAACACTGAACGGACTTATGAAGAAGCTGAAGAGGATTGACCTGTAAATCAGACATTAAAATGATTATCATGTTTAGACTTTAACGGGCTGTCCACGCTGCAAGCCAAGCGTGGATAGCCCGTTTTTTTGGGAGCTTAAATTGTAGGGTAGCGAGAAAATTTGCGGAGAAATATCCTCACAATTAACCTGCTTATTAATGCTTTAAAGCATGATCAAACTAAAGAATTTCATAGCGTCACGAAATTGTAACATTGATGGCTTATCATTAGAGTATGAAAAATCATACAGGAGGTTTCAAAAAGATGGATGAAGAAAAAGACAGGATTATCGGGAATGAAATCCCGGAAGATATAGAGGATACTGCAGAATTTGAAAAGATTCCGGACGCGAACTCTGAAATTGAACCGGAGTCATTAATTGAGGCTGAACCTGAGGTTAGTGAGGAAGCTGTTTCTGAAGCCCCCACCGCACCCTGGGAGAGAAGGAAGTATGTTCCGCCTGCACAGGAAGAAAGGCCAATAAGGCAGCCGGAGTTCCGTGTAAGGGGTGGAAGCTATCCTCCGGAGCCCCAGAGGAAGGGCATTGGAGCAATGACAGCGATTGCCATAGCTCTCGTCTTCACCCTGCTGGGTACTGCACTTGGCATCCACAGCGCCTATAACATACTGCCGGGAACTGCACTCTTTGAAAACAGCAGGCTCGGCAAGCTGATTGCGGAATCGCAGACGAAGACTGAATATATTGCAACACCGGTGGTTGCAACAGACGGTCTGACGATACCGGAAATTGTAGACATGGTCAAGCCTGCAGTTGTAACGGTAACCTCACAGGTACCGGTAGGTGCAAGCTTCTTCAATCCTCAGGGAGGAACTGAGGAAGTTATCGGAACAGGGTTCATCCTTAACGAGGAGGGCTACATCGCCACAAACTATCATGTTGTGGAAGGCTCTGTTGAGCTTAAGGTCATTCTTTATACGGGCGAAGAGGTTGACGCTTCGGTAATCAACTATGATGCCCTTGCAGACCTTGCAGTAATAAGGATAACAGGAGACATTGAGGTGCCTGGTGTCGTAAAGCTTGGAAACTCAGACGCAATGAGAGTAGGAGAGACGGTTGTGACAATCGGTAATCCCCTTGGCAAGGAGTTTGCAGGAACTGTTACAGCAGGAGTGGTCTCGGCGCTTGACAGGACCATAAGCATCGGGAATTCGTCATACCAGTATATCCAGATAGATGCTGCGATAAACGGAGGAAATTCAGGCGGACCGCTGATCAATGGAAATGGAGAGGTCGTAGGAATAAATTCAGCAAAAATCTCTGACTCAACAGTCGAAGGAATTGGCTTTGCGATACCGATAAACGACCTGAAGTCAAAGCTTAATGTACTGTCCCAGAAGGCTCTTTATGTCGGCATAGCAGGCAGGGAGATCAATACTGCGACAGCACAGCAGAGGAACATGCCTGAAGGCATACTTATACTTGAAATCCAGGATGGAAGCCCCGCTGAAGAAAGCGAGCTTGAGATAAATGATGTCATCACTGAGTTTGAAGGCAAGGCAGTCAAGACTGTGTCAGAGCTCAATACTCTAAGGGACACCAAGAAGGCCGGAGACACAGTAACGTTCAAGGTGTACAGGAACGGAGAATATGTCCAGGTCCAGGTGACTCTCAGGGAAAGACCATAGTAAGGAAAATGTACAAAATGCCGCAGGCAAAAGCTTGCGGCTTCTTGTTGTCCAGAAGAGCGTAAAGAGAGTATAATCAGGCTAAAAGGATTTGGAGTTGAAGCTTATGGAGAAGGATCCCATGATCATATTTTCAAGGAATACGCCTTACATGGCTGTAAACATAAAGAAGATAACAATAGACGGGGAAGGGGACATTGCGGTTAGGGAAATCGCATCCTTATGCAGATGCGGCAAGTCGAAAAGGAAACCTTTCTGTGATGGCTCCCATAACAAGGAGGGGCTCGACGAAGAGAGGAGCGAGGATTGTCCAACTTCAAGGATAAGAAGGTACCAGGGTGACGGTATAACAATAATATTCAATTCAGTGCTCTGTTACCATAGCGGGAGGTGCCTGAAGGGTCTTCCTGAGGTATTTGACAGGGACAGAAGGCCATGGATAAAGGCTGACGCGGCAGCTTGGGAGAAAATAGCTGAGGTCATCGAGACATGTCCGTCTGGAGCCCTTGACTACGAGCTGAAGGACGGGAACACATTCGAGGTGGAGATAAAAGACGGAATTTCCTATAGGAAAAACGGTCCTTTCAAGGTCACTGGAAACATAGAGCTTCGCAATGAAGAAGGGATAACGCCATTCGTGAAGGAGAGGTACGCCCTTTGCAGATGCGGGAAGTCCAGGAACAAGCCTTTCTGTGACGGAACCCATATGGATAATCCTTTTGAAGATTGATTTAAATTTCCTCTTGACAGGGACGGAACTTTCATATATTCTAATATTGCAATATATGAATATTAAAAATGGAGTTGAAGAATAATATGTTCGGATTATTTGGTGGCGGAAACAAGGTAGAGCCTGAAGTGCTCAAGGAAAACATAGGAAACAAGGAAGTTCTCATATTGGACGTGAGGACCAAGGATGAGTTCAAGGGCGGACACATCAAAGGAGCTAAGAACGTTCCGGTAGAGATAATTGACACAAGACTTAAGGAGATTGAAAGCTACAAGGACAAGCAGGTCCTGGTATACTGCCACAGCGGTGCAAGAAGCGCTAGGGCTGCAAGCTTCCTTAGGAGCGCAGGCTTTTCAGATGTCAAGGACATGAAGGGCGGCATAATGAACTGGAGATATGAGACTGTAAAGTAAGACTATAAGCTGTTCCAGACCGGATAACCGGTATGGAACAGCTTTTTTATTTGCACAAATCCATGAATGCCTTCATCCCTGGGGTAATGAACTTATTTCTATGATGGATGATCCTGAAGCACCTATCGAAGGTTGCTCCCTTAAGTCTCAGCATCCTTATCTTCCCGGCATCAATATCTTCCTTCACAAGAAGATAGGGGAGGAAGGATACCCCAAGTCCTGCTGCTACAGCCTTGACAATTGCCTGTGTGCTTATGCTTTCAAATGATGGCTTCACTTCAAACCCTAAGGCTGAGAATATACCTTCCAGAGTCTCCCTTCCGGCACTTCCTCGCTCTCTAAGTACCAGGTCCTCGCCTGCAAGCTCCAGAGGGGTGACCTCATTCTTGTCAGATAGTCGGTGCGCATTACCACAGATGACAACAAGGTCATCGTCCATGAATTTTTTTCCTGTAATGTATTCGCTATGGACAGCACCCTCCACAAGTGCAAAATCAAGGCGATTCTTAAGCACATGCTCCTCGATCCTGTCTGAGTTGTCTACTACAGCCTCTATCCTTATATCTGGATATATTTCCCTGAATGCCTTGATATACCCAGGGAGCAGATAGTTGCCTATGGTGACGCTTGATCCTATCCTTATGGTTCCTGTGGAATCTATATTTTTCAGACCTTTTTCCATCTCATCGAATAGAGCTGTTATGTGGTTCGCATACTGCAGGAAGTACTTTCCTGACTCGGTAATCTGGAGCCTTCTCGCTATCCTGTCGAAGAATTTGGTCCCATAGTATGATTCCAGTTCAGATATGGCAAGGCTTACACTGGGCTGAGCAATAAAGAGCTCCTCTCCCGCAAGGGTAACGCTTCCTGTTTCACAAACCTTAACGAATATCCTTAAGTGCCTTAGTGTCATGATTGCCTCCAATACATAATGAATTTATTATGTTATTTATAAAATTATACTATTTTACTTAACTAAAATAAACAGTTATATTTGTTGTTGTAAGGCGACCATTTATTATGGTCCATGGGAGTATAAGCCTACAAAGGTTTGGCAACAGGAGGATAATTTATGAAGCAGCTATTTGACATGTTCATGACCTTTTTCAAGATTGGTGCATTCACCATTGGTGGTGGCTATGCCATGCTTCCTCTAATCCAGAGGGAGGTTGTACATGTGAGGAAATGGGTCAGTGAAGAGGATTTCCTTGACATGGTGGCAATCGCCCAGTCGGCACCAGGACCGCTTGCCGTAAATATCAGCGTCTTTGTTGGCTACAAGATAAAGGGTGCAATGGGAATAATCGCATCTGTACTGGGGTCAACACTTCCATCGTTTGGAATAATAATACTTGTTGCTTCGGTATTCCTTGGAATAGAGAAGCATCCTGCAGTTGAACAGGTATTCATGGGAATAAGGCCGGCGGTTGTGGCTCTAATTGCAGCACCTGTCATAACAATGTCAAGGACAGCGAAGATAAACAGAAGCAACTTCTATATACCATTATCTGCGGTGATCCTTGTAGGATTCCTTGGAGTTACGCCCATTTACCTCATAATAGGATTCATACTTCTTGGAATAATAAAGACAAGGCTTGAAGGGAGGAAAGGATAAATGGCGATACTAATTGAACTGTTCATAACCTTCTTCAAGATCGGACTATTCAGCTTTGGAGGTGGATATGCAATGCTGCCACTTATCCAAAGGGAGGTGGTTGCAGTACATGGCTGGCTCACTGCAGAATCATTCATAAATATAGTGGGTATAAGCCAGGCGACTCCCGGACCTATAGCAATAAACTCAGCAACATATGTGGGCTATAAGACTGCCGGTATTTTGGGTTCAACCTTCGCGACATTCGGAGTCATATTGCCTTCAATAATTATAATTTATGTGGTTTCAAGGCTGTTCATGAGATACAAGGACGGAATTTACATCCAGGGTACTCTGAAAGTAATTAGGCTTGGAGCTGTAGGTCTTATAGCAGCTGCAGCTGTGCTCCTGATGGGAGATGTCTTTACAGGAGTCTGGAGCGTAGTCATTTTCCTGGCAGCATTTATTGCAAGCTTCAGGTTCAACGCTGACCCGATTCTCATAGTGGTCCTGTCAGGACTGGCTGGATTCATCATTTTCTAGCAGGAAAGAAGGCAACAATTTACACTGCCTGGATAAATAGAAGCCTCTCCTGGGTGTACTTAACCTGAGAGAGGCTTCTATATCATCAGCAATTATTATCTTCATTTCTATAATCTTTAAACTTAGTTATGTCATTTTATATTCAAACCTTTGGGAGAGAAGTAATTCTCCAGGAAAATTTACCAATGAGGTCCTGCCAAGTGCTTAAAGATGGCAGCAAGAACGCCGAGGCGCTGCAGCTCAGGATGGAATCAGGAAATCCCTGTTAGTAACCCTTAGCTCCTTCACTATGTCTAATATATTCCTGCTAACATATCTATCTGCCAAGTATTCAGTTCTATTTCTAATACCTTACCTTGTCTGCAAAGTAGGCTGCTGCTGCCCTTACAGCATCAATGCTGTCCTCTGGCTTGAACCTTACCCTCAGCGGGAATGCTACGTCATCCATTCCTGTAGTCCTCACCGCTTCCTCGGTTGTCAGAACCTTCATCCCGGCTTCCTTCAGGTAATCCTGGACAACATGGGCAGCTTCACCGGACCATCCGTATGACCCGAAGGCACCTGCAACCTTTCCCTCAAGGTCCATGTCCTTGAGCTCAGCGAGGATGCCCTCAAGGTTACCTGATATGTCAGCATACTTTGTGGATGCTCCGACAAGTATTCCATCGGCATCAGCCACTTTGGCTAGGATCTCCTCCTTCGGCCTGACATTCGCATCTATCACTTCTGCGCTTATTCCTGTCTTCTCAAGCTCTTCACCGAGTAGCCTTGCAAGCCTCTTGGTGTTTCCGCCCATCGAGTTGTAAAGTATCACTGTCCTTACATCCTTTACCTTCTCCGAGCTTTCCCTGTAGAGACCGATGTACCTTCCAGGCTCCTTGTCAAGGATATAGCCGTGCGAAGTCGCGATCATTGATATTTCAAGGCCGTCTATCTTGTCGAGCATTGGTTTGACGTATCTTCTGTGAGGGTCCATGATCAGCGAGTAGTAGCCTGTGAAGTCAGGATCAATGCTTTCGCCAGCTTCAAGCTCGCTTGCAAGAAGCCTGGTATCTGCCACGTGTGTGGAGAAGATGTCACAGGTAAAGAGGATGCCTTCCTCTTCAAGGTAGGTTACCATGGTCTCCTCGGTGTGGAGGTAAGGAGTGTGGAGGAACCTCAAGGTCCTTTTTCCAATTGACAGCGTCTCGTTGTCCTTTACCGCCCTGAATCTCTCGATCCCCAGCTTGTACATCTCCATAAGCTCAGGTATTGCAATTTCAGTGCAAAGGATTGTCGCATTCTTTGCCTTTCTGGCAACTGAACCTAATGCACCTGAATGGTCAGGCTCCGTGTGGTTTATTACTATATAGTCAAGCTTCAGAAGGTCGAATTCGCTTCCAAGCCTGTCAGTGAATTCCTTGCCGAACATGAAGTCGACAGTATCGATAAGCACATTCTTCTCATCCTTAATGAGGTAGCTGTTGTAGCTGGTCCCCTTTTCAAGTATCAGCCTGTGGAAGGGTACCTTCCGGTCGTCAACCTTGCCTGTCCAGTATATTCCGTCCCTTATCTCTCTCATTTTCATCATCCTTTCATTTCTTTCCATGGCTAAAGTCTATACCTGATTCATCTTCATTTTTATGACGTGCGTCAAATTTCGAAAATAAATGATAATTATTCTCAAACTGGAGTTGACTAGAAAACGATAGAGTTTTTGAAGAGGCCAGAAGTAATACAAGCAGTAATCTGCTTGAGAAGGTTGGATATGAAAAAAGAAGCCACCGGACTGAATCCGATGGCTCATGCTTGAATTTATCTTCAGTTGTCTTCCAGCGACTCTTCCCATTCCTCGTACAGGGACTGGAGGGTGATCTCCAGGTCCTTAAGCTCCTGGCTTATCGAGTGGGTCTTCATTGGGTCTGAATAGACCTCTTCCTTACACAGGTCATCTGCAAGGGTCGACTTCCTGTCCTCAAGGCTTTCTATCCTTGATTCCAGGTCCTTGATCCTGAGCTTCCTGTCCTTTTCTTCCTTTTCCTTCTCCCGCTTTCTCTTTTTCTCCTCGACTATCCTTGTCTTTGAAGGTCTTTCCTCAATAGGGATTCCAGCGAACCTTTCAGGATTGTCCTTCTTCTCGACATAGTAGGAATAGTTTCCGAGATACTTGACTATACCGCCTTCGGTAAGCTCATATATCTGGTCAGCCACCTTGTTGAGGAAGTATCTGTCATGGCTGATTACGAACATGGTACCGTCATAATCGAGAAGTGAATCCTCAAGGGCTTCCCTTGAAGGTATGTCGAGATGGTTGGTAGGTTCATCCAAAAGAAGGAAGTTGGATCTTCTGAGCATAAGCTTCAGTAGGTTTATCCTGCACTTCTCACCGCCTGACAGGTTGGAGATGGTCTTGAACACCTCGTCTC
>DIWI01000046.1 GCA_002428415.1 Clostridiaceae bacterium UBA6110
TAATTGAATGCTGACTTTACTTTGCTGCTTTCTTCGCTTCCTCAAACCTTACTATGGTTTCAAGGACCACCTGGATTTCCTTATCCCATGCCTCTGCAAGCTTTTCGTTCTTTTTGGTGTAGATAACCTCTGCATTTGTGAGGTTTCCTGAACAGCCGCATATGCAGGCAACTCTTGTATCTCTTAGGTGCCCAATCGTATAAAGCGCAGATGCTTCCATCTCGATGTTCATTACCTTAAGCTTCCGAAGGCTCTCTATGAATTCAGGTGTTTCGCCATAGAACGCATCATCTGTAGCACTAACTCCAATATATACTTTTTGCTCACTTTCATCCATCATTTCCTTGGCTGTCCTTATCAGTTCGTGGGTAAATTCAAAGTCAGGGACAGCAGGGAAGCAATCAGGCACGTAGAATTTGGATGTTCCTTCATTCTTCATGGATGCAGTGCTTATCATCAGGTCACCGATTTGAATCTTCGGATCAAGAGCCGCAGAGCTTCCTATCCTTATGAGCGTCTTTGCTCCTATATTGATGAGCTCTTCAGCAGCGATCGCTGCTGACGGGCATCCCATTCCAGTTGATGTGACACTCACCTTTATTCCCTTGTAGGTTCCGGTGAAGGTCCTGTGCTCGCGGTTGTTTGCCATGAGCGCTGCGTCATCAAGATACTTAGCGACACGGTCAGAACGCGCCGGGTCACCCGGCAGCAATACATACTCCCCTACATCTCCAGGTGCCAGGGCTATATGATACTGCTTTTGTCCAAGTGTCGTTTCCTGTTTGTTGAGTATTGACATTTATAATCCTCCAATCATTATGCATGCATCTCTGATGGCCTCAATGCCAGCAGATACCCGTATCCAAATATTTGAGGCGATGCTTCAAATATAGGCACTAAGCGATTTTGTCCTTGTACTTCTTTCTGTTCTTCAAACCAATGATGACAAGAACGAACAGTGTGAGCGCATAGGGAAGCATCTGAAGGAACTGGTCAGGTATGTCCACCTCAAGGTTTATCCTTACAGCCTGAGCAAATGCAAATACAAGACTTGAGCCCCATGATCCAAGCGGATTGGCTCCGCCGAATATATTGGCGGCAAGTGCCATGAAGCCTCGCCCTGCTACCATGTCCTTAACGAACCTGTTGTTCTGCACAATGGAAAGATAGGATCCTCCCAGTGCGCAGAGCATTCCGCAGACGATGACAGCCCTATACCTGTACTGCATAACAGGTATTCCCACGGTAGATGCAGCCTCATCATGTTCGCCTATGGCTCTCAGCCTTAAACCCTGCTTGGTCCTGTACATGAACCACCAGGCAAGAATGACTATCAGCACTGTTAGATACAGATAAGGTGACTGGTTCTTGAAAAGCAAGCCAAGTAAAGGGATCTTTGACAGTACAGGTACTGTGATGCTTGGAACCTGATTCACGCTGCCGCTTAATCCGTCGCTTTTCCATACAGCCCTTGTGAGGACTATAGTAAGTCCGGACGCAAATACGTTAAGTCCTATTCCGCTGACGCTTTGGTTGGCATCATAACGCAGCACCAGTACCGCGTAGAACCATCCAATCAGTGCTCCAACAGCAAGTGAAAGCATTATCCCAAGAAACGGGCTGCCTGTGAGATGAACTCCAAGCACTCCGCTGAATGCACCCAGGAGCATCATCCCCTCGACTCCAAGATTGATGACGCCGCTTCTCTGGCAGATGGTCGCACCAACCGCAGCGAGTGTAAGCGGGATGGACAGCCTGAGAGTGGCAAGCAGCATATCAGAGGAAAGCAAATATGTAAGATTCTCCATTCTATTTGGCCTCCTTCCTGTACAGTATCTTTCGGGCGATATTCGGGGTGGCGACGAAGAGTATTACCATACCCTGGATCACCTGCACCATGGTGGCAGAGATTCCCGCCACATAGCTCATCTTCATGGCACCTGCATCCATTGCTCCGAAAAGTATGGCTGTAAGTATCAGTCCGAATGGATTGTTTGCGGCAAGAACCGCAACTGCAATTCCTGTGAATCCGAAGCCTGGTGAAAATCCGTCTATGAACCTTCCGTACTTTCCGAATACCTCGGTCATGCCGCCAAGTCCCGCGATCCCTCCGGAAACCGCCATGGCGATCACCATCATGGCTCCGACCTTGATTCCTGATGCCTGAGCCGCATCAGGATTCTGTCCCACTACCCTGATGTTGAAACCTGCACGGGTCTTTGCGAAGAACAGATAGATAAGCACAGCAAGGAGCAGCGCAAGAAGCAGTGCAGTTGTCAGCTGCGACTTTGGAATAAGGTTCCTGAACATGTATATTTTGTCCATAGCCTCTGTCTGGGGAGTCACTGAGCCTTCGTACTTCAGCGGTCCGCTTACTGAGTATGAGCAGAAGAGGGCTACAAGATAGTTCATCATTATTGCCACGATTACTTCATTAAGATGAAGCTTTGATTTCGCAAGGCCAAGCAGAACTCCAAGAAGCCCGCCGGCAAGGAATCCTGCAAGTATTGAAGCCATAAGCACAATGATTCTTGGCATTCCCTGCATAGAGAGTGCCACGACAGCACTTACGAGAGCTCCCAGATTAAGCTGTCCTTCCCCTCCTATGTTGAAGACACCGCTTTTTGCGGCGAATGAGAATGACAATCCGCAGAATATGAGCGGAATGCTCTTGCTTAAGGTGTTTGCAATAGCCTGCGTGCTTCCGAATGAGCCATTGAGCATGGATGAATATGCCGCTACCGGATTATACCCGACTGAAAGCATTATGAGCGCCGAGAAAATGAGGGACAAAAGGATTGCAAACGCTGAAATGCCAAGATTTGACAATAGGCCCTGCAGCTTTATCCTGTATTTCTTATCCATTCGTTACCTCCTTCTTTCCCGCCATCAAAAGGCTGATTGATTCATTTGTGTATTCTTCCGCCGGCCTGACATCCATGACTTCTCCCTTATAAAGGACTGCTATCCTGTCACTTATCTGGAACAGATCGGTTAAGTCAGCAGATATGAGAAGGACTGCCTTGCCTTCGCTCCTGAGCTTAAGCAGCACCTGCTTTATGTACTGTATCGCTCCTATGTCAAGTCCTCGGGTAGGCTGGGATGCTACAACCAGCTTCGGTCCGGTGCTTACCTCTCGTCCCAGGACCAGCTTCTGCTGGTTTCCTCCGGACAGGCCCCCGATCTTCTGCTCAACATTTACCGCCCTTACATCGAACAGCTTCATCAGTTCCTTCGCCTTCTCATCAAGATAGGCATAGTTGATTATCCCATTCTTTGCATACTCGGTCCTAAACTGGTTGCCTAGAAGATAGTTCTCCTTAAGCGACAGCTCCTTTACAATGCCGTGCTTCCACCTGTCTGCAGGTATGTAGCCTATGCCGAACTCCCTGCGCTTCCTTGATGTAAGGCTGGTTACATCCTCTCCGTCAAGATGGATCGACCCTTCCTTGCACTTCCTTATCCCAATTATGAGTTCCTCAAGCTCCTGCTGTCCGTTTCCGTCAACTCCTGCTATCCCCAGGATCTCTCCTCCCTTGATGTCAAAGGAGGCAGTATTTCCTGCATGCTCCAAAAGTCTCACATTATCCAGTGAGATCACCGGCTTCTCAGATTTTTCTGAGGAGGACTTAATCACCTCAAAGGACATTTGCTGGCCAACCATAAGGTTAGCAAGCTCCTGAGGAGTTGTGTCCTTGGTCTTTACATTGGCGACCGAGGCTCCGTTCCTGAGTACTGTGACCTGGTCGGAAACCTCCATCGTCTCATTGAGCTTGTGGGTTATGAATATTATTGTCTTGTTGTCCTTTCTCATATCCTTCAGGACATTAAGCAGCTGCTCGATTTCAAGCGGTGTAAGTACGGCTGTCGGTTCATCAAGTATGATTATGTCAGCTCCCCTGTAAAGGGTCTTCATTATCTCCACACGCTGCTTCTCGCCGACAGAAAGCTCACTTATCTTCTTCTCAAGCCTCAGAGCAAATCCGAACTTCTCTGAAAGCGCCGTAAGTGTTTCAGTCGCCGCCTTCCTGTCTATATGCATTCCCTTGCCGGGTTCATGTCCCAGTATGATATTTTCGAGGACCGTAAGGTTCTCTATCAGCATGAAATGCTGATGCACCATTCCCATGCCGAGCTCATAGGCGAGATTTGGAGTCATGTGACTGATTTCCTTACCCTTTACCTTTATGGTCCCTTCCTCCGGCTTGTACAGCCCGAACAGCACCTTCATCAGTGTGCTCTTCCCGGCTCCGTTTTCCCCCAGCAGACAATGAATTTCTCCCTGTTCGACATTGAAGCTTATATTGTCATTGGCTACCATACCCGGAAAACGCTTCGTTATTCCATTCATTTCAACAGCTAACATCGGGTACCCCCTTAATTTTCCTCTTTCCGTAACATAGGGATGGACTGAAAGTCCATCCCCCGCTGATTATGCCCTCTTAAAATGCAGTCTGCCTTGCCTTCAGTTTATATTCTTCCTATTACTCGTACTTGTTAGTCTCAAGGAACTTTGCGGCATCTTCTAAAGTCGTTGGTACAACGATCTCTCCGCTCTTTATCTTCTCTGCTATGCTTTCAATGATCTTGATATCGTCAGGGCTTACTACAATCTTGCTGTTTTCAAGTGTGTACCCTATTCCTTCTTCCTTAACTCCAAGAACAACCTGCTTTCCAATAGAAAGGCTCTTGTCTATTACAGCTGCCTTTATGATCTCGAAGGAGGCTGTGTCAACCCTCTTCAGCATGCTGGCAACAATGTGCTCAGGTTCGATACCGTTCTGGTTCGAGTTACAGCCGATTGCAACGAAATCAGCCTCCGCTGCTGCCTGGAACAGTCCAAGTCCGCTTCCGCCTGCCGCATGGTATATAATACCTGCGCCCTTGCTGTTCTGGCTAAGTGCTATTTCCTTGGCTGTTGATGTATCCGCGAAGGGATTGTTTCCAGCAACGTAGCCTGCCATGGTTTCAGCAGCCGGATTGACATACTTCGCTCCTGCCATGTATCCTGCATAGAACTTAACAAGGAATGGGATCTCCATTGCTCCTATGAATCCGATCTTTTCGCTTCCAGTAAGCTTGTATGCTTCAGCATTCTTTGTCATGAGTCCTGCAAGAACTCCAACAAGGAATGAACCTTCCTCTTCCTTATTGACATAGGATGCTACGTTAGGTGCATCGATAGTTCCATCGATTATTGCATACTTCTGGTCAGGATACTCTGCACAGACCTTAACAAGCGGATCTACCTGGTCAAAACCTACTCCTACTATTACTTCATATTCTCCACTGCTGGACATGTCACGGAAGATCAGCTCGTATTCTGAAATCTGCTTTGGCTCAGCATAGTCGAATTCGACACCAAGCTCATCCTTTGCACGCTGTGCTCCAGCATATATCAGGTCATTGTATCCCTGGTCTCCCAGTCCTCCGACTCCCAGAATCAAAGCGATCTTTCCCGTGGATTCGGTCTTCTGAGTTGAACTTCCCTCTGTACTTGTTGTCTCAGGAGCCTTTGACGAACATCCTGTCACAACCATCATAACCACCAACATACATGCTACCAGTAATCTTGATACCTTTTTCATACTTTCCTCCTAAATTATCCCCTTAGTCTAAAAATTAGACATGTTCTTCAAAACTTGTCTAATCTTTATCGATGTGTCTAATTTATCACCTGCCATTATCGCTGTCAATCGTTTTCATTGATTTACATAAAATATTTTTTCGTTATTACCATAATTTCCTCCAAAAAAATATAGACATGTCTAAACAACATGTCTAATTATTATATCTTCAATTTACTTGACTATAGTGTGATCATCTTACTGATACACTGTGATTTTGAAAATCATCCCTAAGGTTTTTCCTTATTAACTTAGCCTTGCGCTCCTGTCTACCCGGATCTCTTCAATACCAGATATTCCTATCTATGGATCATGTCGTGGAACGATGCATGCTTTTCCATCTGCGCCTTTGCAAAAGGGCATAGCGGCATTATCTTCCTGCCTTCATTCCTTGCCCAGTCAACGACTTCGTTAAGCAGCCTGTTCCCTACACCCTGGCCTTTCAGCTCCTCCGATACATATGTGTGGTCGATTATCATCAGCTTCTCACCAGTCAGAACATACGACATCTCTGCTGATGGATTTTCCTCGGAATCTCCATAGTAAAAGCTCTTAGACCCTCTGTTTATTTTCATAACTTCTATACCTCCCAAAACCTAACAATTACTGTCTCTTCATTTCAACAACAAGGATATGTGATTTTTCAGCTGCCTTTATCCTTATGCCCTCTTCAATTATCTCAAGGGCATCTCTCTCAAGGAGCGTAATCCCATTGATATCCGAAGAACCTTCAATCTGCACAAGATATGCCTGCCTTCCCGGACCCACATTGAAGTCGATCTCCCTGTTCTCATCAAGCTCAACCACGGATATGTTTGAGTCCTGGTTGATTTTGATCGGAGCATTGCCATTACGCGAGGATACTATATTGAGCCACTTGTTTGCTCTGTCATCCCACTTGAACGCATAGTCCCCATAATTAGGTTCATATCCGCTTTTATCGGGTATTATCCATATCTGCAGAAATCTGAGAATCTTATCACCGAGATTATGCTCGCTGTGCATCACACCAGTCCCGGCGCTCATATACTGGACTTCGCCTCTTTGCAGCGTCCTCCTGTTCCCCATGCTGTCACCATGTGTCAGTTCACCGTCAACCACATAGGATATGATTTCCATGTCCTTGTGCGGATGCTTGCCAAACCCGGTATTAGCCCTGACCAGGTCATCGTTTATGACCCTTAGTGTTCCAAAGCTGATATTCCTTGGGTAGTAATATTCAGCGAATGAGAAATGGAATTTGCTTTTGAGCCATCCCAGGTCGCTTGTTCCCATTTTTGTGTTATCTATTCTCTTAAGCATTTTTATCCTCCAAAATCTTAGTTTCAAATTTGAATTGTTATGCTATTATATTATCATGAATAAGTTAATTAGGAAGTATGCACTTTTTACTCAGATACTACCTGAAAGGAAAGTAATATGGAGAAAAATCTTGAAGTAACCAAAGGCTGCCCCATTGAAGGGACCCTCCAGCTGATAGAGGGAAAATGGAAGCTGGTGATATTGTGGCACCTTTCCCAGGAAAAGGTGATGCGCTACGGTGAAATCAAAAATGCCATGACAAGGATAACACACAAGATGCTGAGCCAGCAGCTGAAGGAGCTTGAAGCAGATGGCCTTATCCATAGGGAAGCATTTGCGCAGATACCTCCTAAGGTAGAGTACTCACTTACTGAGCTTGGGGTTTCATTCCTTCCTGTCATAAAAAGCATGAGCGACTGGGGGGATTCACACCTTATCAATGCTGGTGAGAAATGAATCCCTATACAGGTAAAGCTGCCAATTTCTCTAATAGCAGTGCACCATAATTGAAAATAAAAGGCGGTGTTCATGTGTCTAATCTTAAAATTGAAGGTTCCTCAAGGCTTATCGGGAGGATAAGGCTCGGAGACGGCGTTTATATTGCTCAGGGGTCCGTATTGCGCTCAGTTGACGATTCAGTGACCATAGGAAATTCAACCTTTGTCCTTGAGAATTCGGTCCTTATCGGTACGTCAGAGCATCCACTGAGGATTGGAAGCAAAACCGTTTTTGGCCACAAGTGCATAGCCATCGGAGCAGAAATCGGTAACCTCTGCGAGATCGGAAATGGGGTTATTTTCATGCCGGGCTCCAGGATAGGCAACATGTGCATATTCGGGGAAGGAACAGTCATTCCAGAGAACCGTATCATACCTGACGAGTCTGTGGTTGTCGGAAGACCAGGCAGAGTGATCAGGAAGCTGACTGATGATGACAGAGCCATGATTAAAAGGATGAGAAACAATGATGTGACACTTACCGATCATACCGAAAATATTCTGGACATTGAAATAAGGGAAGGTGAGGTTATGGGAAAGCTTAATGAATTATTAGGAAAGATTCCGGTAGTTGCTGAATCAGCATTCATATATGATTCTGCTGAGATCAACGGAGATGTTATGATCGGAGAG
Organism: Clostridiaceae bacterium UBA6110; assembly: GCA_002428415.1. Taxonomy (GTDB): domain Bacteria; phylum Bacillota; class Clostridia; order Clostridiales; family Clostridiaceae; genus Youngiibacter. The sequence goes on from DIWI01000046.1 coordinate 8,060, forward strand.
AATTCGGTGATAGGCTCTGGTGTCAGGATTATAGGAAACTCACATGGTCCCGTCAGGATAGGCAGCAATGTCCATATACTTGAGAATTCAGTTCTTCACCTGCTACCGGACAACATGCTTATTGTTGAGGACAATGTCACCATAGGACCGGGATGCATAATACACGGGACAACCATAGGAACAGGCAGCATAATAGAATCAGGTTCCATAGTCTGTGACTACAGCAGACTTGGCAAAAATACCCTGGTAAAATCCGGTACCCTGGTAAAGCAGAGGAGCATTTTCAACGACAACGAGATTCTGGAGGGTTTCCCTGCTAAGGTAATTGGAAATAGCACTGAAGCACTAAAAAAACCTGATTATATAAGGCTGATGAAACCTTGAAAATGGTAGATTGCCTTCACATCTGATAAAGATGTGCACACAATAATTATAATGGAAACAGAGGCTTGGCTTCTCAGTTGAAGAGAATCCAAGCCTCTGATTATTACTGTCTTTTCTATTTTTGCACATTCATTGCATCGATCGCTTTGTTCCAAATCCCCAACTGGACTAAGAAGCATGGTGATAAATGGTAGTTCTCAGGAATAGCTGAAGAACTGATTTATCGCCATGTCTGAGAAGCCATTGACCTCAGCTACAACTTCTTCGCCGTTGCACACTCTTACTATGTGATCCAGAAGCTCCGCTCCAAGCTCATCAACTGTCTTTTCACCGCTGATGCTTGTGCTCGTGTCAAAATCGATCATGTCTGATAGTCTAGATGCCGTATCTTTATTCCCGGTTATCTTTATGACTGGTGCTATGGCATTCCCGACAGGTGTTCCCATACCAGTGGTGAATGCAACAACCTGGGCTCCACCTGCTACCAACGAAACTACAGAAGCCACGTCATAGGCTGTTCCATCCATGAATACGAGACCTTTCCTGTCTACCAACTGACCATATTTGTAAACTCCCATGAATGGTTTCGTACCGCTCTTATGTATGCATCCCAGGGACTTTTCCTCAAGAGTTGTTATCCCGCTGGCTTTATTGCCCGGGGACGGATTTGCACTCCTTATGTCCTCACCGTTGTCCTTGCACATCCTGTCGTACCTGATTACCGTATCATAAAGCTCCTGGCCGATTTCAGGAGTAAAGCCTCTCCTCTTCAGTATGTTCTCTGTCCCGATGGCTTCAGGTGTCTCGCACAGCACTGAAGTGCCACCAAGGTCAATCAGTCTGTCGGAGGTGACACCCAGGACCGCATTGGAAGAAAATCCTGATGTTGGGTCGGAGCCTCCACATTCAAGGCCAAGTATGATTTCGGACAGGTCGCATTCTTCCCTAACACACTTATCTGCACCTGCCTTGAGCTCGTTCACTATCTCGAGACCCTTGCTGACAGTCTTCTGTATCCCGCCTTCCTGCTGGATGCTGATATAGTGAACAGGTTTACTCGTCTTCTTCCTTATAGCCTCAATATACCTGTCATTGCGTAGCATCTCACAGCCTAGTCCCACTATCAGGACCCCATAGACATTCCCGTTGGCAATAAGACCTGAGAGTATCTCGAGGGTCAGTGCAGTGTCGCTTGAATTCTGTGCGCATCCATTTGGGTTGTACAGGTATACTGCATCAGCCTTGTTCGCTATCTTCTGAGCTGCTCCGGCAGCGCATATCACACCTGGCATTACAATGACATGGTTTCGGATCCCAACGCGTCCGTCCGGACGTCTATAACCGTTGAACTTCATAGCTCCCTCCTATTTGAAACTGCTTAGATTATGTTCATGCACATGGTCCCCGACATTGATATCTGCAGTCGCATACCCTATTATTTCTCCGTACTTGTAGACTTCATTTCCCTTTACCACGTTCTTCACGGCAACCTTGTGGTTTATTGGAATATCGGAGTTGGCCTTTACCATGAGGCTCATGTCATTTATGATGTACGAAACATCGCTACCTGCTGATACTCCTGAAGTAACAGTTACAACAGTATCCATCTCATTCATAATTACAGAATTTACCATCCTTGCCTCCTTTGTATCACGACTATTGCATTACTCATTTTTATTTGAAGGTTCATAAGCGTTAGAGTTCGGAGACTCGTGACTTAAGTCATGAGAGGAGAACTCCATTACACCCCTTTCGTTCGATTA
>DIWI01000078.1 GCA_002428415.1 Clostridiaceae bacterium UBA6110
ATTTCCTTTTCATCAAGCCCGTATACTGTATAGATATTGACAATCCTTACTGCTGTAACGATGCCGAGCATCTCGCGTATTTCCTTGGCGAGCCCTTCAGCTTCGTTCCGGTAGCCTTCTTTCTTTTCAACATAAATATTTTGATCCATAAGAACCTCCAGCGAACATTCTTCTCTTAAATATTAACAAAACTGTGAACAAAGTCAATGTTTAGTTGCATTTTGCTGCTTATCGTTCGTGTTAAGACGAACGATAAGCGCGTTTTTTTAACTTGAAGAGGCAAAACGACAAAACTGGCCAACATCATTTTCATAGCGCAGACACAACACAGTTAAAACAAAATGAAGCCTGAACCCCCCTGGATTTTGAAAAACCTGTCAATTAGGCTTTGGTTGCAACATTATGTGCATGTCAAACAAACAGCCTGAAGGAGTATCCGTATACATCTTAATACTAAAAGTTGAAGATTTCGTTTTGTGCGTGTTAACAAAGTGAATCCGCTCAAATCAGTTTTTGTGCTTATGTCAGATTTTCAACATGCTCCGGATAACCCAATGTTTTTCGCTAGAATGGCGATAGTGATGATATNNTTTTGTCGGGAGTTGAGCATATGGATTATTTGAAGGTGGCGGCAGCCAAGCCATCGCTGAAGGTAGCTGATATCGAATATAACCTGAGTGAGATAACACAGCTCATTCATGGCATGGAGGCGGAGGGAGTACGGCTGGCAGTTTTCCCTGAGCTGTGCATCACTGGCTATACATCAGCAGACCTGTTTCTCACGGGAGACCTGCTGGAAAAGTCCCTTACAGGGCTTGATGTGCTGTCTGCTGAACTAAAGGGAAAGGAGCTTGCAATAGCAGTCGGTCTTCCCCTGAACGTTAACGGTCGGCTCTTTAATTGTGCAGCAGTCCTCAAGGGCGGCAGGGTCCTTGGAATAGTGCCAAAGAGGAGCATACCCAACTATTCAGAATTTTATGAGTCAAGATGGTTTGCAGGAGCAAGGGATGCCTTGACAAAGTACATCGACCTGCCATTCCAGAAGGACATTCCTTTTGGAAGCCTTGTTTTCGATTGCGGTGACTATACCTTCGGGGTTGAGGTTTGTGAAGACCTCTTCGCACCCGTATCCCCTTCCTCTTACCTGTCTCTGCAGGGAGCCGAGATAATTCTTAACCTGTCAGCATCCAACGAGCTTGTCGGAAAGAGCAGCTACAGGAAAGACCTGGTGAGGATGCAGGGATCGAAGAATATCGGAGCATATGTCTACAGCTCCTGCGGAGTCGAGGAATCAACCACAGATGTTGTTTTCGGAGGACATCTCATGGTTTCTGAATACGGGACCATACTTGCTGAAAATGAAAGGTTCATGCTTGGTTCAGAAACCATATCAGCCTTTATAGACCTTTCAAGGATCAGAGGCGAAAGGATAAAGAACTCAAGCTTCAGGGAGGCTGAGATTCCGGAGGCCTTTATTGCTGAAAGGGTGAAGTTCACCCAGGAAGGGTCATCCCTATTGAAATTCGACAGATTCATAGACCCACATCCTTTCGTCCCGAGAAATGAAGAGGAAAAAAGGATGCGATGTGAAGAGATCCTGTCCATACAGAGCCATGGACTCGTCAAAAGGCTTGTGCACACCGGCGCAAGGAAAGCAATCGTAGGTATTTCAGGTGGCCTGGATTCCACCCTTGCACTGCTTGTAATGGTAAAGGCCATGAAGGTCATGGATAAGCCGCTATCAGACATCATAACCATAACCATGCCTGGATTCGGCACCAGTGACAGGACATACCAGAACGCCGTCGAGCTTTGCAGGGAGCTTGGTACAACCTTCAGGGAAATCGACATAAGGGAAGCATGTCTCCTGCATTTCAAAGACATCGGCCATGACCCGTCTGTGCATGATGTGACCTATGAGAACGTGCAGGCGAGGGAGAGGACTCAGATCCTCATGGACATTGCAAACAAGGAATATGGGATTCTCGTAGGCACAGGCGACCTGTCCGAGCTTGCCATGGGATGGTGCACCTATAACGGAGACCAGATGTCAATGTATGGTGTGAATTCATCAATTCCGAAGACCCTGGTGAGATATCTGGTGAGATATGCTGCTGAGCATGAATTTACTGGCAGGATATCTGAAATACTCCTTGATATCCTTGATACCCCGGTCAGTCCTGAACTGCTTCCCAAGAGTGAAAACGGCGAGATATCACAGAAGACCGAGGATATCATCGGACCCTACGAGCTCCACGACTTCTTCCTCTATCATCTGATGAGGTACGGTGCGACAGTCGATAAGATACTGTTCATGGCGGAGCATGCTTTCAAGGGCAGCTACGGAAGTGATGAAATAAGGAAATGGCTGAAGTTCTTCTTAAGAAGGTTCTTCACCCAGCAGTTCAAGCGGTCAGCCATGCCTGACGGTCCGAAGGTCGGTACCATAGCCCTTTCTCCGAGAGGAGACCTGAGGATGCCATCGGATGCTTCGTTCGCTACGTTCATGAGGGAGCTGGATCAGTACTGATTACTGCGCACTATGACGGTTTATGTGGAATTAATCCCTGAGATTTGGTAAACTAACTTTGTTATTGTCTAAATATTTTTGAGAGGTGAATCAATTTGTGGTATTCAAAATCACATGAAGATGCTCTTAACGAGCTTCAGACAAATGCAGCCCTAGGGTTGACAGATGCGGAAGTTTCGGAGAGACAGGAAAAGTACGGCCCTAACAGGCTGGAAGGAAAGAAGAAGAAGTCGCTGATCTCGCTGTTTTTCGGACAGCTCCAGGATGCGCTTATCTACGTTTTGCTCGCTGCTGCTGTCGTGACAGTTCTTGTCCACGAATATGCTGATGCAATCATTATTCTCGCCGTTGTTGTGCTTAACGCTGCTATAGGAGTCATCCAGGAAGCCAAGGCGGAGAAGGCCATAGAGGCCCTCAACAAGCTTACTACACCACGGTCCATCGTAAGGCGGAACGGCAGGGAGGTTGAGATCAATTCACCGGAGCTTGTGCCCGGAGACATTGTCATACTCGATGCGGGGAGGTATGTTCCGGCAGACCTGAGGCTCATTCAGAGCAAGAATCTTCAGATTGAAGAATCAGCGCTTACAGGAGAATCAGTTCCCACTGACAAGGATGCCTCCAAGATCCTTCAGGGTGAATCAGTACCCCTTGGAGACCAGAATAACATGGCCTTCATGTCGACTCTTGCGACTTACGGAAGAGGCGAAGGCGTAGTCGTAAATACCGGAATGAACACGATAATAGGAAGCATCGCCAAGAGCCTCAATGAAGACGAGGAAAGCATGACTCCTCTCCAGGTAAGACTTGATGAGCTTGGAAAGACCCTTGGAAAGCTGGCTCTCGGGATCACCGCCATAATGTTCCTGGTTGGAATAGTCCAGAAGAGACCGGTGCTTGACATGTTCCTGACAGCCATAAGCCTTGCCGTCGCAGCAATCCCTGAAGGACTGCCTGCGATTGTGGCAATAGTGCTTGCCCTTGGCGTCACAAGGATGTCCAAGATAAACGCAATCGTAAGGAAACTGCCTGCAGTTGAGACTTTGGGCTCAGTAAACATAATCTGCTCGGATAAGACCGGAACACTTACACAGAACAAGATGACCGTAGTCAAACACTATACTCTTGACAATCTTGTCAGCCTCGACAGAGAGGGTGAAGAACTCCAGGCTGGAGAGGATGCAAGAGAACTGATAAGATCCTTCGTCCTTTGTTCTGATGCTACAAGCGATGGAACCGAATCGACAGGAGACCCCACAGAGGTTGCCCTGATAATTCTCGGAAACAGGCACAACCTGTACAAGGAACCTTTGAATGCCGAGTTCACAAGGGTAAATGAGAAGCCATTCGATTCAGACAGGAAGCTCATGTCCACCCTCAATAAAGAAGGTGACGGCTTCAGGGTCCATACGAAGGGCGCAATAGACAACATACTCAAGATATCAACGAGCATACTCGTCGATGGCAAGGTAAGGACTCTCACAGACGAGATAAAGTATCAGATCCTCAAGGAAAGCGAGAGCATGTCCAACCAGGCCCTTCGAGTCCTTGGTGTGGCATACAAGGATGTAGACCACATGATTGATCCTGAGGAAATGGAAAAGGACCTGACAGTTCTTGGTTTCGTCGGAATGATAGATCCTCCAAGGCTTGAGGTCAAGGATTCGATAGCTGCTGCCAAGAATGCCGGAATAACAAGCATAATGATAACTGGCGACCATAAGAACACTGCCGTAGCCATAGCCAGGGAGCTGGGAATAGCTGAAAGGCTTGAACAGGCGCTTACCGGTGCTGAGATCGAAGAACTGGACGAATTGACTTTTGCAGAAAACATCAATAACTACAGGGTATTCGCGAGAGTCTCCCCTGAGCACAAGGTAAAGATAGTCAAGGCCTACAAGGCCAAGGGAAACATAGTTTCCATGACAGGTGACGGAGTCAACGACGCACCGTCGCTGAAGCACGCTGACATAGGTGTTGCAATGGGAATCACCGGTACTGACGTCTCCAAGGGGGCGGCTGACATGATCCTTACTGACGATAATTTCACTACCATAGTGGCGGCCATAGAGGAAGGCAGGAACATATACAACAACATCAAGAAGGCAGTAATATTCCTCCTCTCCTGCAACCTTGGAGAAATTGTAGCCATATTCGTATCAGTCCTCTTCTCGTTCGCGATACCGCTGCTTCCGACTCAGATACTCTGGGTCAACCTGGTCACAGATACTCTTCCGGCAATCTCGCTTGGCGTCGATCCAGGCGACCATGACGTTATGCTGAAGAAGCCGAGAGACCCGAAGGAGAGCTTCTTTGCAGGCGGAGCCGCAGGAAGAGCCCTCATAGGCGGTATACTCATAGGAGCCCTGACTCTGTTCGCATTCTATTTCGGACTGAGGGAGCGCGGAGTATCCATCTGGGATTCTGCCACGGCCTCCGAGGATGTGCTGATGTATGCGAGGACAATGGCGTTCGTAGTTCTTTCAACTACTCAGCTGTTCTATGCACTTAGCATGAGGAGCGCTACAAAATCCATACTTCAGGTAGGCCTGTTCACCAACAAGTATCTCGTAGGTTCGATATTCGTAGGCATACTGCTCCAGCTTGGAGTAATATCGATACCTCCGCTGGCAGCGGCCTTCAAGGTCCACAACCTGCCATTCGGGGACTGGGTGCTTGTCGTCTGCCTGTCGCTCATACCTCTTATCGTCAATGAGATCATAAAGCTGTTCAGACGACTGGGCGGAGCTGACGACGACTAACAGACATCATGTCAAAGACATTGAAAAGAACTTAATATATGTAAGATACAATGAAAAGGGCAGCAGCCGGATAAACCGGCAGCTGCCCTTTTTTAATCAAAATCTAAATCAGACAATCATGTCCAGTTTAGAATCATTTCGACCTGCAGTAATTAAATTATCAGACTGAGCTTCCTATCAGACTGGCAATTTCCTCGACATAGCGCTTTTCGAGCTCTGTGAATCTTGCGAGACTCGGGCTGTCGAGGTCAATGACCCCAAAGACCTCTCCATTGGAGTATACAGGTACAACAAGTTCAGACCTTGACGCTGAATCACACGCTATATGGTTCTCCACAGCATGTACATCATCTACAAGCATGGGCTTCCTCTCTGCCACCGCAGTCCCGCATACACCCTCTCCCGGTTTGATCCTCACGCAGGCGGGCTTGCCCTGGAAAGGCCCGAGCACCAGCTCCCCTTCCCTCATTATGTAGAAGCCTGCCCAGTTAAGGTCGTCCATTGATTCCATCAGTATTGCACTGATGTTGGAAAGATTTGCTACAAGGTCCTTTTCCTTACCAAGCTGGCTCTTTACGAACAGCCTGGCAGTCCTTAGCCTTGCTTCCCTGTCCGGGGACTTCTCGAATACAAAATCCATGCTATTTCTCCTTAATATGCGTTCCCTTTTCGTCCTGCTCAATGAGTCCCTTCTTCATCAAATTGCCAAGGGCGATCTTGAAATAGTTCTTGCTGCTGGCAAATGCAGAACTGATCTCCTCAGGTGTCGACTTGTCATTATATGGCATGGATCCGCCATGAAACTTGAGGTATGACATGATCTTGTCAGAAAGCTCTTCCTTTGCCTCAACCATCTTCTTCCTCGGTGTGAAGCCGATTCTTCCATCCTCATATATCTTCTTTACGGTGCCTTCCACGATTTCTCCTGGAAGTATCCTTGTGAAGTACTCTGTCTTCAGCACAACTGCCCTGTATTTGTTGTCAAGGGCTACCATAAGGGACTCGTTGGTCTGTTTGCCATAGACAACTCCCCTTACCTCGTCACCCATCTTGAAAATTCCCTCTTCTGCATTTTCCAGGTACCTGTCAACTTCAGTGCTTGCCGCAAGCCTTCCTGTCTTGTCCTCATACAGGAATACCAGATAGCTGCTTTCCTTGAGCATGGGATACTTCTGCTCTCTCTTCGGAACGAGAATGTCCCTCTCCAGTCCGAAGTCAAGGAATGCACCGAATTCGGACACTCCTGTAACCTTAAGGTAGGCCAGCTCATTGACCTTTGCCAGCGGTATCTTCATGGTCGCGATAAGTCTGTCCTTTGAGTCCTTATAGATGAATACCCTGACCGATTCACCTAATGCAGGCTTGTCGCCTGTGATGCTTCCTGTCGGCAGCAGAATGTCGTCTGATGAATTCCCGGTCCCTCCATCCAGGTAAAGTCCGAAGGACGCCGCTCTCTTGACGGCCAGTTCATTGAAATCTCCAAATTTTATCATTTTGCGTCTCCCTTGTGCATGGCGGTAAACTCTCTGTAGTGTTCCGCTGCATGCAGTATATATTCTATATCCTTGTCTTCGCATTTTCTGAGAAACCTTGCCGGCCTTCCGACCCATACCTCCCTGTCAGGTATCACCGTTCCCTTCGTCACCAGACTTCCTGCACCTATGATGCAGAAACTGCCTATTACGGCCCTGTCCAGTACAATTGAGTCCATTCCTATAAGGGTATCGTCCATTATCGCGCAGCCATGTATGGTGCACTTGTGGCCTATGGATACATTGCTCCCGATGGTCGTCTGGCCACCCATGCTTACATGGATGAGTGTCAGGTCCTGTATGTTGCTCATTTCTCCTATGGTAATCGGACCCGTGTCTCCCCTAATGACAGACCCATACCAAACCGAGGCCCCTCTGCCAAGTTTTACGTCTCCGACGATCATCGCATTCTCAGCTACGAATGAATCCTCATTGACACGAGGCAGCTTTTCTCCCAAAGCTCTTATCAACTGATCTTCTCCTCTTTATTCCGAACGTCTCAGGACGTTTTCAGGTTTACTGTTTGTTCATAATGTAAATCAATATGTAGTGTGTTTACAGCTTGCTTGTGACTATATGTAGTATTATACTGTTACTATCGAGTCAAATCAAGGAGGAACGAAATGAGCAAACTAAAACAACTGTTCAAGCGTTATTATACTAAAGAGCTTGACAATAATAAAGAAAAAACGGTTTATGACCTGTTCGACTGGGAAAAGAGGGATGTCCTCCTGAAGGACTACAAGTCCGGAAGGATACTTACAGAGATGAGGGACCTTGAGTTCCCTACCTTTTATTCTCAGAATGCAGTCGACATAATAGCATCGAAGTATTTCAGGAAAGCCGGAGTTCCGGGGGAACTGGGCTATGAAAACTCAATGAAGCAGGTAGCTCACAGGATGGTAAGCTTCTGGGCTGACGCTCTTATAGATGATGGTCTTATAGGCACTGACGAGGAAAGGAGCATATTCTATGATGAAATGGTCTACGGCCTCCTCAATCAGATGTATGCACCTAACTCACCACAGTGGTTCAATACAGGACTCAAGCAGAGCTATGGCATATCGGGAGGCAAGAACGACCTGTTCTACTTTGACCCCATACAGAGGAAGGTAGTGCTGTCGGAGGACGGCTACTCAAGGACCCAGGCATCAGCCTGCTTCATCCTCTCAGTTGAAGACAAGCTTCTGGGAAGCCATTCGATTTCAGAGCAGTACGTGACTGAAACCAAACTGTTCAAGGGCGGCTCAGGAACAGGAACCAACTTCTCAGCCATTAGAGGCGTAGGCGAAAAGCTCTCAGGTGGCGGAGTGTCTTCAGGTCTCATGAGCTTCCTCAAGGGTCTCGACAGGAATGCCGGAGCAATCAAGTCAGGTGGTACAACGAGAAGGGCCGCAAAGATGGTATGCCTCGACATTGACCATCCAGAGATTGAAACCTTCATAATGTGGAAGGCAAAGGAAGAGGACAAGGTAAGGGCCCTGGCTAAGATGGGTTATGATGCCGATATGGACGGAGAGGCCTATGAGACAGTTTCCGGCCAGAATTCCAATAACTCAGTAAGGCTTACTGACGAATTCATGGACAAGGTAATGGCCCTTAAAAACGACCCTGACCAGGAAATCACTCTCCGTGGCAGAATGGACGAGAGGGTCAACAGGAACGTGAAGGTCAGGGACCTGTGGGATAAATTCAATGAAGCAGCATGGAAATCAGCTGATCCGGCACCTCAGTTCACCGACACCTTCAATGCATGGCATACATGCCCTGCAGGAGAGGATGGAGAAATCGGTGCACACCATAACAGGCTCAATTCAACAAATCCGTGCGGTGAGTATGCATTCCTTGATGACACAAGCTGCAACCTCGCGTCAATCAACCTATACAAGTTCTACGACGCTGAGACAAACCAGTTTGATGTAGAAGGCTATTCGCATATCATAGGACTTTCCCAGCTCCTCCTTGAAGGGTCAATCCAGTGGGGACAGTTCCCTACCGAGGATATAGCAAGGAAGACATACATGTTCAGGACAACAGGCCTTGGTATCGCAAACCTTGCATCCCTCCTCATGGCTCTTGGAATGCCCTACGACTCGGATGAGGCAAGGACACTTGCTGCAGCCCTGACAGGCATGATAACAGGAAAGAGCTATGCCGTAAGTGCAATGATGGCTGAAAAGGCAGGTCCTTTCGAGAAGTTCGAGCTTAACAGACCATATATGCTGAGGGTCATCAGGAACCACGCAAGGGTTGCTGGAGCCATAGACAGCGAGTACGAAGGACTCCACTACATCCCCTACTCCGTTGACCACGAGAAGCTTGAAGCTCTGGGCCAGGAAGGCTTGTCAGAGACTCTCAGGTCGGTATGGAAGGATGCCCTTGACCTCGGGGAGGCTCATGGATACAGGAATGCCCAGGTATCCGTAATTGCCCCTACCGGAACGATCTCCTTTGCAATGGACTGCGCGGCAACAAGCCTTGAGCCCTTCTTCTCACATGTTGTATACAAGAAGCTTGTTGGCGGAGGCTTCATGACCATAGCGAACCCTATCATCTCAGTCGCCCTCAAGAACCTTGGATATTCGCCTGAAGAGATCGAAGACATAATGGCTTATATCGGGGCTGAGGAGAACGGCATGGTCAAGGACGGAAAGATAGAGGGAGCTCCGCACCTCAAGGAGGAGCACTACCCGATTTTCGACACTGCCAATACCTGCGGAACCGGAAAGAGATACATACATCATATGGGCCACGTACTTATGGTAGCAGCGCTTACTCCATTGGTTTCTGGTGCAATATCAAAGACTGTCAACCTTCCGAGGGAAGCCACAGTGGAGGATTTCAAGGATGTTGTAGTCCTTTCATGGAAGACTGGTGTCAAGGGAATATCGCTCTACAGGGACGGCTCAAAGTATGCACAGCCTCTCAATACCAGGCTTGATGCTGAGGTCAAGAACCTTAATCTTGAAAGCCTGACATACGACGCACTCCTCCTGTTCGCAAAAGAGGCTCAGAAGAAGGAATCAAAGCCGGCACAGACCTCAGTAAGAGAAAAGATGACAGGGATACGGGCCGGACATACACACCCTGCCCAGATTGAGGATGTCAAGATATACACAACAGTAAACAGAAACGAGCGTGGCGAGATTTCGGAGATATACATAACCACAGACAGGGAAGGAACTCTTATAACAGGACTCCTCAATTCCCTCTCAAAGACTATCTCAGTAATGCTCCAGTACCACATACCTCCGAAGGACATCTCGAGGATGCTTAGAGGTCAGAAGTACGAGCCATATGGTTTCGTATCAAAGCATCCCTACATCAAGAACGTTACTTCGATATCGGACCTGATATCCAAGGTCATCGACCTTGAGCTTGGCGACTTCTCCAGAGTCCAGGTCAAGCCTGAAGCAGAGGACCTCATCAACAGACCCTTGAAGAACGTGGCGAGGATAGTGATGAAAAGCGAGGACAGTTCAAAGAAGGAAGATGGCAAGCCGCTTCTTAAACTTGAAACACAGACTGTCATAAAAGATGCAGAAAAGAACGGCGAAAAGCTGTATGATTCAATCTGTCCGAACTGCTCAAGCACCAGGATGGTAAGAAACGGCACATGCAAGGTATGCCTTGACTGCGGGTCAACCACCGGATGCTCATAAGACGCAATAAAGAGGGAAGCTGACGCTTCCCTCTTTATTGTTACAGAATATCTGCAATATGCTATTTTTTCTTCTTTTTCGTGTTTTCGAAGAATTCCTTGTCCGCATACTTCGCCCTGTTCGGCTTAGCCTTTGGCTTGATTACCTGTTTCTTCGAATCAACTGCCCTCTTTCCGCCGAGGCCGGCAAGGTCAGCGAACCAGAGAAAGAAGAATACAAAGATTGTCGTGGGCACGTACTGCAGAAGCAAGTTGTTCGTAAGGGCCGGCATAGCCATTCCTACAAAAAGGAACAATACAGCAAGTCCAAGCACTATCCACTTGTTGATGCTAAGCTTCGAAAGAAAATACTTGTTGAGGACAGTGTAAAGCATGTAGATCGCGATAGATATCAGAAAAATGTTAATAAGACTGTTCCAATCCAAAATGATTCCCCCTAAAAAAAGTCTACACTCATTGTATTTGATGTCGATGCAATAATCAAGCCGAGGGAGTGCACTATATTTTTTTGGGGAAAAGTCCTGATAATCAGGTCGATCTGGCAGAGGTATTGGACAAATGTAAATCATTCTTCCCTGAAACGGTTCCATGATAAGGTTTTCTGTGTAAATTCATCAAAATTATAATTAAATTTTACGATATTATTATTTATTTTTCCAATTTTTGTTATAATAGAACATATACATAAGTTGGGGGTGCCATATGACAATTAATGCAACAATACATCTGGACGAGCTGGACCTGCAGATCCTGGACATCCTGATCAAGGATGCCAGAACTCCGTATCTTGAGATAGCGAGGGTCTGTCATGTCTCAGGTGGAACAATACACGTAAGGATGAAGAAGATGGAGGACCTTGGAATAATCCGCGGAACAAAGATTCTTCTTGATATGCCGAAGCTCGGATATGATGTGTGCTGCTTCGTAGGCATATATCTGGATAAGGCGTCATCTTTCGCTGCAGCAATCGAAGAGCTCTCCAATATCAGGGAGATCGTTGAGCTGCATTACACAACCGGCGAATATACCATATTCTCCAAGGTCATTTGCAAGAACATAGCCCATCTGCAGGATGTCCTACTTAACAGCATCAACGTCATCAAGGGAGTCCAGAGGACGGATACCCTTATTTCGCTGTCGCAGCCTATAGACAGGAACGTACAGCTGTAAATGGGAACCAGTATCCATATTCTGATCCTCTTGTTCCTGCTTTATTCTGCAATGGGCTGGATGCTTGAGGTCGCTTTCCATTACTATAAAAAAAGGCGATTCGTTAACAGAGGGTTCCTGAAGGGGCCCTTCTGCCCTATCTATGGCACTGGAGCAATCATTATGCTGGTTGCAGTAGGACCTTACAGGGATTATCCGGTTGTTTTTGCACTTGGAGCTTTCATTGTGCCTACGATACTTGAGCTTGTGGTGGGCATAGTCCTCATGAAGCTGTTCAAGGCAAGATGGTGGAATTATTCAGGATGCAGGTTCAATTACAGGGGCTTCATCTGCCTCAGGTTCTCGCTGATGTGGGGTATGTTCTCATATGTATTCATCGGATGGCTCAATCCGGTTGCCGAAAAACTGATCGACTCCCTCCCGCCTGACCTGACAAGGCTTTCAGCAGTCATGCTGTTCAGCCTCTTCGCCGTGGATACGGTGTTTACAGTCTACAAGCTCATAGATTTCAAGTCAGGGCTGGAAGCTGTGAAACTGGAGAAGGATGAGATACTCCTCATGCTCTCCGCGAAATACGACAAGGCTGAGAATGCACTCAGGACAAAGGTAAAGTTCTACAATAATCACATTGACCAGTTCATCATGCGGCAGAGGCGATTCATAGATTCATACCCAGAGCTGACATCTGCATACTTCAAGGACGTCTTGGATGACATCAGGGACAATGTTAGCAGGGTAAAGGAAAAGATACGTAATAGAAGATAAGAAGACTTGAGTTTAATAGCTCAAGTCTTCTTAAATATTAGGAGTATTGAACCATCAGGCCTTCTCCAGCTGATATTGTCCCAGTGCGCTGTAGCCTGTGAACACTATGTACACGTAAGCCAGTGTCTTTGGAATCATGAGCATTCCAACAAGAGGAGCAGTACCTGCGAAAAGGACCACCGGCACATAGAAAAGGAAAGAGAAGAACACTCCATATGAGAGATTGACGAAATCCTTATCACTCCACTTCTTTCCTGAGGAATAAAGAAGGTACATTATTATTGCTCCAAGGATGGCGAATGGGATATTCCTGAGTATCCCATATAACAGTGAAGGCTCAAAAGACAGCCAGCCGTTTCCTGGCAGCAGGCACAGGACTATCCTTACCGCCGCAAGTATGTAAATCAGAAGGTCCAATCCCTTTGCTGATATAGTCTTAAAACGCTCTTTCCATACCTCGTACAGGATCACATAGAAGATCGTCATTGTAATGGATGTAATGAACTTCCCTGCACCGAGGATCGCATAATTTGCTGCAAGACCTGAGGTCAGCAGTGCATAAACCCTGGGTATAAGATGGAACGAATCGCCGGTACCAAGTATAATTGCCATGGCTCCGAAAAGCCTGAAATATCTACGTCCATAAGAAAGCCTTATCATCTGGATTCCCAGAGTTATTACAGTAATGAGGTAAGCTGCATGGAAGAATGGCTCGAATATCTTTTGCATTATTTACTCCTTTTTAGTCTTATTAAGCATCAAAGCAAGCTTTCTGAGGGAAGCTTCGATTTCCATAAGGTCTTCCTCAGACGACTCACTGAATATCCCGTCGAAGCTTGAGGTCATCTGGTCCCTGAACTCAAAGGCAAAATCACGCCCCATTGTCGTGAACCGGACATAGGTGTTTCTGAGGTCGTCCTCCTTCTTGTATTTTTCAATGTATCCCCTGTCCGCAAGCCTTGTGAGCATTCCTGAAACAGTACCCTTTGAAAGGCTCATCAGTCTGCACAGGTCCGATACGGTCAAGGATCCGTTATGGGCCAGAAGCTTTACTACTATCACCTGCTGATGCGTCAGACCGCTCTCCTTCAGGCATTCATCAACAGAATGCATCGACAGGGAGTATATCTCCCTTATTAGCATGGCAAGTCTGAATGAATCTGCACTCCTATCCATGTTCCCACCTCTTTTAACAATTTTCTAAATCAGGATTTAATAGTTTGCATGCAAACAATATACCATTGTCAAGGCTGTATGTCAACCAGGTTCTTCAAATTGGCTGACTGACTTTAAAAAACCCCTGGCACACATGAATTGCGCCAGGGGAAATAGCATTATCCTATTATTTTGTTGCAAGGCTGTAAGTGTCTTCAGCGATTATCTTCTCTTCATTGGCATAGGTGACGAGAATCTTCACTTTTGAGCCGTCCTTGCTGACTATGCCCTCACCTCTTAATGACATGTTCTTTTCCTTGTCCAGTTCAATACCCATGAATTCAAGCCCTTCACAGACCTTCTCACGGATATACCATGCATTTTCGCCAACTCCGCCTGAAAAGGCGAGTATGTCGGTTCCCCCGAGAATAGCGGAATATGCACCGACATATTTCCTGAACCTGTGGCATACGGCCTCGATAGTCGCTTCTGCCCTCTTGTCTCCCCTGTCGGCAGCTTCCTTGATTTCCCTCATATCGTTGCTTATGCCGGACATTCCCTTCCAGCCGCTCTTCTTGTTGATCATGTCATCAGCCTCATCGATTGTAAGGCCTTCTTTCCTCATGATATAGAGTACGGCGGCGGTATCGACATCCCCTGTCCTTGTCGACTGTATAAGTCCTTCATGGGGGGTGAATCCGGTGGATACCTCCACTGACCTGCCGTAGCTTACCGCATTGGCGGTTGTTCCGCTGCCAAGCATGAGGTTGACTATCCTGAAGCCTGTAAATGGCTGACCTGTAAGCTTTTCGAGACCTTCAGCCATGCTTCTGAAAGCTATTCCGTGGAAGCCGTATCTCCTTATCCCGTACTTCTCCCTGTATTCATGAGGTAAGCCATAGAGATAGGCTGATTCAGGCAGCGTGCTGTGGAAGCCGTTGTCGAACACAGCCACCTGAAGTACTTCAGGAAGAAGCTTCCTTACTGCATAGATACCTGCCAGATGGTTGGGATTGTGAAGCGGAGCAAGGTCCTTTATCTCCTCTATGTCCCTGATTACAGATTCATCAATTACCACTGAGACATTTCGCCTGTCTCCACCCTGCACGACCCGGTGGCCCACTGCTCCGATATCTTCCTTAGAAAGGCCAAGCCCCTCTTCTTTGCTGAAGAGTGAATGAAGGATAAGGTCAATGCCTTCCTCGTGGTTCCTTACAGGAACAATATGGAGCTCTTCCTTTCCTTCTCCTGTGCCGAACTTGAACTCGGCATCCTCATACCCTATCCTTCCGATTCCGCCTTTGGCAGCTATAGAGTACCCAGGCATTTCGACAACCTGGAACTTTATTGATGAACTTCCACAATTCAAAACAAGTATCTTCATATTCCCCTCCTATGCATATCCATGTAGACTCTTCAGCCTGTCCAGCTCACTCTGTATCCTTGACTTCACCAGGTCATCTATGTTCTTTCTCTCATCCTCTGTCAGCTTATCAGGATAGATCGGATCCAGATAAGTGAGGTATACGTCCACACCAGTCTGTATCTTGCCGGTAGCCTCGAAAATCTTGAAGGTGTTGTCTATCACAAGAGGGACCACCGGGCATCCCGTCTTCTGTGCGACCTTGAAGCTGCCCTTGTGGAACTCTCCCATGGTATGGCTCTTGCTTCTGGTACCTTCAGGATAGATGAGGACATCGTTACCCTTTTTGATATACTCAATGGCCTGAAGTATTACCTTAAGCCCTTCCCTGGAATTCTCCCTGTCGAGGAACAGGGTTTCAAAGGAACCGGCGATGATCTCAGCATACGGGATCTTAGTCATCTCCATCTTTGCAATATAGGTCTCTTTCCTGTCACCCCTGAGTGCGAGCATCGTGTATGGGTCGAAGTACGACTGATGATTGCTCATGTATAGAACAGGTTCCTTAGGGACATTTTCCCTTCCCTGGATGTGAAGGTTGACCTTGAAGATCTTCATGGCCTCCCTAGCATGCTGTCTTCCAACCTTGGTTGCATACCAGTATACCTTGTCCTGGTCCCCTTCCTTTAGAAGCTGCCGGATCTTTATTGTCTTAGGTATCATCTTCATGTAGGAGATGATAAATCTTGCTTTTAGCAACAAATCAAAACTCATATGTTTACTCCATTTCATTAATAGTTTCCCTCTGATTATATACTAATAAGCCTGCTCCGTACAAACAGGAATGATAATCTGTGGCTTATGGATGTCCTTTCATATATGATTTTAGGGAGACACTGAATGTCTCAGGATGGAAAATATGCTGAAAGCAGCATAATTTCCAAACAGGAAGAGTAAAACGATGCAGATTTCGGCATAATGTGGATATAACCGCTGTGTTTTGGTAAACTGTAAATATGGAAACGAGGTGTCTTGGTTGAAGAAGAGAACATATGCGCCTGTGGCGCTATTCATAATATTCCTGACCGGTATCTTTGGAATGTATTTTCTCCTTGAAAATGGCATACTCGGGACTACAAGGGTCAGCAGCGTAGAGCTGATAGAAAGAGTCAAGGATCCTGTAAAGGTACATTTCATAGATGTCGGAATGGGTGACTGCATTTTCATAGAGGTGAAGGATGTCAACATCCTGATTGATGCGGGACCAAAGGAAAACGCAATGAGGGTCGTTGCATATCTGAAGTCTTTTGGAGTTGAAAAGCTTGATTTCATATTCCTGTCACATATCCACGAGGACCATATAGGTGGAATGGCTGAGGTCATAAAGAATTTCGATGTGGGGAAGTTCTATGCTTCAGACAAGGAAATTGCAACAAGAAGCTATGAGAGCATGATAAGCGCATTAGCTGAAAAAGGGGTACCTGTTACTGAAGCCAAGGCAGGTGTTACACTGACATTCGATGAAAGCATTACGCTGTCTCTTTTGTCACCGAACTCTTTGGAGTACATCAACCCGAACAACTACTCACCGGTAACCAGGCTTAGCTACGGCCAGACAGCCTTCCTTTTCACAGGAGATGCTGAGAGCACCATAGAACAGGAAGTGATAAGGCGAGGTCTGAACATCAAGGCTGATGTCTTCAAGGCAGCACACCACGGAAGCACCACATCAAACACAATGAGTTTCCTTGAAAGAGTGGACCCTGACTATGTCGTTGTGACATCCGAGGATGGCAATGACTTCAACCTGCCAGATGAGACAATAATGAGCCTTTTCTCCCAGCTGGGAAGCAAAGTCCTGATGACTGAGGAGCTTGGTTCAATAACCTTTTCCACTGATGGCAGAGAAGTAAGGCTACTAAATCATTGACACCATTTCACCTGATAGTATAATTAATTGAGAGAGAATGGAGAAGTTTCGGGATTACCGGAGCTTCTTCAATCACGAAGGAGGAAATCATGACCAGGATAAGGACCAGATTCGCACCAAGCCCCACAGGATACATGCATGTTGGAAACCTGAGGACAGCATTGTATGCATATCTTATAGCGAAGCACGAAGACGGAGATTTCATACTAAGGATAGAAGATACTGACCAGGAAAGATTTGTCGAAGGAGCAGTCGAGGTAATCTACGATACTCTCAAGGCAACAGGCCTCACCCATGATGAGGGACCGGATGTCGGAGGCCCGGTAGGTCCCTACGTTCAGAGCGAGAGAAAGCCGATCTACCTGGAACATGCTAAAAATCTTGTCGAGAAAAAGGAAGCCTACTACTGCTTCTGCACTAAGGAAAGGCTTGACCTTCTGAGGGAGAATGCAGAAGCACTGAAGAAGCCGTTCAGGTATGACAAGCATTGCGTGCATCTTTCGGAGGATGAAGTAAAGCATAACCTTGAGAGCGGAATGCCATATGTCATAAGGCAGAACAATCCCTTCGAAGGTGAGACCAAGTTCGAGGATGTAATTTACGGAACAATAGCTGTCAGCAACGAAGAGCTGGAGGACATGGTCCTCATCAAGAGCGACGGACTTCCGACCTACAATTTCGCGAATGTGGTAGACGACCATCTTATGGGGATAACACACGTTGTAAGAGGAAGCGAGTATCTTGCATCATCACCCAAGTACAACAGGCTGTATGAGGCTTTCGGATGGGATGTTCCCATATACGTCCACTGCCCTCCTATAATGAAAGATGCTCAGAACAAGCTTTCCAAAAGAAATGGCGACGCTTCATATCAGGACCTCATGTCAAAAGGCTATCTGAGCGAAGCGGTTCTCAATTATATTTCACTTCTTGGATGGAATCCCGGAACTAACCAGGAGATATTCTCCCTGGAAGAGCTGAAGGAAGCCTTCAACTACAGGAACATAGGGAAATCACCTGCCATTTTCGACCCTGAAAAGCTCAGGTGGATGAACGGAGAATACATCAAGGCAATGCCTCTTGAGAAGTTCCATGAACTTGCTCTTCCATACATCAGGGAGGACATCAGGGACAAGGAACTGGATACCATGAAAATTGCAGCACTTCTCCATACCAGAACCGAAGTACTGGCAGAAATACAGGGTCAGCTCGATTTCCTGTATGAGCTTCCAGAATACTCGACAGACATATATACCCACAAGAAGATGAAGACAGATGCAGCAGTTTCACTCGCTTCACTTAGAAAGCTTCTTCCGCTGCTGGAGTCGATAGGTGAATCGGATTGGTCCCTCACGATGCTCCACGATTCAGTCATGGCTCTTGTGGTTGACATGGGAGTAAAGAACGGACAAGTCCTTTGGCCGTTCAGGACTGCCCTTACAGGGAAGCAGTTCACGCCAGGAGGCGCCTTCGAGGCAGCCGAGATACTTGGCAGGGAAGAATCAATAAAACGTGTTACAAAGGGCATAGAGCTCCTTGAAGCATTGGCATAAGAAAGAACGCATATCTTTATGATATGCGTTCTTTGCTTATATGAGAACTCTCTTGTCGCCTGACCTTCTTGTGATCCCGATACTGTCCAGATGCTCAAGCAGAGGGACCGCATATTTCCTTGAGGTCCCAAGAAGCTCCCTTACGTCTGCAATGCCGACAGGACCGCCGTTTATTATCTTTTCTGATATCATCTTTTTGGCTGCCTCTGCGGCAGCTGAGGTAAAGGCAATACCATCAAGCAGCAATATCTCATTAGTTTCAATAAGATATGAAATAAGTTGCTCAAAATTATGCTTTTCTTTAGGTAACAGCACAAATGCCTTTAGATCAGGAGGTGCAAACTGGGCATCACCCAGAAATGACATGATTCTTCTGGCCATTGCTGCTTGAGAAGCATCCAGGGTAATTTTCCTGCCTGCCAGAGAAAGTGATTCCCCATTATCTACAATGTCCTCAGCTAGCTTCAGTATTGCCTGAAAAACCTTCCTGTCCAGACGAACCCTAAGCCTAAGCCTCACCTCTTCCTTTCCAACAAATATGCCAAGAGGATTCCTTGTGAAGAATTCATCCGCTTCTTTCCTGATTTCATCAAGGATCCGTCTTGTGAAAGAGCTTGTAGCTATCTTACCTTCAAGCTCCACAAGGTCACCTTTTTCTATTCCTTCCACGATCAGCTGCTCACTGCCGATCTTTGCCGCATCGCTTCTGTCTGCAATTCCTTCATGGCTTGTTTCAAGAGTTGAAAGGAAGGCCTCATAGCTATCGCCTGAAGTCACTGTTGCAAGATGCCTCATATGCTCCAGTGATTTCGATGCCTTGAATTTTCTGGCATCGGGGTCTATGACTTCACCGCCGCCGATGAGATGCATCGGGGAGTAGGACCTTGCAACATATCTGTCACCCCTGAGTACGTAAGCTGTCTCTTCAAGCCTCAGCTGTATCATGCCACTCTGATCTTCTTCAGGGAGAAAATGAATCCTTCCAAGTATTTCCCTTGTTCCGAGATATACCCTCACCCGGTCCCTTTCCTTAGGTTTGGCATTCTCATCCGCCATCTTGAAGGTACAGTCAAGTATGCTTGACCTGACTAAAAGCCCCTGACTTGCCAGTGTATCCCCTCTCATTATCCTGCTGGCACCTGCCCTGGCAAGATTTATGGCGCATCTCTGCCCTTTTGAGGCAGATGTGCTTTCCACGCCGTGAACCTGGATTCCCCTCACCTTTACATTAAGGATTTCTAAGGGCGTATACAGATCAACCATATCTCCCTGCTTTACGGTTCCTTCCATGACAGTCCCTGTCACAACAGTTCCGAATCCCTTGCTGTTGAATACCCTGTCTATGTTAAGCCTGAAAGGCTTTTCCTTTTTTTCACCAGTCTCCAGGGACATATATGAGTCGTTTATCCATTTTCTCAGTTCACCCAGCCCCTGTCCGGTGACAGTTGAAACAGCAAAGGTCTCACTGTCTCCATAGCCCTGCCTTGCAAGGAATTCACTGACCTCTGCCTTTCTTTCGGATAGCTTTTCTTCATCGACCTTGTCTGACTTGGTTATGACTGCGGCAACCCGTTTCATTTCAAGAAACCGTAATATGGAGAAATGCTCTACTGTCTGAGGCATTATGCCTTCGTCGGCAGCGATGACGAGAAGCACAATGGAAATGGAGGTAGCTCCCGAGAGCATGTTCTTGAGGAACCTCTCATGACCGGGAACGTCTATTATCCCAGCCACTTCTCCATTGTCCAGCACCATATGTGTGAAGCCAAGGTCAATGGTTATGCCCCTCTCCTTCTCCTCCTTCAGCCTGTCGCCCTGGTTTCCTGTAAGCGCGTGTATAAGGGATGTTTTGCCATGGTCGATATGGCCTGCAGTCCCGATTATGAAATTCTCATGCATCTTTCCACCAGCCTTTTGCAATAAGGGAGAATTTTGATTCAATGATTTCCATTTCCCATTCCCTCACAGTTCTCAGGTCAAGCACAACCTCATCTCTCGCAACCCTTGCGATGACAGGTTCTTCACCAAGCCTGAGAATTGTCTTCAGGTCATCAGCAGACAATCCTGAACCTTCCTTTGCCCTGACATGGACGCCATATGACGGAATATCCACTGTCGGAAGAGTTCCACCGCCTGATGCTGAGCTGACTTCACTGACACGAGCTTCAAATCCCATTGAAAGAAGCCTGTCACAAAGCCTTATGCATTCCTCCCTGATTACGGCTTTATCCCTGACAAGCATTTCCCTTACTGGTATGTGGTCTCCGCCTTCATGAAGCCACGATTTCAGAGTGGCTTCAAGGGCTGCAAGAGTCATCTTGTCTGGCCTTAATGCCCTCATCAGGGGATGCTTCCTCACCTTGTCCACAAGTTCTCGCCGCCCCGCTATTATGCCTGCCTGAGGACCTCCCAGCAGCTTGTCGCCGCTGAATGATACAATACCGGCTCCGGCCTTCAGAACCTCCTGAACCGTCTCCTCATGCTCGTCTGAAAAGTCCCTGGTTTCCATCAGCGAACCGCTTCCAAGGTCTACATAAAGTGGAATCCCTGTCCTTTCAGAAAGCGCTGCAAGATCACTTGCTGCAGTTTCCTCATGGAAGCCAACTATCCTGTAGTTCGATGTATGGACCTTCAGGATGAGTCCGGTATTTTCCGATACTGACTTTTCATAGTCTGACAGCCTGGTCCTGTTGGTGGTCCCTACTTCCTTAAGCTTTGCGCCGCTCAGCTCCATGACATCAGGAATGCGGAAGCTTCCGCCTATCTCGACAAGCTCACCTCTGGAAACCACTGCATCCATTCCCTTTGAAAGGGCAGCCAGGACAAGCAGGACAGCTGCGGCGTTGTTGTTTACTACAGCTGCGTCCTCTGCTCCGGTAAGCTCCCTGATTACCGATGCTGCAGCCTCATCCCTGTGGCCACGGTCTCCCGTCTCCATGTCAAATTCCAGGGAGACATAGTTTCTGGCAACCCGCGAGGCAGCCTCTGCAGCCTTTTCGGACAGGATACTTCTGCCAAGGTTGGTATGGATTACGACACCTGTAGCGTTGACAACATTCACGAGGCTGCTCCTTGATTTATCTTCCATGCACCTTTTTGTGAAGTAGCATATGGTATCAAGGTCAATATTGATATTTTCGCCTTCTCCTCCTTCAAGGATTGCCGCCCGCATGGAATCCAGGCCTTCTCTTGTGCATAGCTTAACCAGCTTCTCTCCATACTTGTGAATGAGGGTCTGGAATCTGTCATCCTTCAATATGAGGTCCAGCTTTGGAATATCTCTTAGTCTGTCCATTGCATGCTCCTTGTCTTAACCCCTGGTAAAAAGGCTGCGAAGCTCATGAATATTTTCGCAATCCTCGCCAGGGCTGTTTTCCCTATATTATATATCACAATCCATATTTTCTCATCCTACTTCGAGATACTCCTTCAGTTTCTCCAGGGTCTTGTCTCCAATCCTGTCCACCTCAAGGAGATCCTCGATGGTCTTGAACTCACCCAGCTCATCCCTCTTTTTGAGTATGTTGTCTGCAGTTGCAGGACCTATGCCGGGAACCTCCATGAGCTGTTCCCTTGTAGCACTGTTTACATCGAGCTTTCCTCCCTCATCAGATGGCATCGGAGTCGTCACTGGTTCATCCCCGACTGCAGGGATGATATACGACTCACCGTCTTTGAGCTTTTTTGCAAGGTTCACTGTCCTCATGTCAGATAGGTCCGTCTTTCCGCCTGCAAGCTCAAGGAGGTCATTAAGCCTTTTGTCCTTTGGGATCGAATATACGCCAGGACGTGCAACAGCCCCCTTTATCTCAACTATTATCTCTTCAGCCTGCTCTGAAACCTTGTTTCCCTCTGTGACAACTACATCAACTGGATCTTCTTCGTATACTTCAGCGGAACATGACGTACCAACAAACAGAAGGATACCGGATATGGTTACCACTTTGAGAGCCTTGAGAAGTTTTACAGGGAATGCCATATTATCACCTCGGATATATTATGCATACTTTAAACCTTTTTTTATGGATGAGTATTGCATATTTTGCTATAATTATCTTCATGGGGTGATTTTTTTGAAATTCAACAGGGTAATAAAAGGCTTGGCAGCCGTTTTATTGGGTATGGTCATATTCTCCGGGAGCACTCAGGTCAGGGCTTCTTCCGTAATTACAGGCACTGCAACTCCTGAGATCCTATCTGAGGCAGTAGTGCTCATGGACGGTGAAACCGGACAGGTTATCTTTGGAAAAAACGCTGATATGCAGCTTATGCCTGCGTCGACAACCAAGATGATGACTGCGCTTCTTGTCATGGAGCATGCAAAGCTTGAGGACATAGTGACCGTAGGCAAGAATCCGCCGTATGCTGAGGGAGCCTCAATGGGATTCAGGGAGGGTGAACAGGTATCTGTCAAGGACCTGCTTTATTCGATGGTCCTTCATTCGGCCAACGATTCCGCTGAAATACTTGCAGAACACATATCCGGGTCAGTGGAAGAGTTTGCGGTTCTCATGAACAGGAAAGCTGAGGAGCTTGGGGCAAAGAACACACATTTTGCCAATCCTCACGGACTCACAAATGAAAACCACTATACATCAGCATATGACCTGTCGCTGATTTCAAGGGAAGTCGCAAAGTATCCGTATCTTGTGGATATATTCCATACTCCCATCTACAAGCTGGGACCAACTAACATGACTCCAGAAAGATGGGCTTCGAACAAGAACTCTCTTCTTAAGAAAAGTGATGACCTGTACTATGAACCTACGGTAGTAGCAAAGACGGGCTATACTCCAGATGCCAGATATGCATACACAGCTGTCGCAAGCAAGGATGGAAAGACCTATATAGTGTCAATACTCAAATCGACAAGTCAGGCTCAGTACTACAAGGAAACCCTTGACCTGTTCAACTGGGCATTTGAAAAATGCAGCGTCGTAAAGCTTTATTCCAAGGGACAGACACTCAAGACTGTAACGCTCAAGAACGGAGACCAGCTGCAGCTTGAGGCAGAATGCGATTTCTATGTGGTCAGTACGGATGGCAGCGTCGATGCAAATCCTATGCTGATATATGATGATACATCAGTATTTGAAGGAGACTTTGCTAAGGGTCAGGTAGTATCTGAAGCTTCAGTCAAGGTGAACGGAAATGAAGTAGGAACACTGAAGCTGGTAGCTGCAAGTGATGTGTACACAAAGGCACCTCTCGCTCCGGAATCGGGATTCACCATCCCTAAATTCCTTGTGATAGCGCTTATGGCATTTGTAATACTGGTTGCGGCATTGTTTACCATAAGGACCATCAACCTTAGAAAGAGAAGAAGAAGAAGAAGGCATACATCACAGAAGCTCAGGGAATACAAGGAACGTCAGATGGGCAGAGCATCGGGTCAGGAGAGAAATAACATCTACTGACGGTATGGCCTGAAAAACCTGTCTTTGAAGAATCAAATATAGAGCAATAAGAAGCCGTCAGTCAGGAATAACCTGGCTGGCGGCTTCTTATTGCAGGTCCTGTCAGTTATGGACCTTCTTGACTATTGTGGATTTTTTTGGCAAATGGAACTCACCCTGCAGTATATGGGAAAGATTTCTGGGGATATCACTTAGCCCCTCAGCATCCTCGAGTATCATCATTCTGTCAGTTTCATCCCTGTTGACGATAACTATGTAGGACTCCTTCCTGCCGATCCTCAGATAGCCATAAAGGTTACCCTGATAGAACGGAATATAGTCTCCTGATGTGAACGCATCGCTTGAATGCCTTAACGCGATCAGGTCCTTATAGTGCTTCTGGAGTTCAGCATCTTCTCTGCCCCATGGGTATGGTCCCCTGTTGTAAGGATCCCTCTCCCCTGTCATGCCGGCTTCGTCGCCGTAATATACGCAGGGTACGCCAGGCATGGTCATGAGTATTGTTACAGCAGCCCTGAGCTTATCCATGTCTGGAATCTCAGTCCGTATACGCCTCGTATCATGTGTGCCCATGCTGTTGAATGCGCTATAGAAGGCCTCTTTAGGGTAATTCTCCTTAAGCGACATCATCCTCATGTACAGGTCCCTTGCGCTTATGCTTCCGTTAAGGTAAGCAATCATATTGTCCTTCAGAGGATAGTTCATGGTTCCATGAAGCTCATCACCCAAAAGATATCGCCTTCTCTGACCGTAGGCGATCTTGTTCGAGGCATCCTCCCAGACTTCGCCGATCAGGACGGTGTCGCTGTCAGCCTCAGACATGGATGTCCTTATGTCCCTGATGAATCCATCTGATATCTCATCCGCGACATCAAGTCTCCAGCCGCCGATTCCTGTCCTTGTCCATTTGTCTATGACTCCGCCTTTGCCGCAAATGAATCTTCGGTATTCGGAGTTGTTCTCATTCAGGTTTGGAAGATCCTTTACACCCCACCAGCACTCGTAATCCTCAGGATAGTTGTTGAACATGAACCAGTCGGTGTATTTTGAATCCCTGCCCTGGTATGCTCCCTTTTCAGGATACGTACCCAGCTTGTTGAAGTATATCGAGTCTGCTCCGGCATGGTTGAATACTCCGTCGAGGATTATCTTTATGCCTCTCTTTTCCGATTCTTCAATCAGCTGTCTGAATACAGCTTCGTCTCCGAACATCGGATCTATCTTCATGTAGTCTCCGGTGTCGTATTTGTGGTTGCTCCTGGCCTCGAAGACAGGGTTCAGGTAAAGACCTGTTATACCAAGCTCCTTCAGGTAGTCAAGCTTTGCGATGACACCCTTCAGGTTGCCTCCGAAGAAGTCCCATCTTACAATGTTTCCCTGGGGATCCTTGATGTAAATGGGTGAATCTTCCCAGGTAGCGTAAATGAACGAGTTTTTCTTTGGCGAAAGGATCGCTCCATGTTCGTTGCCATTGTAGAACCTGTCCACGAATATCTGATAAAAGACAGCTTCCCGGTACCATTCAGGGGAAGGCTTGATGTAATTGTGCATGGTCATCTGATAGGACTTCACGTAAGTGAAGTCCTCATATACCTGGCATTCTCCTCCCAGTCCGGTCTCGTTGTTCCCTACGAAAACGTATCTGTCGAGGTTGTCCTCCTTGATGTGGATCCTGAAATAATAGAAGTAAAGCCCCGCATCTCCGGAGGTTATGATGGTCGTATAATACCCGTGTCCTTCTGACGACATCTCCCGGTAGGTCTCCCTCTGGCCTTCCTTGGTAAGGACAAGAACGACAGTGAGCTTGCCAGCTCCCTCAATCCTTATCCTGAAGTTGACATCATGTCCTGGCGTTATCGCACCAAAGGGCTTTTTGAACTCCGCCAGATGGGAGTTGTAGGAAATCGTCATGTTCCCATATCTCATAGTTTATCTCTCAATCATCCTCGTATCCCATATACCGGATGCATACTGCTTGACTGTTACATCAGCAGAGAATACGCCCGACGAGGAAATGTTTTCTATTGCCATCTTGTTCCATGTGAATCGGTCTTTGTAAAGGTCCTCAAGCCTCTTCTGAGCTGCAAGGTATGAATCGAAGTCCTTGAGCACGAAGAACTCGTCGTTGTAGTCTAGGAGGCTCCTGAATATGTCGTTTCCTTCAATCGCAATGTCCTTGATGAAGCCATTTACTAGGCTGTCAAGAACCGCTTTTATCCTGGCATCGGAATTGTACAGCTCCCTTGAGTTATAGCCGCCGTTCCTGTAGTAGTTCAGGACTTCCTGCTCGGACATTCCGAATATCACGATGTTCGGAGCCCCGACCTCCTCCAGCATCTCCACGTTTGCACCGTCGAGGGTGGCGAGCGTTATTGCACCATTCATCATGAATTTCATGTTGCTTGTGCCTGAAGCCTCCTTGGTTGTCGTGCTTATCTGCTCAGACACCTCGGCTGCAGGGATTATCATCTCAGCAAGCGTTACCCCGTAGTTCTCCAGGAACACTACCTTTATCTTGTCCTTGACTCTCGGGTCATTGTTGACCTGTTCGCCAAGTGCGTTGATGAACTTTATTATCTCCTTGGCATAGTAATATCCCGGGGCAGCTTTTGCTCCGAATATGTACGTCCTCGGGAGCATATCGAATTCAGGGTTTGTAACAAGCTCGATATACTGGTACAGGATATGGAGCGCATTCAAAAGCTGCCTCTTGTAGGCATGAAGCCTCTTGACCTGTATGTCGAATATGGAATTGGGGTCTACGGTTATACCGTTCTTGGTCTTGATGTATTCTGCGAGCCTGGTCTTGTTGGCAAGCTTGATCCTCTGGATCTCAGCCTGTACCTGGTCATCCCTCTTGTAGCGCTTCAGAAGCTTCAGGTCCTGGGGATTCCTTCTCCATGAGTCGCCGATGGTCTTGTCCAGAAGAGCGGCAAGCTCAGGGTTTGCAAGCATGAGCCACCTTCTGTGGGTGATTCCGTTGGTCTTGTTGTTGAACTTGTAAGGATACAGCTGATAGAACTCCTTCAGCTCCTGCTTCTTGAGCAGCTCAGTATGGAGCTTTGCCACTCCGTTTATGCTGTGGCTTCCAATTATGCAAAGGTGTGCCATCTTGACGTAGCCGTCAGATATTATTGCAGTCCTTTCGATTACAGCCGGATTGATATCTGCACTCAGTGCGAAGGAATCCCTGTATCTCCTGTCTATTTCCTGTATGATCAGGAGGATCCTCGGAAGAAGCTGCTTCATCATGTCGATCGGCCATTTCTCGAGAGCCTCTGACATTATCGTGTGATTGGTGTAGCTCATGGTAGCCTGTGTTATCCTCCAGGCTTCCTCCCACTCCAGCCCCTCTACATCCATGAGAAGCCTCATGAGCTCAGGGATTGCTACTGCAGGATGCGTGTCATTGATGTGTATAGCCACCTTCTCGCTGAATTCGGAGAGAGGTTGTCCCAGTTCCTTGAATTGTTTCAGGATTGTCTGGAGACCGGCTGATACGAAGAAATACTCCTGCTTGAGCCTTAGTAGCCTTCCCTCATAGTTCGAGTCATCAGGATACAGCACTTCAGAAATGCTTTCAATCTCCCTCTTGTATGAAAGGACGTTCCTGAAAGAGCTCCCGCCTGCAGGTATTCCTGCATCTACGGAGTCTATTTCAGCACTCCAGAGCCTCAGGGTGTTTATGGTCTTGTTTTCGTAGCCGACAAGCGGAGTGTCATATGGAACCGCGAGGACCTCCTGATAGCCGGTATGGACGGGTGTAAGCTCACCATCCTCCTCGGGTCTCATCCAGGCATCTCCGTAGAACCTTACCTTGACAGCATGGTCAGGCTTCCTTACCTCCCAGACATTTGCATCCCTCAGCCAGTTTTCAGGCAGCTCAATCTGATAGCCCCCTACTATCTTCTGCTGGAACAGTCCGTATTTGTACCTTATACCATTTCCATGACCGGGTATTCCGCTTGATGCCATGGAATCCATGAAGCATGCCGCAAGCCTTCCAAGTCCGCCGTTGCCAAGGCCGGGGTCTACCTCGACTCTCTCGATGTCAGTGAGGTCTATTCCCATTTCTGTAAGTGCTTCTTTTACTGTGTCCCTTATTCCAAGGTTCAGGAGGTTGCTTCCCAGAAGCCTTCCGAGCAGGAACTCTATTGAAAAGTAATATACCTGCTTTTCTCCGTATTTTTCGTATTTTCTAGCGGTCTTTGCCCAATTTTCAGATATGTAGTCCTTGACCAGGTATCCAAGGGCGAAGTATTTCTCCGAACTGGAGGAATCTTCAATTTCCTGTGAATACAGGCTGAGCATCTTTTTCTGAAAATCCTTCTTGAATTGCGCTTTGCTGATAATCATCTGATATCTCCTTATGTAGTCAATCTTTTGTACAGTTCCAGATACTCCCTGGCTGAGCTCTTCCAGCTATAGTCAGTTCTCATGCCTGCAAGCACGATGCCTCTCCAGGCTTCCTTGTCCTTGTAAAGCTCAAGGGCCCTCTGAACTGCCTGCATCATGTCATAGCTGTCATAGTTAGAGAATGTGAAACCAATTCCCTCTCCGGTATATTTGTTGTATGGCGCGACAGTGTCCTTGAGTCCGCCAGTCTCCCTTACAATGGGTACAGACCCGTATCTCAAAGCCATCATCTGCGACAAGCCGCAGGGCTCGAAGAGCGAAGGCATCAGGAACATGTCGGTTCCTGCATATATCCTCTGTGCCAGAGGCCCGTTGAAGGTAATATTTGAAGAAACCTTCAGCGGATACTTGAAGCTGAAATATCTGAACATATCCTCGTATCTTCTCTCTCCAGTGCCAAGTACGACCAGCTGAATGTCATTCTTCAGCAGCTCTTCCATGGCATGTGCTATGAGGTCGAAGCCCTTTTGATCTGTCAGTCGTGATATTATACCAATTAATGGTACATCTTGTCTAATTTCGAGGCCAAGTTCCTCCTGAAGAGCCTTTTTGACCTCATATTTGTTCTCAATGTTCTTGAGCCCGTAATGTACCGGTATGTCCTTGTCCTTGCGAGGATCGTTGATCGAGTAGTCGATTCCGTTTATTATTCCCACAAGCTTGTAGGAAACCTTCTGCATCAGCCCATGTAGTCCTTCACCGAAGAACTCAGTCTTTATCTCCTCAGCATAAGTTGGACTTACAGTTGTAACCATGTCAGCGAAATTGACTCCGCCCTTCATGTAGTTGACGTTTCCGAAATATTCGAAGCCAAAATCCTGAAGAAGCTCGGTGCCAAGACCAAGCAGGTCGCTGAGTACTGAAGGCGGATAAACACCCTGGAACCTGAGGTTGTGTATGGTCAGAATTGTCCTGACCTTTGCGAATTGCTTCTCCCATTTGTACTTCGTCCTGATAAGCACCGGAACCACTGCTGTATGCCAGTCATTGCAGTGGATGATGTCAGGTACGAATTCGATCCTGGTCAGTATTTCCAGTATCGCAGAAGAGAAGAAGGAGAACCTTTCGCCATCGTCAAAGTAGCCATAGGGTGCTTCCCTGTCGAAATAGTACATGTTGTCTATGAAATAGTACTCTATACCATCCTTCTTCAGGTAATCGACGCCAAGGAACTGCTCTCTCCAGCCAACCTTAAGGGTTGTGGAGAAAAGATGTGTCATCTTGTCCTTGTATTCCTTCTTTATCGTGCCGTAGTTGGGCATGATCACTCTGCAGTCCTCGCCCATGGCATTCAGGGCCTTGGGAAGAGCATATGCCACATCGCCGAGTCCGCCAGTCTTGAGGAATGGATAGCATTCTGATGTTGCGAACAATATCTTCATAAAAAAGCCTCCATATCATTAGCGGTCCGGTGTTTCCGGACCGCATCGAATTTATTCAAAGCCGCTATAGAATGGTTCCCTTGTCAACAACCACAGGATTCTTAGGATCTCCCTTGAGCTCCGTTCCTTCTGTTATGATGACCTGCTTGTCAGTAATGACGCAGTTGAGACTGCTGTTCTCCCTGATGTCGCCGTTCTGCATTATTATAGAATTCTCCACAACAGCACCCTTTGCGACGTTTACTCTTCTGAACAGCACTGAATTGCGCACAGTACCCTCTATCTTGCATCCGTTTGCTATGAGTGAGTTTTCAACCACGGAATCAGGATGGTAGTAAGATGGGACCTCATCCTTTACCTTGGTGAGTATGACCCTGTCCTGGAAGAACAGGTCAACTATGTTGTTTTCATCGAGCATGTCTATGCTTGCCTTATAGTAGTTCTCAGTGGAGTTTATGCACCTTACGAGTCCGGTGAACTTGTAGCCCTTGACCTTGTATTTGGACGAAGCGTAATGGAGAACATCTGTAAGATACACATTCTCCCCTGTAGCTACCGCATCGGTTATCAGGTCAACGAGAAGCTCCTTCTTTACAAGGTACATCTCCATGGAGATCTTCTTCCTGTCCTTTTCAGTTACTTCTTTTCTTTTTATGTTCTTGCCTACCGCCACAACGTTCTCGTATTCATTCAGCGTAACTGTGGAACACCTGTCGAAGTGGGTGTTGCTCTGGCTGACCTCCCGGTATACGACCGTTACATCAGCTTTGGTTTCAAGATGCTGCTTCAGCACATCCTGGTAGTCTATGTTGCATACCATGCTGCTTCCGGTGATTATGACATATTCTCCATGGGCCTCAGTAAGGAAGTCCAGGTTGGAGAAGTAGTTGTGAATGTCCCCTCGAAGCTGTGTCATTGTCTCAGCATTGCTGTATGGCGAGAAATAGAATATACCGCCATTCTTCCTGTCAAGGTCCCATTCTGCACCGCTCTTGATATGGTCCATGAGCGACCTGTACTTGTCGTTAAGGAATATTCCAACAGTATCGACTCCAGCATTCATCAGGTTTGAGAGCGCGAAGTCAATGATCCTGTATCTGCCCAGGAACGGAATGGAGGCTATCGGCCTGTTGTAGGTCAGCTGCTTGATGTAGTAGTCGCTTTCGCTAAGGTTTATGAGACCTATCAATTTATTTCTGTACATTTAAACAGCACCTCCATAAACTTCATTCTCGCCTACTACAGCAATCTCACCCTTCTCGTCTATCACGGAGTTGTCGGGTATCACTGCACCTTCGCCGATCATGGCTTTCTTTATCACTACGTTCTTGCCTATCTTTACATTTCCCATTATCACTGAATCAAATATCTCGGTACCTTCTCCGACTATTACCTTTGGCGAAAGGATTGACCTTCTCACTTTGCCCTTGATCAGGCATCCTTCGACAACAAGTGAATCCTTGACATCCGCGGTCTTGGAAAGAAACTGAGGAGGCATGGAAGGGTTCTTTGAGTAAATTTTCCAGTTCTTGTCGCTTATGTTGAGCTCAGACTCCTGGTCAAGGAGGTCCATGTTTGCTTCCCAAAGTGAATCAAGTGTCCCTACGTCCTTCCAGTAGCCCTTGAACGGATATGCATATACCCTTTCCTCATTGTCAAGGAAAGCAGGAATGACATTCTTTCCGAAGTCATCCATGTCCACACCGGAATTGATGCCTTCCACCATGTATTTCTTGAGCATCTTCCAGTTGAAGATGTATATTCCCATCGATGCAAGGTTTGATTTTGGGTTCTCAGGCTTCTCCTCGAATTCGACTATCTTCATCTCGGTATCGGTATTCATGATTCCGAACCTTGATGCCTCGTCCCATGGAACCTCAAGTACGGCTATGGTAACAGCCGCTTCCTTTTCCTTGTGGAATTCAAGCATTGCCTGATAGTCCATCTTGTATATATGGTCTCCTGAAAGTATCAGGACAAAATCCGGGTCGTAGTCGTCCACGTAGGATATGTTCTGGTAAATTGCGTGTGCAGTTCCCCTGAACCATTTTTCCTCGGTAGCGCTTGCATATGGCTGGAGTATGGTTACTCCTCCGTCTCTCCTGTCCATGTCCCATGGGGAACCAATTCCGATATGGGTGTTCAGTACGAGGGGCTGATACTGTGTCAGCACTCCTACGGTACTGAGTCCTGAATTGGCGCAGTTGGACAGCACAAAATCGATGATCCTGTACTTGCCTCCAAATGGCACCGCAGGCTTTGCTATACTCTTAGTGAACTTTCCCAGCCTTGTGCCCTGGCCGCCTGCCAGAATCATGGCTATCATTTCCTTTTTCATATTGTTACCTCCTTGATCTTCTTGGGTTCGATTATCAGTACGGATAAGGGCGGCAGTATGACCTGGATAGAATACTGCTTCTTGTCATGAGGTATTTTTTCTGTCGTATATTTATCCTTGGAAAATTTCCAGGTTCCTCCGTATTTTTCAAGCTCCGTGTTAAGGAGCTCCGCATACTCACCTTCAAAGGGCACTCCGATCCTCACATCATCCCTCTGTACGGGAGTGAAGTTGCATGCCACGAGCAGGAAATCATTCCTGTCTTTGGCATATCTGATGAAGGTGAAAAGGCTGTGGTCCTTGTTGTCAGCATCCAGAATATCGATGCCGTCGTATGAATCGTCTATCTCATGAAGGCATTTCCTTTCAAGATACAGGTGATTAATCACCTTCATGAATTCAATGTGCTTCTGGTGGGATTCATGCTGAAGAGCGACCCATTCCAGACCTTCCCTGAATCTCCATTCCAGCCACTGGGCAATCTCGCTGCCCATGAAGTTCAGCTTCTTGCCCGGATGGCACATCATGTAAGCCATAAGTGTCCGAAGACCTGCAAACTTCATCTTTTCGTCACCGGTCATCTTGTTAAGAAGCGAGCCCTTGCCGTGGACTACCTCATCATGCGAAAGCGCAAGCATGAAGTTCTCGCTGAAGATGTACATGTAGGAGAAAGTAATCAGGTTATGGTGATACTTCCTGTACATGGGGTCAAGGCTGAAGTATTTCAGAGTATCGTTCATCCATCCCATGTCCCACTTGAAAGTAAATCCAAGCCCTCCATCCTGTATTGGATGGGTTATCTTCGGGAAAGCAGTGC
Source organism: Clostridiaceae bacterium UBA6110 (assembly GCA_002428415.1). Lineage (GTDB taxonomy): Bacteria > Bacillota > Clostridia > Clostridiales > Clostridiaceae > Youngiibacter. The sequence goes on from DIWI01000078.1 coordinate 32,792, forward strand.
TTTCTTCAGCTATCATAAGCGCTTCAGGATATTCCTGGAAAACTTTCCTGTTCAGTTTCTTCAGAAAATCCACTGCCTCGAGGTTTGTGTTGCCTCCGTATATGTTCGGAGTCCAGGGACCGTCGTCATAGTCAAGGTAAAGCATGCTTGACACAGCGTCAACTCTCAGTCCGTCAATGTGGTACATTTCAAGCCAGAAGATCGCGTTGGATATCAGGAAGGTCTGCACCTGCGACTTTCCGAAATCGAAATGGGTTGTTCCCCACCTGTTGTTGTTGGCTTTGTTCGGGTCCTGATACTCGTACGTCGGTGTGCCGTCGAACAGATAAAGTCCGTGGGCATCCCTGCAGAAATGTGCCGGAACCCAGTCCATTATGACACCAATACCCGCTTCATGGCATTTGTCCACAAAAGCCATAAGCTCCTTTGGTTCACCAAATCTTGAGGTGGCGCTGAAGTATCCGGTGATCTGATATCCCCAGGAATCATCCAGCGGATGCTCCATCAGAGGCATGAGCTCAATATGTGTGTACCCCATCTCACTGACATAAGGGACTAGGTCAGAAGCGAGCTCCGAGTAAGTGAAGTACCTTCCGTCCCAGTGCCGTTTCCATGAGCCAGCATGGAGCTCATAGATGTTTAGCGGAGACCTGTGGATTGGCTTTGCCTTTTTAGCCTTGTACCAGGCTTCGTCAGTCCATTCAAAGCCCTTAAGGTCCTTGATGACAGATGAATTCTTCGGCCTGACCTCAGACCAGAAGGCATAGGGATCGCTCTTGTACAGCTCCCTTCCGTCCTGTGTCACGACAATGTACTTGTATGCCGTGCCTTCATGGACGCCGGGAAGAAACACCGACCATATGCCGGCGGCTCCAACAAGCTTCATATCTGTCTTTCCCCAGCTGTTGAAATCACCTGAAAGATGCACAATCCTTGCATTAGGAGCCCATACTGTGAACTGAATGCCAGTCACTCCATCCATGGTAAGCATATGAGCCCCCATGAATTCATAGCTTCGAAGGTGTTCACCTGAATTAAAAAGAAAATGATTGAATTCGGTGTTCATGGACTTTTCCATGCTGTCCGTACCTGCTGCCATTTGCTACCTCCATGGGTCATATTAGGCTAATAGATAATCATTTGCTTTGCATGAATGTATAAAATACGATATTTTGATTATCAAACTGGTTATTTTAACATTTTCTTTCATGATAACGCTTTCTAAACCCATAATACCATATTTTAAACGTCTTTTATACTCACACTTTGCATAATACAGCCATTTGAAGCCGAAAAAAGGAAGTGGATAGAGCCTCTAAAGGCTCGATAATCCACTCCCATTATATCGCAATTTGATATCCAATGTTGTATTTTTCTCTATGCTTCTGTATGAAAACCGAGTTTTTTGAGAAGTTCAGCCATATCCTGCTTAAGCGGCGCCTTCAGGTCAAGACAATGGCCTGTCATTGGATGGCTGAACATCAATTCATGGGCATGCAGCGCCTGTCTACCTATGAGGTCAGACACTGACCCGTAGAGTGAATCCCCAAGCACCGGAAAGCCAAGGTGCGACAGGTGTACCCTGATCTGGTGAGTCCTTCCCGTAAGCAGCTTGAGGCGAAGGAGGCTATAGCCATTTGCCCTTTCAAGCACTGATACTTCGGTAATGCTCCTTTGCCCCCTGTCATCGATGACCCTCTGGTATGGGCCGTCAGGGTCCCTGAAGATCGGAAGGTCTATCCTTTCCACATCATCAGGAAAATCGCCGGCCACAACAGCCAGATACCATTTGTCCACCCTGTCCTCCTGCATGAGCGAAGACATCCTTGAATGGATGAACTGGTTCTTTGCAAGTATTATGAGTCCGGAGGTATCCATATCCAGCCTTGAAACAAGCCTTACAATGGTCGGCTCACCCTTCGCCCTGAAATGGTGGATCGCAGCATTTGCCAGAGTCCCGGACTGGTAGCTTTTGGTTGGGTGCACCACCATACCCGGATCCTTGCTTATAACAAGCATCGAGGCATCCTCGTAAATCACCTCTATTGGTATGTCCTCAGGCTCAATGTGCTGTACCTCTTCAGCATCCAGGATGACGTCTATCTCATCGCCTTCCCTGAGGATGTAGTCAAGCCTTACCCTGTTGCCGTTGACATGTATTCTGCCCTCCATGGCGCTTCGCTTGATGAGCCTTGAGGAGAGCTTCATCTGGTCCTTCAGGAATTCCCTTATCTTTTTCCCTTGATGGAGCTCAACTATCGTCATATTTATCCTGTCCATACCATGAGTGCCCTCCATTATCATATGTTATCTTTAGAGTTACTGCTTGTCTTATCCCTGACAAGTTCCAGGAAATGGTTCCTTGCGTGCATTGTATCAGGATCTATGAACTTCCCCGACTTCAATAGGTAAGAGAGGCTTAGGTCAAGTCCCATAAGCATTGCGGCATCAAGATTTTTCACCGCTGCCTTCCTGAGTGCTTCAATACCCTTGAAATCCCTGTCCTCCTCGATCATGTCAGCAAGGAACACAACCTTGGCCAGGTCGAACATTCCGGGTGTTCCTGTTGTGTGCCATTTTATTGCTTCAAGGATTTCCAGATCGGGAATTCCTGCTTCAATCTCTGCAAACAAAGCTGCTGCAAATCCATGCAGGACTTCTGCAGGCCGATTCGCATCCCTCAGCCCTTCAGGATGACTCCTGAGGTACTCCCGAAGCTCATTTTCACGCATATACTTCTTGCAATCGTGAAGATATGCAGCAAGCCTTGCCTTCTTTGGATCCAGGCCATGGATCTTTGCAAGCTCACCGCTGGCTTTTACTACCCTCAGAGTATGCAGGTATCTGCCTTCTTTAAGGTTCTTCCTTATATATCCGTCAATCTCCGATTCTGTCCACATTTCTGCCTCCGTAAAGACTGTTATCAAGGATGTACCTTTCCACTTTATCAGGAACCATGAACCTTATGCTTCTTCCTTCAGACACTCTTCTTCTCACATCGCTTGACGAAATCTCAAGAATGAGGGAATCAAGCACCACGGGCTCGTGGCCAAGTGAACGGATGAAGTCAAGCGCATCCTGTCTCATCTCGTGAGGATAGAACCTCCTCTCGAAAACAGTGAGCTTTGCAGCTGCAAGTATCCTGCCTGGTTCCCTCCATTTTGAGAACTCAATGAAGGAGTCCTCACCGATGATGAAGAAAAGTTCGTCAAGAGGGTACTCTTCCCTGAGATGCTCCATGGTCAGGTAAGTGTAGGACACATCTTCCTTTCGTATCTCATAGTCTGAGACTGTGATTTTATCAATGCCAAGAAAGGCCAGTTCAAGCATATCCAGGATGTGACCCGGATCCCTTTCTTCAGCCTTCTTGTGTGGAGGTATGTAGTTAGGCATCACTATGAGCCTGTCGAGACCCAGTACTTCAATGGCCTCGACAGCCATATAGATATGGCCGTTGTGGACGGGGTTGAAGGTTCCCCCTAGTACCCCCGTCTTCATCAGCGCGGGAGCTCTATTTTGGGATTATTCTTGCTTTTCTTGTAAAGCACGATTTTGCTGCCGATTACCTGGACACCTTCACAGCCAAGTGCCGAGCAGATCATGTCTGATGCTTCCCTTGGATCCATTCCGCTGTTGTCAAGGACGCTAAGCTTGATGATCTCCCTTTTCTCGAGGGCAGCTTCAATCTGGCTTAGGAAAGGAGCTTCAATGCCGCCCTTCCCAAGCTGGAATATAGGTTCAATCTTGTTTGCGAGGCTTCTTAAGTAAGCCCTCTGCTTAGTTGTAATCATATTTACTCCTATACGTAGAATTCGAATTCGAAATTGTTGAGCCTTACTATATCTCCATCTCCTATGCCCATTTCCCTGAGCTTGTCGAGCACTCCCTTGTTCTTGAGTACCTTATGGAAATATCTCAATGAGTCAGGATTTGCGACGTTCACGACATCAAGGAGCCTGTCAACGAAGGATCCGGAGATTACGAACACGCCATCTTCATCCACATTGATCTCGTAGGTGAAATGCTTATCTTCAGGTATGAAGAAGTCGTCCAACGTGTACAATGTCTCTTCAACCGGTATCTCGGAAAGCTTTTTAGCACATGCCTTCAGCAGATCATCAACTCCGGCTCCGGTTGCTCCTGAAATCCTGTAAATATCAGTGTAGCCGAGCTTTGCGACCTTTTCTGCGAAATCTTCGAATATGCTATCTTCGTATACCAGGTCAGACTTGTTCATTGCAATTATCTGCGGCCTTGAAGCAAGACGCTCGTCATATTTTTTCAGCTCTTCGTTGATCATCAGGAAATCCTCATAAGGGTCCCTGCCTTCAAGTCCGGAAATGTCAATTACATGAACAAGAAGCCTTGTTCTCTCGATGTGCCTCAGGAATGCGATTCCAAGTCCTACACCTTCAGCTGCACCTTCAATAAGTCCCGGTATGTCAGCTATTACGAATGGATTGATTCCCTGAAGGCTTACAACACCGAGATTCGGAGTAAGTGTCGTGAAGTGGTAGTTTGCGATCTTAGGGGTAGCCTTTGTCACCTTTGAAAGCAGAGTAGACTTTCCTACGTTAGGGAATCCGAGGAGTCCCACATCAGCAAGGAGTTTCAGCTCAAGAGTTACAGTCCTGTCTTCAGCAGGCATGCCAGGCTCTGCGAAATCAGGCGCCTGCCTTGTCGGGGTAGCGAACTTTGCGTTTCCTTTTCCGCCCCTTCCGCCTCTAAGCACAGTGATCCTGCTGTCTCTCTTTGAAAGGTCCGCAATTATCTTTCCGGTTTCCTTGTCTTTGAGAACTGTTCCCATGGGAACCTTTATGACCAGGTTCTCTCCTGCCCTTCCGTAGCACCTTGAAGCACCGCCGCTTATTCCATCCTCGGCAACATACTTCCTCTTGTATTTGAAATCAAGGAGTGTAGTCATATCGGGATCGACCTGGAATATGACATCTCCGCCTTTTCCGCCGTCTCCTCCATCTGGTCCTCCGAGGGGAACGTATTTCTCTCTCCTGAAGGAAACCGAGCCGTTTCCGCCCCTGCCGCTCTTAAGGTATATGTCAGCTATGTCTATAAACATGTTCATTTTTTCACCGCCTGTATTTTCCGGCAGGGTTTCTGCCATAAAGCTTGCATCAGTTCAATTATACCCAAATGAAGGGTAAAAGAAAACCTGCCTATTCAGCAGGTTGAAAATACGATTATTCAGCTATTGCTTCCAGCTCTACCTGGTAAACGCTAGCTTTCTTCTTGTCCTTGCCAAGTCTCTCGTATCTTACGACACCATCGATCTTAGCGAACAAAGTATCATCTTTGCCTATTCCAACATTGGTACCGGGATGGATCTTAGTCCCTCTCTGCCTTACCAGTATGTTTCCTGCAAGTACAAATTGTCCGTCGGCTGACTTAACGCCGAGTCTCTTTGACTGCGAGTCTCTTCCGTTTCTTGTACTACCTCCGCCCACCTTGTGCGCGAAGAACTGAAGGTTCATTATAAGCATGGTTACACCTCCTCTTCGATTATCTTGATATGATCTTCGTATTGGGCTTCAATCGCCTGCATACCCAGCCTGAGAGTCTCAAGAAGTACCTGGGCCTTTTCCTTTTCAGCATCATTTGCTTTGTCGATGCTCATCGAGAAATAGCCTCCATCCTGTCTCATGTCAAGCCTGTTTGGTATCTTAAGGATTTCATCGATCCCATTGTAGATCATCATGCACTGGGCCGTAGCCGCAGCGCAGACTATGTCTTCTCCATAATTTCCGTAGTCTGCATGCCCTTCGAAAGTGAAGGATATGAGCATTCCGGATCTTCTCAGGAATCTAGCCTCCAACATATTACGCTTCGATCTTCTCGATCAGGAGCTTAGTGTATGGCTGTCTGTGACCCTGCTTCTTTCTGTAGTCCTTCTTTGGCTTGTATTTGAATACAATAACTTTCTTTGCCTTGTCCTGGGCTACAACCTTGGCAACTACCTTTGCACCGTCTACAACCGGAGCGCCTACCTTGAGCTCTCCTTCTGCTGTTGTGACTGCAAGGACATCAGTAAGCTCAACTGTTGAATCAACATCAGCGATGAGCTTCTCAACGTATATGACGTCGCCTTCGGATACTCTGTATTGCTTTCCACCTGTCTTCAAAACTGCGAACATAAAACTTTCCACCTCCTCATACCAGTACTCGCCATCGAGGTAAGCATGCTTTTTAAAACCTCTTCTGTGCGGCCTACAAGGTATTGTACCATCAGTGCCTAATATATGTAAAGTAAAAATTACGGATTTATCAGATGTTTCTCCTTATCCCTGACCTGAGTTCCGAATATGAGGGGTTCCAGAAGAAATTGCTCATGTGTTCCTGAGAATGTCAGATAGATTCTCCTGTCGCCTGCATCGATTCTGTCTATGAAGCCTCTGATATCTGCTTCAATCCTCACCCTGAACCTTTCATTCAGTCCGATATGGAAATCCCTTACATCTGCTGACTTCAGTTCTCTTTTCAGCTCATTCCTGATGAGCCAGAGAGTGTATTCCAGGGAAAGAAGCTGGCTTGATCCGCAGCAGGGACATTTTTCGCTGATGTGGCTCCTGACACTTAGTCCCCTTCCTCTTCTTGCAATCTGCATTATACCAAGTTCTGTAAGAGGGTAGGCGGTAGCCTTGCTGTGGTCTTTCCTCAGCTCATCAGTGACTTTCTGAAGAAGCACTTTTTTGCTTTCATCATCCTTCATATCTACGAAATCGATAGATATTATACCAAAAAGGTTCCTGAGACGTATCTGCCTGACAGCTTCCGCTGCAGCTGCAAGATTCAGCTCCAGTGATGAATCCTCACGGCTCCCCTTGCCTTGCTTTTTGGCACTGTTGACGTCGATGACATGCATTGCCTCTGTGCTTTCGATTACGAGGTTTCCGCCTCCTGCAAGTGTAACCTTAGGGTTAAGAAGCTTTACTATCTCCTTCTCAATTCCGTAGAAGTCGAAAAGGCCCTGCGGATCCCTGTGAAGAAGGGACGGAAGAGAAAATTCACTTTTAAGGTGTTCCCTGGTTTCTTCAGTGTCAACATAGACAAGGTTCAAATCCGTGAAATTGTCCCGTATGACTCTGCCAAGCACTGATTCATCTCCGTATATCTTCCGTGGTCCGATACCATTCTCAGCTTTCCTGAGTGCTTCATCAAAAGCAGCCTTCAGTTCCTGTGCTTCCTCAAGAACATCCTCCCTTGAGGCTTCAAGTGAAGCTTCCCTGTAGAGCACCCTGTAGCCATCAACAGTCTTCAGGTTCCCATGCTTTGCAAACAGTGCCTCCGGGTCAATCTTTTGAGAATATGTGATTCCTTTTCCGATTGAAAGGACGATATATTTTCCTGCAATGGAGACCTTGTCAGTAACCTTGGCTCCTTTGCCTCCGGATTTTTCCTTCAGCACCTCGACGAGTATACCCTGTCCTTCCCTGAAGTCCTTCAGCCTTGCCTTGTCCTGGACGAACATGTACGCGTTCTTCACATCACCGATATCGATGAAGACAGAGCTGAGTGAAGTTACCGTATTCTTCACTACACCAAGGATAAGGTTCCCGGGAAGTATTCCCTTGTCCTTCTCCTCAAAATGGCATTCTGTCAGAACGCCGTCTTCCTTGACAGCTATTCTTCTGGTCCAGCTGTCCTCTATGAATATCTCCTTCAAATTACAACCTCCAATAAGACTTAGAATAAGGTAGTCTTTCTCTTCATCCCCACATTAAGCACCATTCCAAGTGCAATGAAGGTAGTAAGGACTGAGCTTCCCCCATATGACACAAGTGGCAGGGTTATGCCGGAAATAGGCATGAGTCCCATGGTCATTCCAATATTCTGAAGTATCGAGAACAGGAAGATCGAGAAAACTCCAACCGCTATGCATCTTCCGAAAAGGTCCTCTGTTGTCTTGGCTATCCTTATCATCCTGTACATCATATAGCCGTACAGTGCGAGAAGAAAGAGCCCTCCTGCAAGACCGAAGTTTTCCGATATTACAGAGAAAATGAAATCAGTGTGGTTTTCAGGGACTCTCCTGTAGAACCCTGCGGTTTCTGAGCCTGTCAGTTTCCCTGACCCTATGGCGATGATGCTCTGTGAAAGCTGATAGTTTATCCCCAGGTCAGAACCCTCCTGGTATAGGAACGATGAAAGCCGGGCTTTCCAGTGGCTTGGCAGAAAATTCGTATTGAGGACGAAAATTACTGCAGCTGCAATGAAGCCGAACCCGCTTCCAATTACCTTCATCGACAGCCCAACTGAAAAGAATATTCCAAGGGTTATGAAGAAGGTTACCATTGTGAGTCCCATATCAGGCTGAAGCATCATGAGAACCATCGGAATGAGGGCATAAATGGCAGTTGTGACAAAGCCCCTTACGGTATTGACATCTCCATCGGTCTTCTGGAGCCTTTTTCCCAGCATCATCATCGTGGTCAGCTTGGCAAATTCAGCTGGCTGGAGACCCCTTTGACCGATGGAGAACCATCCGGCGGCACCCTTTACCTTTGAAGTTGCAAGTACCACAAGAAGCAATGCGATTGTGATCCAGTAGAGGATTTCGACAATCTTGTATATCATCCTGTAATCCAAAAGAAGTATTACATAAACAACAAAGAGTGAAACCAGGAGCCACGTCAGCTGAAGTCTGGCATAATATATTCCTGATGTCTCATAGGTAGCCCTATAAATGTTGTAAGCGCCAAACATGAGTATGGCGACCGCGGGGATCAGTATTCCCAGGTCTATCTCACGAAGCTGCTTCTTGTCTATCATGAACGATCTTAAAAAATTCATATTATTCTCCAAAAAAATAAGATGCTGCAGGTCAATAGCATAATTCTAAACCATACAGCATCTTTTCGCAATTAAAGGACCCTTAACTTAGTATTAAAGAATACCTGATCAGCCCTGCCTCATCTTCTTGATTGGAATGTTGGCGACGAGTGCCGGTACTGAGCCATACTCTGTCTCGGTGGTTGTCATCTGGAGCTCCATGTCGGCATCGATCTCCACATACTTCCTGAGTACATCCATGATCTCGTTCTTTATGTTCTCGAGAAGCTCAGGAGATACGTCTCCTCTGTCATGCATAAGTATCAGCTTCAGCCTGTCCTTTGCAACCTCCTTGGAACCTGTCTTTTTCTTGAAGAAACTAAAAATATCCATTCTCCCGCCCCCCTATCTCTTTTTGAAAAGCTTCGACAGCTTTGTGAGGAAGCTCTCTTCCTCAGGCTTAAGGTCAAGCAGCGGAACATCTTCCCCGGAAATTCTCTTGGCTATGTTGAGGAAAGCGGTTCCTGCCCTGGTGCCTTCCACGAGCACTATAGGCTCGCCCTTGTTTGTGGATACTGTTATGCTCCTGTCATCAGGAACCACTCCAAGAAGCTTTACTGAAAGTATCTCCAGTATGTCCTCTATGTTAAGCATGTCGCCGTTCTCTGTCATTTCGTAGTTAAGCCTGTTTATTATAACCCTGTGGTTCTCAATTCCCTTGGCATCCAGCTTTCCGATGACCCTGTCTGCATCCCTTACGGATGTGACTTCAGGATTGACCACGATTATTGCGCTGTCAGCTGCTGCTATTGAGTTCTCGAATCCCTGCTCTATTCCAGCCGGGCAGTCGATGAGTATATAATCAAACTCTTCCCTCAGGTCATTGACAAGTCCTATCATCTGATCAGTTGAAATATCGTTCTTGTCCTTTGTCTGTGCAGTAGGCAAAAGACAAAGGTTTGGAAGCCTTTTGTCCTTTATAAGTGCCTGCTTGAGCTTGCACCTGCCGTCAAAATAGTCGATCATGGTGTAGACGATCCTGTTCTCGAGACCCATCAGAACATCAAGGTTCCTGAGTCCTGTGTCTCCATCTATTACGACTACCTTCTTCCCCATCTGTGCAAGAGCAGTTCCGATATTGGCTGTAGTCGTAGTTTTTCCGACTCCGCCCTTTCCTGAGGTTATTACAATTGATTCTGCCATGTTTTCATTCTCTCCTTTGAACTTAGATGATGAATTTTCCCGGATTGTAAGGTTCAACATAAATGGCGCCATCCTTTAGCTTTGCCACTTCAGGATAGCTGGTCTTGTTCGACTCGGGGGGTCTTGCGAATATACCCGCTATCGAAAGAAGCGCTGGCGTCATTCCTATGGCTGCTATGATGGCATCCTCGTTTCCTGATGAACCTGCAAATACCCTGCCTTTTAACTGTCCCATGATGATTATGTTCCCTTCGGCATGTATCTCGGCACCGATGTGGACATCACCAACCACCACTACGTTTCCCGGGTAGTCCACCAGGGCTCCTCCTCTGAGGCTCTTTGTGATGAATTTGGTCTGTCCTTCACTTATACCTTTGAATACCTTTGGAAGGTCCTCTCGCCTGTTTGATTCTTCAAACTGTATGCTAGGGATGTTAAGCTCTCCCATGAGAGACTGTCTGAGATAGTCCATCTCCTGGTCCTTCAGCCTGATCGGATATGTCGTTACAAACATGGCATTTCCGTCATAAAATTTCCGAAGCGGCTCCATCTTCTGTCTGATTGCGTCAGCAAGCTCCTCCATGGAGCTGAATTCCATTAGATTGATAAGAAGGTTCAGTCCCTTCCTGTTTCCCTTTATCTGAAGTCTGTCGATCCCCATTTCAACCTCCGTCAATGCTGCGATTTAACGCTCAACTCCTATTCTATAAGAATCAGCGAAATAATGCTATAGCGAAAGATGGCATAAAAAAGTAAAAATCCTTGTGCCCAAGGATCTTTTAGAATTTCCACTCTTTTTTCATATATGGCACACGCCGCAAAGAAACGATGCTTCCGTGCATCAGAAGTGCGAATATAAGCGTATGTATTCCTGCTACCGGGATGCTGAAGGCATTTGTCCCGAATCCGAATAATGAGAGTAGTGAAAACATCACCAGACTCTTGATCAGTGCACCACCCGTTGAGAACATGACTTCTGCTGAATGTCTGCCTTCCTTCAAGGATGTGCCGATCTTTGATAAACCAAGGAATATGAAAAGGTTGAGCAGCATGTTCATCCCGAAGGCATACGGGAAGAAAATGTCCTGGAGGAAGCCCGTAACAAGCGCCATAAGAAAAGCATCATCAAAGTCACCCTGAACTGAGAAGATTGAACCGAAGGTGAACAGAAGGCTGCCATAGGCTCCCCATGCGCTAAAAAATGGAATTAGGGTCATGTCAAGCAGAAACAGCGCAAGGGAGATGAGTGAGAGTATTGCCAGTCTCATTAATACTCAACCTCCCCTGGTGTCTTAGGCACGATTATATAGAGCTTCTCAGCCCTGTCGAAATCTACAGCAGGCTTTACTACTGCTGTCATCATGAGCTTTCCCTTGTCCTCAGCAACTGAAACAACCTCACCCACATATATGTCGGGAGGATAAAATCCGCCAAGTCCGCTGGTAACTATGCTGTCGCCGGCCTTGACCAATGAATCCGCAGGCAGATATGTAACCTTTGCCAATTGCTCGTTACCCGCGCCGCGCTGACCCTGGAGGATACCGGAGTTTTCGCTTGTTTCAACTACCTTCACATGTATGGAGATATTCTCGCTGGATATGGTCTCGATTATGGAGAAGGTTCCTGATACCTCTGTGACCTGCCCCACTATGCCATCCGGTGACATAACAGCCATACCCTTCATTATTCCGTCGCTTGAGCCTCTGTCGATCGTATACGCAGTGATGATACCGCTTCCTGTTACGTTGATTATGTTCACGCCAAGATAATCATATTCTGCCCTTCTGTCCTTGAAGGAAAACATGGACTTCAGCGACTCATTCTCGGTTTTCATCATCTCATATTCCCTGAGCTTTGCTTCGAGCTCGGTATTTGACTTTGAAAGCTGAGCATTTTCCACCTTGATGTCCTCATAACGGAGAAAAAAGTCAATCAGTGTTTCAAGTCTCTTATTTGCCGAATACATGACCATCTGAACCGGACCTAAAGCCGCACCGGCTCCGCTCTCAATCAGTGTCTTACGGTCGCTATATACGGTTGTTCCCATTAGTATTAAAAGGATGGCTGACGCCGAGATAATTCTCGATGCCAGCCTGTTCCTGAAAAGTGCAATTATCCGATTCATCTTGAAATCTTGTCGAAGTTGTCCAAAGCCTTGCCGGCGCCAAGGACCACACAGTCGAGAGGAGCATCGGCAATCATTACTGGCATGTGGGTCTCATGGGTTATGAGTTCTCCAAGTCCCTTAAGAAGCGCACCTCCACCTGCAAGCATTATACCCTGGTCCATGATATCTGCAGCAAGCTCAGGCGGGGTCTTCTCGAGAGTTGTCTTTATTGCATCTATGATGTCGCTTATCGGCTCGTGAAGGGCTTCCCGTATCTGAGCCTCAGTAACCTGTATTACTTTTGGAAGTCCTGTTACCAGGTCCCTTCCCTTTACATCCATGACGCCCTCTTCAGTTCCTTCCACCTTGAATGCGGAACCGATGGTCATCTTGATGTTTTCTGATGTCCTCTCACCTATCATCAGGTTGTATTCCCTCTTGATGTAGGCAACTATAGACTGGTCAAGCTCGTCACCGGCTA